>WRJS01000055.1 GCA_009778475.1 Kiritimatiellota bacterium | reverse complement strand
AATCAGTTCTGCCCGGTCTCAATCTCAATCGTGACGGGGCCATCGTTGAGAAGGCGGACTTTCATTTCCGCGCCGAAGCGTCCCGTCTGCACACGTGGCTCGCCGAGCGTTTCACGCAAGCGGCGCACCAGTGCCTCATAGAGTGGTTCAGCGTGTTCAGGTCGCGCGGCTTCGATGAAACTGGGGCGGTTGCCTTTGCGCGTGTCCGCATACAAGGTGAATTGCGAGACGACGATGACCTCGCCGCCGATGTCCGCGAGCGAAAGGTTCATCAGCCCTTGCGCGTCCTCGAAGATGCGGAGCGCGGGAATCTTCTTGGCCAGTTTCTCTGCGTCCGCCATCGTATCCGTGTGCGTCACGCCGAGCAGGACAAGGAAGCCGCGGTTTATTTTCGCGACGCAGGTTCCGTCTATTTCGACGGAGGCCTCGGCGACGCGCTGGATGATTGCTTTCATGGCTGGTATTCCGGGAACAGGCGTAGGAACACGCTCGGGAGTTCGGTGTCGAAGAACATCCGCTTGCCGTGGTGCGGGTGGTCGAAGGCGATGGATTTCGCATGAAGGCAGAGGCGTTCGCGGAACGGGTCGTTGCGCCCGTATTTCGGGTCGCCGACAACGGGATGCCCGGCTTCCGCGAACTGCACGCGGATTTGGTTCTTGCGCCCTGTCAGCAGGTTGATTTTGAGAAGGCTCATCGTGGGCGTTTCCGCCACGACCTCATACGCGGTTTGCGACAACTTCCCGTCCTGCGGGTTATCGACCGAGCGCATAAACAAGTCCTCGTCTTCGGCGAGGTAGCTGGTCAACGTGCCACACTTCTCGGCGAGCTTCCCCCGTACCGCCGCGAAGTAGATTTTCTCGTTGCCTTTCCAATTGTCTTTCAGCGTGTTCTGCGCCTCTTGTGTTTTCGCAAAAATCATCACGCCCGAGGTCTCGCGGTCGAGGCGGTGGACGGGGTAGGCGCACTTGCGGGAACGCGTGTCGCCCTTTCGCAGATAGTTCGTCAGCGCACCTTCGGCGGAATATTCCCTCGGGTTGCGGAGTGCGGTTGACAACACGCCGATGTCTTTGTAGACGACAAGGATGTCATAATCCTCATGGAGGATATCAACGCCACGGATGATATGCCGCCGTGGGCGTTTTTTCGTTCGGATGCCGTCTGTCATTGCGCTGTCTAAAGCGCATCCACATTCAAACAAAGCGGATCGCCCTGCTTGTTGTGTGAACGCGCTCCAGAAACATTCTCCCCGAGATTAGACCTTCGGTGCTTCCCAGCCCTTGCGGTAGGTGCGCGAGAGCAGCTTGGTGGCCTCGAGGCTGTTGGTGATCTTCATCGCCTTCGGATCCCACTTGAGCTCCGTGTCCGGCGTGCGGATGGCGACGGTGCCGAGCAGGATGGTCTCGGTCATCGGGCCGGTGCGCTGGAAGAAGGACTCGTTCTCGGCCTCGCCGCGCGCGGCCTCGAGGAAGTGGTGGTAGTGGTTGCGCCCGTCCATCTTCGGCCGCTCGACGGACTCGAACTTGTTCTTCGGCAGCAGGTGCGCCCCGCCCGTGTGCGGCAGCAGCATCGCGCCCTCCGTGCCGAACACGATCAGCCCCTCCTCGGGGAACTTCTCGAAGCCCGCCATCTTCGCGTACTCCTGCGCGTCCTCGGACGGGAGGAACTCGCCGTCGAACCACTCCATGGTGAAGTTCTTGCCGCCGCTCGCGGGGATGCCCTTGAACGTCCAGGTGATGTGGTTGCCGTTCGACCACACCTGCGCGCGGCGCTCGGGGCTGTTCTTCCACTCCTCGGACACCTTGGCCTTGACGGAGAGCGGCGCGGTCGCCTCAAGGTTGAAGCCCTTCCACGCGGCGTCGAAGATGTGGCAGCCGATGTCGCCCGACCAGCCCGTGCCGAAGTCCAGCCACGAGCGCCATGCGAAGGGGTGGTAGCCGCCCGCGTAGTCGCGCATCGGGGCGGTGCCGACCCACCAGTCCCAGTTCAGGTGGTCCGGGGGGTTGCCCTTATTCGGGGGGACGTTGGGGCGGCGCAGGCCCTCGACGCCCGAGCGGTTCGAGCAGAGGTACATCTTCGTCATCGTGCCGATCGCGCCCTTCTGGAGGAAGTGGACGCCCGTGCGGTCGCCCTGCCCGGAGGCGTGCTGCGTGCCGAGCTGCGTGACGACGCCCATCTTCTTCGCCGCGTCCGCGAGCGCGCGGCACTCGGCCACGTCGTGGCACAGCGGCTTCTGGCAATAGACGTGCTTGCCGCGCTTAATGGCGTTCAGCGCGATGAGCGCGTGCATGTGGTCAGGGACGCAGATATGCACGGAGTCGATCTTGTCGCCTTCCTTATCCAGCAGCTCGCGCCAGTCCTGATACTTGCGCGCGTCGGGAGCGTCCTTCGCCGCGTTGTTCAGGCTGTTCATGTCCACGTCGCAGATGGCGACGACCTGCCCCTTCTGATACGACAGATAATTTTTCAGGTCATGGTGCCCCATGCCGCCCACGCCGATGCACGCGTGGTTGATTTTCTCGTTCGGGCCGATGGTACGGCGCTTGGGCGCCTGCGCGTATCCCGTCAGAACGGCGGCGGCGCCGAACGCGGATGTCGTCAAGAATGTCCTGCGTCTCATGTCAAATGTCCTTCCTTTTTAGCCTTGCCTAATGACGTGCTAACACACATCGTTGAAATAAAGATAGCACCCTCTTTGCAAAGAGTCAATACAGCAATTGCGGCAAAATGTTTTTATCTTGCGGAGGGCGGAGACCGTAGCTGACGAGATGGTGTTGCAGGGGCCGTCTCCACATACTTTCAACTTGACGCCACCGCCCCCAATCTGCGAAACTCTTGCCTTACATGACTAACGAAGACCAGACACTGACACCGATGATGCGCCAGTACAGGCGGATAAAAGCGGAACTCCCGGAGGGGGTCATCCTCATGTTCCGACTGGGCGATTTCTATGAGATGTTCTTCGACGACGCGCGCGCCGCCGCCCCCATCCTCGGGGTCGCCCTCACCCAGCGCGGCGGCACGCCCATGTGCGGCGTGCCGTACCACGCGCTCGACGCGTACCTCGCCAAACTCATCCGCGCAGGCCGGAAGGCCGCCGTCTGCGACCAGATGGAGGACCCCTCGCAGGCGAAGGGCATCGTCCGCCGCGAGGTCACGCGCGTCGTCACCCCCGGCACGGTCACGGAGGACGAGATCCTCGACGCGGCCCGCAACAACTTCCTCGCGGCCGTCCACGTCGTCCCCGGCAGGCCGGGCGCGGACTGCGCGTACGGGCTGGCGATCCTCGACCTCTCGACGGGCGACTTCTCCGCCGAGGCCCCTGCGGACACCCCCGCGCTGACGGAGGCCCTGCGCCGCCACGCGCCGAGCGAATGCCTTGTGGCCGCGCAGAACGCGGCGTTCCTGCGCCAGACCGTCCTCGCCCCCGCAGGGCTGGAGGCCATGGCGGTCACGGAGATCGACGACTGGACGCTGGAGTACGACTGCGCCTACGACCGCCTCCTGCGCCACTTCGCGGTACATTCCCTCGAGGGCTACGGCTGCGAGGGTGCGCCCGCGCTCGTCTGCCCCGCAGGGGCGCTGCTCCAGTACGTCTCCGAGCAACTTCGCCACAGCGCGGTGCACATCCGCGCCCTCGCCGTGCGCGACCCCGGCGACTTCCTGACCCTCGACGAGAACACCTGCGCGAACCTCGACCTCACCCCCCGCCCCGGCAAGGACAAGCGCAACACCCTCCTCGGCGTGCTCGACAACACCCTCACCCCCATGGGCGCGCGGCTCCTGCGCGCATGGCTCACCCGCCCCCTGCGCCGCAAGCCCGACATCGACGCCCGCCTCGACGCCCTCGGCACGCTCACCCGCGACCGCGCCCTGCTCAACGCCGCCCGCGAACGCCTCGGCGCCGTCCGCGACCTCGAACGCCTCATCACCCGCATCAGCGCCAACCGCTGCAACGCCCGCGACCTCAACGCCCTCGCCGCCTCCCTCCACCCCGTCCCCGACCTGCGCGACCGCGCCGCCGCCGCCCCCGACCCCCTGCTCAACGCCACCGCCGCCCGCCTCCACCCCCTCCCCGGCCTCACCGCCCTCATCACCGCCGCCATCGCCGACGCCCCCCCCATCCCCCTCAAAGACGGCGGCATCATCCGCCCCGGCTACAACAAGGAACTCGACGAGCTCCGCGCCCTCGCCACCGAAGGCCACGCCTGGCTCGCCCGCTACCAGGCCGCCGAGCAAGACCGCACCGGCATCAAGACCCTCAAAGTCCGCCACAACAAAGTGTTCGGCTTCTACATCGAAATCTCCAAAGGCCAAGCCGCCGCCGCCCCCCCCGAATACGAGCGCCGCCAGACCCTCGTCGGCGCCGAACGCTTCATCACCCCCGAGCTCAAGGAATACGAGCAGAAAATCTTCGGCGCCCAAGACCGCGCCACCGCCATGGAGTTCGACCTCTTCTGCGAGATCCGCGAAAAGGCCGCCGCCCACACCGCCGAGGTGCAAGAGACCGCCGCCGCCCTCGCCGCCCTCGACGCCCTCTGCTCCCTCGCCGACCGCGCCCTCGCCCTCGGCTACACCCGCCCCGCCATCGACGACACCGACGCGCTCGAGATCAAAGACGGCCGCCACCCCGTCATCGAACAACTCCCCGACGCCGAGCAATTCGTCCCCAACGACACCCGCCTCGACTGCGGCCCCAACCAGGTCATGCTCATCACCGGCCCCAACATGGCCGGCAAATCCACCTACATCCGCCAGGCCGCCCTCATCGCCATCATGGCCCACCTCGGCTCCTACGTCCCCGCCCGCCACGCCCGCGTCGGCCTGCTCGACCGCGTGTTCACCCGCGTCGGCGCCGGCGACGACCTCGCCCGCGGCCGCTCCACCTTCATGGTCGAGATGCAAGAGACCGCCAACATCCTCAACAACGCCACCGCCCGCAGCCTCATCATCCTCGACGAGATCGGCCGCGGCACCAGCACCTTCGACGGCATCAGCATCGCCTGGGCCGTCGCCGAGCACCTGCACAACACCCCCTCCTGCAAAGCCAAGACCCTCTTCGCCACCCACTACCACGAGCTCACCGACCTCGCCCTCACGCTAGGCGGCGTGAAGAACTACACCGTGCAAGTGCGCGAACACGGCAACACCGTCGTGTTCCTCCGCCGCATCACCCCCGGCACGGCGGACAAGAGCTACGGCATCCACGTCGCCCGTTTGGCAGGCCTCCCCGCCCCCGTCATCACCCGCGCCAACGAGATACTCGCCAACCTCGAGGAAGGCGAGCTACAGGACGGCCTCCCCAAACTCGCCAAGCCCCCGTCGCGCAAGAAAGACGAGACAGGCGACAACCAGCTCACGCTGTTTTAATGAGGAATGAGGAATCAAATTGATGTCGCCCTTACAGGGCTTAACATTTATGTTGCATCCAAACGTAGGGCTATGCCCTACGCTACTGCTTTCCACCCCTTCGGGGCTAAGAAGAATGTACCAATGTTGAGTAAAATCACTATATGAAAACCGTTGTGTCCGCCGCAGATGACGCGGATTTCACAGGTTAACAACCATCTGCGTTAA
Source organism: Kiritimatiellota bacterium (assembly GCA_009778475.1). Classification (GTDB taxonomy): domain Bacteria; phylum Verrucomicrobiota; class Kiritimatiellia; order RFP12; family UBA1067; genus WRJS01. Next base: position 17,685 of record WRJS01000055.1, on the reverse strand, counting down.
TCTGTGTAATCTGCGGCAAAATAAACCGCCCCTATAAATGTGTCCGCACCCTGCAAAATACCTTTGACTTCCCTGCGCCGTTTTGCTAATGTAACGCTCGTTTTTCTCTTTATCGGAGCGTAGCGCAGCCTGGTAGCGCGTTTGGTTCGGGACCAAAAGGTCGAGGGTTCAATTCCCTCCGCTCCGACCATCCCGCCTCCCGCCCATCATTTCTTTGACTATTCCCTAAATCCAGTGTTGCGGAGCGGGCGCAAAAGATACTATAATGCCCGTACCTTATTTTGGGGTCACAAATGGGAAAGGAGTCGCAATGAAGAAGTTGGCGTTGGCGTTATGCGTGGGGGTGGCAGGTGCGTTGCCTGTCTGTGCGGAACAGGTCGTTGACCTCGCGGGCATCTGGTCGGTGCAGCAGGTGGAGGGTAAGGCCGCGGCAATCGAGATGCGCGTGCCGGGGGATGTGCATACCGCGCTGTTGAAGGCGGGGCGTATCCCTGACCCGTATTTCGGGCGCAATGAGGAGAAGGTCCAGTGGGTCGGCGAGGCGGAGTGGGTTGTATCGCGTGACTTCGAGGTGCCGGCCGAGTTGCTGGCGAAGCAGGAAATCATCTTGCGCCTGGAGCATGTGGACACGTTCTGCACCGTCGAAATCAACGGGCAGAAGGTGGGCGAGACGGGCAACCGTTTCCGCCGTTATGATTTCGACGTGAAGGAATTTTTGAAGCCCGGCAGGAACACCGTCACCGGCACGTTCTGGAGCGCGGAGAAGATGGGCGCGGCGTTGAAGGCGCAGCAGCCGTTCCCGATCCCGACGCTGGCGCATAAGGACATCCAGTTTGTCCGCAAGCCCACGTGTAACGGGGGCTGGGACTGGGGCATCTCGCTGATGAGCGCGGGGTTCGCGGGGCCCGTCAAACTCATCGGCTATGACGCGGCGCGGATTGATTATGTCTATTGCGAGCAGAAGCACGGCGAGAACAGTTGCACGGTTGATGTGTTCGTCGAGGCGCGCATGGTCGCGGAGGGTACTCAGACGCTGAACGTGCAGATCGGCGAGGTGCAGGTTACGCAGGCCTTCGAGGTCGTCGAGGGGGATAACCTGTTTGCCGTGAGCCTGACGGTTGACAACCCGAAGCTGTGGTGGCCGAACGGCGAGGGGGCGCAGCACCTGTACGGCATGAAGGTGACGCTGGGCGATGCGACGTTTGAGCGCAAGCTGGGGCTGCGCACCATCGAGGTCGTCAACAAGCCGGACGAGGGCGACAAGTCGGACAGGCCGGGGATGTGCATGACGTTCCGCGTGAACGGCGCGGACATCTTCTGCAAGGGCGCGAACTGGATCCCGTGCGACGCGATGCTCGCGGGGCAGACGCCGGAGCGTTACCGCGACCTGCTCACGTCCGCGCGCGACGCGAACATGAACATGATCCGCCTGTGGGGCGGGGGGCAGTTCGAGGCGGATGAATTCTATGAGATTTGCGATGAGCTGGGGCTGATGGTCTGGCACGACTTCATGTTCTCGTGTTCGCTCTACCCGTCGGACAAGGCGTTCCTCGCGGAGGTGCAGGCGGAGCTCGCGCACCAGATTCGCCGTCTGCGCGACCACGCCGCCATCGCGCTCTGGTGCGGCGACAACGAGTGCATCGGCGCGTTGAAGTGGTTCGAGGAGAGCCGCAAGAACCGCGACCTCTACCTCATCAACTACGACCGCCTGAGCCGTGTGCTGGCGGAGGCTGTCAAGGCCTACGACCCCACGCGCATGTTCTGGCCGTCCTCGCCCTGCGGCGGGCCGGGGGACTTCTCCGACGCGTGGCACAACGACAGCCGCGGCGATATGCACAACTGGAACGTGTGGCACGAGAACAAGGACTTCGCCGAGTTCTACAAGTTCCGGCCGCGCTTCTGCTCGGAGTTCGGGTTCCAGTCGTTCTCGTCGCCGGACGTCGTGAAGACGTTCTGCCCGCCGGAGCACCGGAACCCCACCGCGCCCGACTTCGAGCACCACCAGAAGAACGACGGCGGCAACGCGCGCATCATGGAGACCATGGCGCGGTACTTCCGCTTCCCCGACACGTTCGAGGATATGCTCTACCTCTCGCAGGTGCAGCAGGCGATCGCCATCAAGACGGCCGTGGAAGGCTGGCGCAGGCTCCAGCCGCGCTGCATGGGCACGCTCTACTGGCAGCTCAACGACAACTGGCCCGTGGCCTCGTGGTCGAGCGTCGAGTACGGCGGCAAGTGGAAGCACCTGCACTACCACGCCAGGCGCTTCTACGCGCCCGCCGCCGTGGTGACGATACCCGTCGAGGACGGCGGCAAGACCAACCACGAAATCTGGGTCGTCAACGATTACGCGCACGACATCAAGGCGGACATCGCGCTCGACACCTGGACGTTCGGCGGGCGCAAGGTCGCGACGCGGAAACTCACAAAGGAGGTCGCGGCGCGTTCGGCAATCAAGGTGGAGACCGTCAAGAGCGAGGACTTCGGGACGCCGGAGGAGCGCATGGATCGCTTCGTCGCGCTGGAGCTGAAAGCCACGGGCAACAATATGATTGACACGCACCGCAACGCATTTTTCTTCAACGCGTTCAAGAAGTGCGAGCTTGCGGACGCGGCCGTGACCGCGACCCCTGCGGAGAAAAACGGCAGGTTCGAAGTCACCCTCCAGACGGACAAACCCGCGTTCTTCGTGTGGTGCAACGTCGCGGACACCCCCGGCGAGTTCAGCGACAACAGCCTCACGCTCCTGCCCGGCCAGCCCGTCACGCTGACGTTCACGCCCAAGGTGAAAATGTCGCTTGACGAGTTCAGGAAAAACCTAACCGTCACGCACCTGCGCAAGACGTACCGGTGATTGACGGCAGAGGAGAGAATGCCGTGGGAAAAATGCGGAGAGCGTAACGCCACATCATCCTTGAAAAAGAAAGAAGTATGTTCAATGAAATACTAGTGATGATGCTATTCATGGGAATTGTGGATGACTTCTACCTGCAACCCATTATCCTCGCTAAACTTAAGCAAAGGAAGTTCTGGCAAGAAAATGCCCCTGATGGCAGATACCGTTACGACCATATAGCGGCACTCCTGATTCATGGGTTCTCATGGACGGTGATGATGCTGACCCCTTTGTGGTGGTACGGATTGTTGCCTTCTGGGTGGATGTTTGTGACTGCTATAGCGGCTAACACAATAATCCATGCTCAGGTTGCATCCTGTAGGGATGCCCCTCTCGGTAGAAAACCGTTGCCCCTTGCCTTCGCATCCCGCAGGGATGCGCCTCTCGGTGCCGAAAGAGGCATCCCTACAGGATGCCATGATTTTTTTACGCTCTTTCCTACCGAGAGAAACATCCCTGCGGGATGTTGGAGTGATCGCGGGTGTAACATGAGCCATGAACCGATTATTTATTGTGGCGAATTCGCCACAACAAATAATAAATCCAGACTGGACGGGTTTAAAATAGGCACAAAGGCAAACGAGGTAACAGTATGAAGACTTATTTGAAACGCTTGGCGTTCCTGCTGGGCGCATCCCTGCTGGCAAGCGGGGCGGTGGCGGATGGGGAGCCGCTGGTTGTGTACACGCATGAGCATACCCTGAGCGTGGTCACGCCCGACGGTAGGGACGTGTTGCGCGTGGGCTACCGCCTGTGGGGACCGGAGTGGGCGTGGACGGGGATCGGCGGCGTGTTCCAGCCCGAAGGGGCGTCCGCGCGCTGCACGTTCAACGGCAAGGTCGGGCGCTCGAACGCGCCGTTCACGTTCCAGACCAAACTGACGGCAAGCGGTAAGCGGCAGATCAAAATGGAGGGCGCGTTCAGGACGGAGCAGGACACCGGGCTGATCATGGCGGGCGTGGGCGTGGCCTTCGGCGCGCCCTTGCGCGGGAAGGATCGCGCCACGGTCACGGACACGACTGGCGCGAGAACCGTCAATCTGCCGCTTGGCATCGGGAAGTTGTCGGACACGTTTCAGAAGGTCAGCGCGAAGGATGCGGAGGGCAACGTTTACACCATCACGTTCGGCCAGCCTGTCCTCGCCAACCATGACGGCGAGATACGGGTCGTCCTCGCGGAGAACCAGATCAAGGCCAACGATGTAAAGACGTTCACGCTGACGCTGGACCTGCCGCACGACGCGGCGCTTTACCTCACGCAGGAGAGCATCCCGTACCCGCCGGACTGGGAACGCTGGTTCCCGTGGGAGGCGACCGCCGACACGGCGCAGCCGAGCGCGATCGATGCGTCCGGCCTGCTCGACGCGCCCGCCGGAAAGCACGGGCGCGTCACACGCGACGGCAGCCGCCTGATGTACAACGGCAAGCCCGTCAAGTTCTGGGGGCTGAACACGTGCTACGAATCAATCGCGTCGCCGAAGGAGGTGTCCGCGCGGCGGGCGGCGTTCTACGCGAAGTACGGCATCAACGCGGTGCGCCTCCACAAGTTCGCGGACGGCTCGGAGTGGGACGGCGTGCTGGATCGCAACTCGTATGTGCGCTACAACCCCGAGAAACTCGCGCGGATGGATTACTACGTCGCGCAACTGAAGGAGCGCGGCATCTACGTGCTGCTCTCCGCGAATTTCGGGCGCGCGCGCGTCTATCCCGACGACATGGCGCGTGTGCCGTACATCGCGGAACTCGGGAAGGCCGATAACAACCGCGGGATCATCGACCCCGGCGGCGGCGCGTTGTTCGTCAGCAGGGAGTTGCAGGACATCCAGATCGAGCAGTTGGTGAACCTCCTGAAGCACACAAACGCCGAGACCGGCCAGACCTATGCCGAGGACCCGTGCGTGATGTGCGTCGAACTCGTGAACGAGGACAGCGCGTTGTTCTACAACACCATGAAGGCGATGAACCAGTCGCCGACGCTCAAGGCGCGGATGGGGCGCGCGTTTGCGGCGTGGCTGAAAGCGAAGTACGGCACCGAGGCGGCCCTGCTCAGCGCATGGGGCGAGTCCCTGAACGTGTTCACTAACGAGAAGGCCACGGGCGAGGCCTTCAACAACGGCGAGGGTCCCGTCTATCCCGTGGGCAACCCGTGGTTCTACGACCCCGACCAGACGGACGGCGGCATGATGGCAGCCCGCAAGCAGCGCCTCGTGGACACCATGCTGTTCTGGTACGACCAGCAGAACGCCTTCTACGACCGCTTCGTCGCGGCCATCCGCGCCACGGGCTACACGGGCGAGATCATCGCCTCCAACTGGCAGGCCGGCCGCGCCACGAGCCACTTCCTCAACCTCCATTCCGACTGGCGCATCGGCATGGTGGACCGCCACAACTACTTCGAGGGCGCGTCCTCCATGCTGGCCGTGCCGGGTTCGGGCTTGCTCTCGACCGGGATGCAGCAGGCCTCGGACCGCCCCTTCATGCTCTCCGAATGGATACACACCTTCCCCAACGAGTTCTGCTCCGAGGGCCCCGCCATCATCGGCGCGTACGGCATGGGGCTGAACGGCTGGGATGTCTCGTTCATGTTCCAGAACCGCGACGACGGGCATTTCCGCCAGACGCTGGGCGAGACGTGGGATGTCGTCGCGCCGCAGGTGCTGGGGCTGTTCCCCGCCGTGTCGCGGCAGGTGCTGCGCGGCGACGTTAAGGAGTCCGAAACCGTATTCACCCGCAACGTCGATTTCGCGTCACTGCAGAAAGGCCTGCTCAACTTCGACGACCGCATCGAGCAAGGGTACGACGTGAAAAACTTCTCCTCCGACACCACCCCCGTCCAAGCGCTCGCCGCCGGACGCGTCGCGGTCGAATTCGTCGGGCAGGCCAAGCGGACAGAACCCGCCGACCTCACCCCCTTCGAGAAAAACGGCGTGTTCACCTCCGCCACCGGCGAACTCGCCTGGCAACGCGGCGCAAGCCCCCGCGACGGCCACATCACCATCAACACCCCCCGCACGCAGGCCCTCATCGGCTTCACGGGCGGGAAGGCCGCCGCGCTGAACGACGTGACCATCCAGACGCGGAACCCCTACGCGGCGGTTTACGTCACGAGCCTCGACGACGCCCCGCTCGCCACCGCCAAGCGACTGCTCGTGACGGCCCTCGCCCGCGCCCGCAACACCGACATGAAACTCGTCGCTGGGACGCTGATTCAAAAAGGGAAAGGCCCCATCCTCATGGAACCCGTCACCTGCGATCTGACCTTCAAACGCCCAGGCGCGCCCACCATCCACATCCTCGACCACGACGGCCGCCGCACCGGCAAAACCCTCCCCGCCGCCAACGCCCGCATCCTCCTCGACGGCGGCGCGACAAAGACCGTCTATTACGAGGTTGAGTATTAAACCTGTTCTAAAACCTCAAGATTCAAGACCGTTTTCCGCGAGCCATGCGAAACGCGCGAAAAAAGATTGCACCTCCGAGGTGACAAAAAACAGTTCGTTTGCGTTAACCACAATAGACGGTACAATGGACACGATCATTGTGCCTATTGCGAAAACTATTGCGCCCATTGTGGCATAGTCGTTTAACTTGAAGTTGTCACAGCCATCCATGAAAACGCCGAAGGCGTGTAACGTGAGTAATCGCCGGTGGCGCGAGCGTATGCGAGCGGAACCGGCGGACGGTAGGCAATCGCCATCAGCCCCGGCAGGGGCTGAACAAGACACATCCTTCAGCCCTTGCAGGGCTGGGGTTTCTGACTGCCCCTTTTCAATTCCTCATTCCTGATTTCTATTGTGCCGTGCGGCTTCATCGGGTATGATGGATGTCCTTATGGGGAATACGGCGATTAAGATTTTCATCTGCGCGGGCGAGGTAAGCGGGGATATGCACGGCGCGTATCTCATGCGGGCGTTGCGCGCGCACTCGCCGTCGCCGATTGCGTTCAGGGGGTTCGGCGGTGACGCGATGAAGGCGGAGGGCGCGGAAATCCTCTACCACACCGACCAGACGGCGGTCGTGGGTCTTACGCCCGTGTTGCGGAGCCTCCCGTTTTTCGTCCGCATGGCGCGGCGCCTCAAGCGCGAGATGCTCGCGTGGCGCCCCGACGCGGTGCTGACCATCGACTACACGGGCATGAACCTGCGCCTGGCGGCGTTCGCGCACGCACACGGCCTGCGTACGGTGCATTACGTCTGCCCGCAGGTCTGGGCATGGCGGCGAGGGCGCATCCCGGGCATCGCGCGATGCCTCGACCAGCTCCTTTGCTTCTTCCCGTTCGAGCCGGAGCTGTTCGACGGGACGCCGCTCCGCGCCGAGTTCATCGGGCACCCGCTCGTGGATGAGATCGCCAAGACGCTCGCGTCGCCGCCCGCGCCGCTGCCGTGGCAGGGCCAGCACCGCGTCGCGCTTCTCCCCGGCAGCCGCGCGGGCGAAATCACGCGCCTTCTGCCGCGCCTGCTGGCGGCGGCGGCCCTCCTTGAAGAACGCCTGGGCGGCGACTGCTCGTTCATCATCCCGGCGCCCACGCCCAAGATGCGGGCCTTGGGCGAGCAGGTGGCCGCGGCGGCGGCGCAACGCCCGCGGCACTTGGCCTTTGTGGACGGGCAGGCGCGCGAAGTCCTGCGGCAAGCGAACGCCGCCGCCGTCGCCTCTGGCACCGCAACGCTGGAGGCCTGCATGGTCAACTGCCCCACCGTGCTGGTGTACGGCGCCAGCCGCCTGACGTACTGGGTCGCGCGGCGCGTCATCACGGGCGTGAGGCATCTGGGGCTGGCAAACATCCTCGCCAAGCGCGAGGTGATGCCGGAGCTTTTGCAGGATAACTTCACGCCCGAGCGCACGGCGGAAATCCTCCACCGTTACCTCACGGATGCGTCCGCACGCGCAACGGTCGTCCGTGACCTGCGCGGCACGGCGCGCCTGCTCGGGACAGGCGATGCCGCCACCCGCGCGGCCAAGGCGATTCTTGGGAACCTCTGAAAAGCTGCGGTGTCCCGCCGCCGGTGGCTGGAAGCCGCTTCAATAGAGCGCGGCGTGAAGCGTCGCTCGACAAAAAAACCTGTGGAAATCTGTGTGCAGAACCGTTATACTAGTGGGCTTTTGAAAGGAATACCATGAATAAGAAAACGCTTCGTGATGTCAGTCTCCAAGGTAAGCGCGTGGTGATGCGCGTGGATTTCAACGTGCCGATTAAGGATGGTGTCATCACAGACGACACCCGTATTCAGGGCGCACTGCCCTCCATCAACTATGTGCTGGAACAGGGCGGGAGCCTCGTGCTGATGAGCCACCTCGGCCGCCCCAAGGGCAAGGGCTACGAGGCCGACTTCTCGCTCAAACCCGTCGCCGAGTATCTCGCGAAGGTGCTGGGCAAGCCCGTCACCTTCGCGGCGGACTGCGCCAACGCCGACGCCGAAGTCAGTGCGCTTCAGCCCGGCGGCATCGTCATGCTCGAGAACACCCGCTTCTACAAAGAGGAGGAGGGCAAGGCCAAGCGCACCGACGAGATGACCGACGACGAGTACGCCGCCGCGAAGGCCGAGATGAAAGAGAAGCAGAAGGCCCTCGCGCAGAAGCTCGCCTCCTACGGCGACGTGTATTGCAACGACGCCTTCGGCTCCGCGCACCGCGCCCACGCCTCCACCGCCGTCATCTGTAAATTCATGACGGAGAACGTCGCGGGCTTCCTGATGGAGAAAGAGATCGCGTACCTCGGCAACGCCGTCGAGAGCCCCACGCGCCCGTTCGTCGCCATCCTCGGCGGCGCGAAAGTCTCCGACAAGCTTGCCGTCGTCAAGAACCTCCTCGACAAGGTTGACACCCTCATCATCGGCGGCGGCATGGCCTACACCTTCCTGAAGGCGCAAGGCCACGATGTGGGTAACTCCCTCTGCGAGCTCGACCAGCTCGACTACGCCAAGGAGATGATCGCCAAGGCCGCGGCCAACGGCAAGCAGCTCCTGCTGCCCGTGGACAACGTCGCCGCCGACAAATTCGCCGCCGACGCCAACACGCAGGTCGTCGGCAACGACATCCCCGCCGGATGGATGGCGCTCGACATCGGGCCGCAGACCACCGCGTGTTACGCCGACGCGATCCGCCAGGCCAAGACGGTGGTGTGGAACGGTCCGATGGGGTGCTTCGAGATGCCCGCGTTCGCGGCCGGCACGACCGGTGTGTGCCAAGCCGTCGCCGACAGCGGCTCCGTCTCCGTCATCGGCGGCGGCGACAGCGTGAGCGCGGTCAACAAGAGCGGCCTCGCCGACAAGATGACCCACATCTCCACCGGCGGCGGCGCGTCCCTCGAATTCCTCGAAGGCAAAGAGCTCCCCGGCGTCGCCGCGCTCAGTGACAAGTAAGGGCTGATAATTAAAATGCGCGTATGCGTCGTTTTGCGCTTGAAGCGCGGCGGCGATTCGTGTATAGTATTTTTCTTTGTTGCGAACAAGGTTTAGCGGAGAGGTGGCCGAGTGGCTGAAGGCAGTGGTTTGCTAAACCGCCGTATCGGTTAAACCCGGTACCGGGGGTTCGAATCCCCCCTTCTCCGCCATTTTATTTTCTTTGCTATCGTCATTGCAATTGATGTTGTCACCTATATGGAGTGCGGCGGCTCGCCACACCTGAAAGCGGAGGCAAGCCGCCGCACTCCATATTGCACGCTCTAAATCTAGCAATCATGCGCTTCGATCCCGACCACAATGGTCACAATAATTTTCACAATAACAATGTCTTGGCAAGAATGTCCATTGTGAATTCGATTGTGCCCATTGATTAAAACAAAATAAAAACCTTTAGACCCCCTTCCCAATTCCACCATGCCTGTGTTATCATGCGCATATCATGATTAGACAGAAAATAATTCAGCAAGAGGACGGGAATGCGCGTGAGTTGGAATATCCCGCGCAATTCCATTTCCGTGTCATCACGGATGCCGTGGAAGGCATGGAGACTACGCTCGCGGAGGCGGTCGGCACGTATGAGGTCACGTTGCCGCTTGCGCGGGCACGTGCCTCGGCGGGAGGGCGCTATACGGCATACGCCGTCTCCATCCTCATGCGAAACCGCGAGGAGATGGAGACGTTCGACGCGACCATCCGCAAAATCCCGGGCGTGCGGATGCTGCTGTAGGAATTAGGAGTTTGAAATTTGAGGTTTGAAATAGACCGTCATCTCGCGCAAAGGCGCAGAGCCGCAGAGTTTTTTCTGTGGAAATTTGTGTGAAATCTCTGCGCCTTTGCATCTCTGCGCGAATATTTCCTCACACAAAGGCATAAAGGGTACAAAGTTCTTTATCGCAGATTTCACAGATAAAAACAATCTGCGTAATCCTGTCTAAAAATCTTTTGTACCTTTCGTTCCTTTGCGTGAGACACCATGATGATGCCGCACGGTGGGAATGAAAACGCAAGAAAGATGTTTCTTTTTAAAGAAACACCTTGACGGCGCGAGGCGTAACGTCTATACTGCACGGTGTTTCTTTTTGAAGAAACAGAGGCGTTGTTTACGGTAATGACTTTTAGACAGGATTAACAGGATGTTTTTTAGACAGGATTGACAGGATTTCACAGGATTTCCCCTTCGGGGCGTATATGGATTTTTTTAATCTGTGGAATCTGCGTCATCTGCGGTTAAAGGAAAAGGAGAGCAAATGAAGAAGGGATATTTCGGGGCGTTCGGCGGGCAGTTCGTGCCGGAGTCGCTGGTGCCGCCGTTGCGGGAACTGGAGGCGGCGATGGAGACCATCCTGCCGTCGGCGGCGTTTCAGGATGAGTTGGATGACCTGCTCAGGAATTATGCGGGGCGCGAGACGCCGCTGACGTTCTGCCCGACGCTCTCGGGGCGGCTGGGGTTCAACCTGTACCTGAAACGCGAGGACTTGCTCCACACGGGCGCGCACAAGGTGAACAACACGCTGGGGCAGGCGTTGCTCGCGAAGATGATGGGCAAGACCGCGCTGCTGGCGGAGACGGGCGCGGGCCAGCACGGCGTGGCGACCGCCGCCGCCGCCGCGAGGCTGGGGATGTCGTGCCGCATCTTCATGGGCGCGGATGACGTGGAGCGTCAGGCTCCGAACGTCATGCGGATGAAACTGCTTGGCACGGAGGTCATCCCTGTGGCGACGGGTTCGCGCACGTTGAAGGATGCCATCAACGCGGCGTTGCGCGAGTGGGTCGCGACACAGGCGACCACGCATTACTGCTTCGGCACGGCCGCGGGCCCGCACCCGTTCCCGTTGCTGGTGCGCGAGTTCCAGACCGTCATCGGGCGCGAGACGCGCGCGCAGATGCTCGCCAAGACGGGGCGGCTGCCGGATGCGGTCGTCGCGTGTGTGGGTGGCGGCTCGAACGCGATCGGGATGTTCCACCCGTTCGTGAGCGATGCGTCGGTGCGTATCATCGGCGTGGAGGCGGGCGGCACGGGCGAGGCGGGGTGCTACCATTCCGCCGCGCTGGGCAAGGGCATCTCCGGGGTGCTGCACGGCGAGTACACGCTGCTGCTGCAGAACGCCGACGGGCAGATCGAGCCGTCGCACTCCGTCTCGGCGGGGCTGGACTACCCCGGCGTGGGACCCGAACACGCCGCGCTCCAAGCCAGCGGGCGCGTGGAGTACCACGCCGTCATCGATAGCCGTGCGCTCAACGCGTTCTCGACGCTCTGCCATGCGGAAGGAATCCTGCCCGCGCTGGAATCGTCCCATGCGCTTGCGTGGGTCTTGGACAACCCCGACGCACTGCCCAAGGGCGGCAACGTCGTCGTCAACCTCTCAGGGCGCGGCGACAAGGATATGGAAATTATTAGGAGAAGTTTATAGTTGTTAGTTTATAGTTTTTAGTTTATAGAGCAATACAGCTAATGCCAATTTCTAAAAACTATAAACTCAAAAGGAGCCAGACATGAAACTCATCCCATTCATCACCGCCGGATACCCGACGCTCGACGCGTTCTGGGCGAGCCTCCGCGAGCTCGACGACAACGGCGCGGACATCATCGAAATCGGCGTGCCGTTCTCCGACCCCGTCGCCGACGGGCCCGTCATCGAAGCGGCCTCCCAGCAGGCCCTCGCCAACGGCGTGACGCTCCGCTGGATACTCGACGGTCTGCGCCAACGCAAAGGGCAGTTCAACGCCAAGCTCGTCCTGATGGGCTACCTCAACCCCTTCCTGCAATACGGGTTCGCGCAACTCGCCGCCGACGCGGCGGAGATCGGCGTGTACGGTCTCATCATCCCCGACCTGCCCTTGGGCGAGGATGCGGAATACCGCGCCGCACTGAGCGAACGCGGTATCCACCTCATCCCGCTCGTCGCGCCCAACACGTCGCTGGAACGCATGAAGGAATACGCCGCCGTCGCGAGCGGGTACGTCTATGTCGTCTCCGTGCTAGGCACGACGGGCGAGCGGCAGGGTCTGCCCGCCGACGTTCAGGCGACTCTGCAACGCGCACGGCAAGCGTTCGACCTGCCCCTCGCGCTCGGCTTCGGGTTCTCGCACCCTGACCAACTCGACGCCATCCCGACCGCCGACCGCCCCGACGCCATCATCTTCGGCAGCGCCCTCATCCGCCACCTCGGCGAAGGCGGCTCCGCCGGGGCGTTCATGCGGCGGTGGAGGTGAGCATTCCGAATGCCCTGGACGGCTCGTGTGGATGCTTATAGCCTTCTCACGCCGCCAGCACCTTGCGGCCGGTCGCGCCGGCGACGGCCTCGCGGGCCTGGGCCATGCAGGTGGCGAGCGGGCGGTCGGGGTTGAGCAGGTGGAGCGCGACGCCGACGTTGAGCGTCACCATGTCCTGGATGGGGCGCGTGGCGCGGCCGTCGAGGAAGTCGCGCATGAGGCGTTCGGCGTGTTCGACGGAGTCCACCCGCAAGTCCGCCTCCGCGCAGAGGGCGATGCCGTAGTCGGCGGGGTTGATCTCCGCCTCGCTCATGCGGCCGTCGTGCAGGAAGATGACCTTCGAGATGCCCAGCGGTGAGACCTCGTCGTAGCCGCCCGCGCCGTGCACGACGGCGGCGCAGCGGACGTGCGAGGTGCGCAGCGCGTCCGCCATCAGCGGCAGCAGCCGCTCCTGCGCGACGCCGATGAGCAGGTGCGACGGCCGCGCGGGGTTGAGCAGGGGCCCGAGCAGGTTGAAGATGGTGCGCATGGCGAGGTCTTTGCGGATGGGCGCGATGAGGCTGAACACGGGGTGGTAGAGCGGGGCGTAGAGGAAGGCGAAGTTGCGCTTCTGCAGTTCGCCCTTCACGCCGCCGGAGAGGGTGTTGATGGGCAGCCCGAGGCGTTCTAGCACGTCGGCGCTGCCGCTCTTGGAGGTGATGGCGCGGTTGCCGTGCTTGACGACCTGATGCCCCATGCCCGCGAGCGTGAGGGCGGTGGCGGTGGAGCAGTTGAAGGAGTCGCGGCCGTCGCCGCCGGTGCCGACGATATCGATGCTGTCGCCCTCGATGCCCTCCACGCGGATGGCGCGGGAGAGCGCGACGCGTGCGGCCTGCGCGAGCTCGATCGCGCTCTCGCCTTTCATGCGCAGCCCCATCAGGAACGACCCCGCCTGCACGAGCGGGAGCTTGCCGTCGATGAGCGCGGCGAAGGCGTAGGACGCCATGGCCGACGTGAGGTCCTTCCCCTGCGCGAGCGCGGAGAGCACGGTCTTCATCTCGATGTCGCCCTGCTCCTCGGGGAGGATGGCGGACGGGAAATTCTCCAGCAGCTTGAGCCCCTTGGGCGTGAGCACGGACTCGGGGTGGAACTGCACGCCGACCCATGGGCGGTCGTGATAGCGCAGGGCCATGACCTCGCCCTCGGGTCCGCGGGCGTTGACCTGAAAACCGGGGTGGTCCTTCACGAGCAGCGAGTGGTAGCGCCCCACGAGCATGGGGTTGTCCAGCCCCTTGAAGAGCCCCATGCCGTCGTGCACGACCTCCGAGGCCTTGCCGTGCATGATGTACGGCGCGCGCACGACCTCCGCCCCGGCGTGTGCGCCGAGGATCTGATGCCCGAGGCACACGCCCAGTACGGGGATGTGGTGCGGCAGGCGCGCGAGGAATTCCAAACAGTGGCCCGCGTGCGCGGGGTCGCTCGGCCCCGGCGAGATGCACACCATCTTCAGGTCCGGGTGCGCGGCAAGCTCGAGGATCGCGGGGTCGTCGTTGTACTTCACCACAGGGTCATGCCCCAGCGTGTAAAACGCCTGCACGAGGTTGTAGGTGAACGAGTCGTAATTGTCGATGAGTAAGAACATGGTGGGATCCAGTTTTTAGTTTCTAGCTTTTAGTTTTTAGTTTCTAGTTGGGACGGCGGGACAGCGGGACTACGGGACACTATTGTAGTCCCGCTGTCCTGTAGTCCCGTAGTCGAATCGTCGCGCCCCGGCCCCCCGAACAGCCCTCGGATGACGGCGGCCTTGTTGAGGCACTCCGCATATTCGCGCTCCGGCACGGAGTCATAGACGATGCCCGCGCCGGACTGCCAGTGGATCTTGCCGTCGCGTATCCACAGGCTGCGGATCATGATGCCCAGGTCCATGTTCACCGTGTCCTTGTCCAGCCCGACCCACCCGAGGCACCCGGCGTAGGGCCCGCGCGGCGCGGCCTCGATCTCGGCGATGATCTCCTGCGCGCGCACCTTCGGCGCGCCGCTCACCGTGCCGGCCGGGAACGTCGCCTGAATCACGTCCACCGCATCGTGCTTCGGGTCAAGCTGCGCGGAGATGCGCGAGGTCAGGTGCATGACGTGCGAGAAGCGCTCCACCTCCATCTGGCGGTCCACGCGCACCGTCCCCATCTGCGCGATACGGCCGAGGTCGTTGCGCCCGAGGTCCACCAGCATTAGGTGCTCCGCGTGTTCCTTGGGGTCCTGCAAGAGATCGGCCGCCAAGAGCGCGTCCTCCTCGTCCGTCTTGCCGCGCGGGCGCGTCCCCGCGATGGGCGAGAGCTGCAGGCTGTTGGCCTTGCACCGTATCATCAGTTCCGGCGAGGCGCCCATCAGCACGCCCCCCGGCAAGTCCATGTAGAACATGTACGGCGACGGGTTGCTCTGGCGCAGCCGCCTGTACAGCGCGAAGGGGTCGCCCTCGAATGCGGCCTCGCACCGCATGGACAGCACCACCTGAATCGCCTCGCCCTGCCGCAGCAGGTCGCGGATACGCTCCACCTGCCGGAGGTATGCCTCGCGCCCCGGCGTCTCGACGACCTCCCCTATGACCGGCGTTTTGTCCACTGGAGGGCGAGCGTCCCCGCGAGCCGCCGTCCCCTCGATGCCAATCTCCATGAGACGGTTATAGAGGTGGTCGTAGAGCAGCACCTGCCCCGGCAGCACAAGGCACGCCTCCGCGTCCTGTACCGGGAGCGTCCTCGCGAGCCGCGCCACCGTGAACGCCGAGACCCCGTACCCCAAGTAGCCGTACAGACCGCGCGTGATGGGCGGCGGCGCGGGGGCGGCCGGCGTGATGGTGACGGCCCGCATCACCTCGCGCAGGCCTTCCATGAACGGCAGGCCCTCGAACGCCGCCAGCGGCGCCAGTCGTTCATCCGCGATGTCCAGCGCCAGCCTGCCGTCCCGGCAGTGGAGCGTCAGCAGGAACGCCGAGGCCAGCACGCTGTACTGCCCCCAGCGCCCATCCACCTCCGCGCTCTCCAGCAGGATACCCTGCGGGTTTTTCAAGAACAGGCTGATGGGCGTGTCCGTATCGCCCTCCAGCCGCCGCGCCGTCTGCTGCAATGTGATCTGTGGTTTCATCTCAACTCCTTTGTTTCTCCAAAAAGAAACATCGCGCAGTATAGATGCTTCTGTTTGAAGAGTCAACATGTTTCTTCAAAAAGAAACACTTTTTTCACATAAAGGCATGAAGGGTATTTTGGATTTGGTGCTTTGATTTGGATTGGGAAAAACTATATGCGCCTGAAGGGAAATCCTGTAAAATCCTGTTCATCCTGTCAAAAACAAACCTCCGTTTTTTATTATCTCGCGCAGAGGCGCGGAGACGCAGAGTTTTTTGATTTGAGGTTTCAAATTCTCAAAAACCATCCTGTAAATCCTGTCAAAATAAATCCTTCATTTTCTTTTATCTCACGCAAAGGTGCGAAAGAGACGAAGGGGATTTTTGAATTTTAAAATTCGGTTTCAAATCCCGTCCGAAACACGTTGTGCCCCTTGTGCCTTTGTGTGAGATGATTCGTCCGTTTTATTTTGAGACGCTTAGTGTTGGCCTGCCCGCGTGCGGTCACTTCTCGGCATTCAGCTTTTTCCATCCGGCCATGGTCTCGGTGACGATCTGCTCGGAGGGGAGGGCGATGCCGTAGCCTTGGAAGCCGATGGGGCCGCCGAAGCCGATGGCGCGGAGCTTCGCGAGGATGGCGGCGTTGTCGTAGGTGCCTTGGCCGAGGGGCTGGATGAGCTGTTTCCAGAGGCGGTCGTCGCCCGTGGCGTGGGCGTTCGCGCCGCAGAGGGTGACGGTGAAGAGGCGCGCTTTCGCCTTCTCGAGCAGGGCGGGGGCCTGGTCTTCCTCGCCGCACGCGAGGGCGTGGCAGAGGTTGAAGCAGAGGCCGAAGGCCGGGTGGTTCACATTCTCCGCAAGGGTGAGCGCGTCGCCGAATTTCTCCGTCCACTCGCCGAGGTGCGGGTAGATGGCGATCTTCATGTTGTTCGCTTTTGCGGTCTCCGCCAGCTCGCGCAGTTTGGCGACGCAAGGGGTGCCGGGCGTGAGCGTGTCGAAGGCGGGGCCTTTGCCGCCGATGTGCAGCCAGAGGATATCGCAATGGCCGTTCAGTTGCTCCATGAGCTTGGGGATGTGCGCGCCCCAGGTGATTTCGCCGTCCTTGAAGGAGGCGGCGCAATAGATGGTGAACATCCGCAGGTTGCGGCTCGCGAGCTCCTTGATTTCGGCGGCGAGGGCCTCAGGGCCTTTCTCGGTCCACCCCACGCCGTCGTAGCCGAGGCGCTTGATGAGGTCGAGGCCGTCGCTGAGGGGGAGGTCCTTGCGGAACGGCAGGGCGAAGGCGGTGTCCATGGCGTAGAAGCTGTAGGGCTGCTGTGCCAGCGTGTGCGCCGTTGTCAGGGCCGCGAGCGCGGCGAGTGCGAGGAGTGTCTTTTTCATTGGTCTTTCCTTTTCTTAATGACAGGCAGGAATGCCTGTCCTCCGTTATCGTTAAATGACAGGCAGGAATGCCTGCCCTCTTCGTTCATGTCAGGGGCAATGCCTGTTGACCCGTTGCCGTTATCCATCCATACGGCATCCGTGCCAGCGGCGTTCGCGAACAGCTTGCCGTTCGCGACAGGCAACCCGGTTTCCCGGCCGCCAGCTGGCCCAATCGTTTGGCGTATCGCAACGCCCCCTCTTGAACTGACCTCATCTGTCAACATAACATGATGGTATTCTCGATGTGGGCGGGAAGTCAAGCTGAAAGTCGGCGAAATACAAGTAAAAAATGGAACCGTGATTGAGGCGGCGGCGGAGAAGCTTCACGGGCGGTTATTCATGTCAAACGCCTCCGGCGTTTTAACAAGAGGAAATTATTCGATCAGAAGTCAACACGCCTTATTAAGGCTTGGGCGCACAACGGAAGGATCTGGTGGCGTTGCCGTTGCTGGAGACGCTGGGCCATGCGCTAGACGCCACGCGGCCGGTCTAGTGTCCTGTAAAACACAGATGACGGAGCAGGGGGTTACCCTGTTGGGATGGCGTGATATGGAGGGCGTGATATAATATGGAGGGCGAGCGGCCCCCCCCGCCGCCCCCAAGTGCCCCACCGGTCCCCGGGGGCGCCCCCCCCCCCTCCTTCTAGAGCCCCCCCCCCCC
>WRJS01000054.1 GCA_009778475.1 Kiritimatiellota bacterium | reverse complement strand
GGCGGGGACGCCGTGCGCCAGCGGCTCGCGGGGACGCTCGCCCTCCACCTCCACGTCCGGCTCGCGGGGACGCTCGCCCTCCATGCCCGGTTTTTTCGTTTTGTGCTTCTTGCCCAACTCTTAACTCCTAATTTTTCATTGCAGGGCGGAAGCCCTGCGCTCCCGGCGTTGCAAGGCGGAAGCCTTGCGCTCCCGGCCGATTCCTAATTTTTAATTCCCATCTGTTTGCGGATCTCTTTGCGTTTTTTCACCGAAAGGTTCAGGACGTCGCTGAGGGTGTCCAGCGCATGGCCGGGGTCGGCGTCAAGGGACTCGCGCAGGAGCGTGAACACCAGCCGCTTCTCGATCTGCGAGAAGGAGTCGAAGTTCTCCGAGTAGGAGCGGAACAGCAGGGCGCAGGACTCGAAGCGCGCGCGCTGGGCGGCCTGCTCATCCGTCTCCGCCTGTCCGGCGTAGGGGTAAACGCCCTCCTCCTGCCACTGCTGGAGGAGTTCGGCGGTGAGGGCTTCGCGGCGTTCGCGGAAGTGGAGGCGCAGGGTCTCGCGCGTGGTGTCGAGGAAGGACTTGACCTCGGGGTGCAGGTCTTCCAGCACCAGCAGGTTCTCCTCGTGGAGCGGCGTGAAGCGCTCGGAGACGAGGTAGGCCGTGTAGCTGAAGCCGCTGCCGGGGCGCACGGCGGAGTCCACCTCATGGAGCGCGAAGCCGTCCGCGTTGCAGAACACGATCTTGCTGCGCCCTTGGCGGCTCTTCCACTCGATGACCTGCAGGTCCGCGCGCGAGCCGTCGGAGGCCTTCAGGTGGTACGTCTGGCTGGCGCGCTGGACGATGACGGGGTTGACCAGCAGGCCTTGGAAATAGATGCGCACGTTCGGGTAGGCCTTCAGGTAGAGCGCGAAGTGCGAGGCCAGCTGCTGCACGGCCCACCCGGCGTCGAGCAATGACCCCATGGGGTTGGTGATGTCCGCGACGACCACCTCCGTGCCGGTCCCCGGCCCCGGCGCGGCGGCCTCCGTCAGCGTGAACTGACCGGGGTTGGACGCCTCGCCCGCGAGCACGAACGAGCGCAGGCCCTCCTCCGTCTGCATGGTCGTTCGCCACTCCACGTGGTTGCCGAGCGCGAAGGCCTTGAAACGGCCGCGCCCCTTGCGGCCGTGCAGCACGCGCCCGGAGACCTGCGTCTTGGACACGTCCTTCTTCCACGACCCCCCGAGGTTGCCGAACTGCGACTCCGCCTGGAGCGCGTTGACGCCCAGGCCGTCGTCGGCCACCCGGATCGCGTCGATGCCGCCGAGCTCGTTCTGGATGACGTCCACCTTCACGTCGAACGCATCCGCATCCAGCGCGTTCCAGATCAGCTCCGAAAGCGCCTGGATCGGCGATGCCGTGCAGAGAGACATGATGTGGTCTTTCTGCGCCTGTACAGTGATTTCCTTCATGACCGCCACTCCTCCACAGTTAAAAAGAGGGAACAGCATAGCAAACGCGCGGGCTCTTGGATAGTCAAAAGTCACGCCGCGGGCACACGGTTTTTTTTGTGGCCCCAGGCGTGAAATCGGAGTGGACATTTGCGTCCGGGGCTGGTATGGTGTTCAACCACTATGGACACAAAAGTTTTTGATTGCGCGGAGCAGGCGCTCCCGCGTGTTTGCTTTGAGCGGCCGCCCGCGATAGGGCTTATCCTCGGGTCGGGCTGGAGCCAGGTCTTGCAGACCGGGCAGGCGTATGCGCGCGTGGCGTACGCGGACATCCCCGGGCTGGGCGCCGGGGCCATCGCCGGCCACGCGGGCGAGCTGGTGTTCTTCGAGCGCCACGGCGTGCGCGTGGCGGCGTTCATGGGGCGGCGGCACTGGTACGAGGGCGTGGGCTGGGAGGCGCTGCTCCTGCCCGTCGAGCTGCTGCGGCGCATGGGCGTGCCGCGCGTGCTGGTCACGAACGCGGCCGGCGGCATCAGCCCGCACCTCCAGCCCGGCAGCCTGATGATCATCCGCGACCACATCAACGTCACGGGCATCAACCCGCTGGCCGGGCCCGTGGTGCCGGGGTGGGGGCCGCGCTTCCCCGACCAGTCGCGGCTGTACAGCCCCGAGCTCTCCGCCCTGCTGCACAGGGCCGCCCACGCGGCGCAGGTGCCGCTGTCGGAAGGGGTGTACGTCTATGCGCCCGGGCCGGGGTTCGAGACGCCCGCCGAGATCCGCGCCTACGCCGGGATGGGCGCGGACGCGGTGGGGATGTCAACCGTCCACGAGGTCACCGTCGCGAACGCCGCGGGCCTGCAGGTGGCGGGCCTGAGCTGCATCACCAACATGGCCGCCGGCATCTGCGGGCCGCACCTCTCGCACGGCGAGGTCATCGAGCAGACCGCCAAGAGCGCCCCCGTCATGTCGCGCCTGCTGGACGCGTTCGTGGGACAATTATAGTCCGTTAACGTCATGTTGGCGCATATATGGGATGCGGTGCCCCCCCTTTGGGGGGCATTGTGTGACAACGCAAGGTTAAATCAGTATAACCCCGTCATTCTCCCTGCGCCTTTGCGCGAAAGAATCCTGATTCATTCGTAGTGCAGTACCGTTGCGGCGCGGGGCGGCTGCTCGACGCGGATGCCGTCGCGGAGGATGGCCTCGCCCGTGAGGGTCTGCTTCGCGTTGGTTTTCAGGTCGGTGACGGAATATGTCTTGCCCGCGATGATGCCTTTGGGCTTGGCGGTGAAGGCGGCGTCCTCGTTCTTCTCGTTGCGGATGCACTGGATGACGCCGCTGTTGTGCGAGGGCAGGTGGAACTGGCGGACCGTCCAGCTGGAATCGTTGAACGCGTCGGTGCTGAGCAGGTGATAATCGCCGTCAACGAAGTAGGGCTTCATCGCGACGCACATATCCATCATCAGCTTGTCGTTCGCGTAGTCGTAGCCCTCGGGCTGGCAGATGCCCAGCTGGAAGAAGGGCGAGAACACGGTGATGCTGAAGAGGTCGCCCTCCTTGCCGTTGCCCGTGGGCCATTCCTTGAAGTACATGAGCCATTCGTAGAGCATGTGGTGGTAGCGCTGTTTCTGAACCATGCGGTCGTAGCCGAAGTCGCTGTAGTGGAGCGGCACGGCGCGGCGCATGGTCTCCATGTCGTTGCGGCGGCCGCCGGAGGAGCAGGAGTCGATCCACAGGCCGGGGTTGTCCGCGAGCAGGTAGTCCCAGTAGCGGAGGTAGCCTTGGATGTACAGGTTCTCGGTGATGCCCCTGCGGTTGTCGCCCTGCCGCACGTCCTCGCGCTCCCAGTACCCCCAGGGCGAGAAGTTGAAGTCCTGGCGGTAGATGCTGATGCCGTGCTCCTTGATGAACGCGCTGATGTATCTGCTGAGCCAGTCCACCGTCTCGGGGTTGGCGAGGTTGAGCAGGGCGTTGTCGTCGCCGCCGTTCCTGAGAACCCACGCGTCGGGCTTGTCGTCAAAGGTGGTCGCCTTTGCGCGCGTCTGGATGCGCTCCGGCTCGAACCACAGCAACAGCCCCATGCCGTGCTTCGCCAGCTGGTCGGTGAGCGGCCGCAGGCCGTTGGGGAAACGCGCGGGGTCGGGCCGCCAGTCACCCGTCAGCCACCACTCCTGCCGCCCCTCCTTGTCCTCGCACGGGTACCATCCCGCGTCGATCCACCACGAGTCGAACGTGAACCCCTTCTCGGTGATGAACTTCAGGAACGCGAGCTGCGAAGCCTCGCCCTCCTTGCAATGCTCCGAATGCTCCGGGCGCTTCGCATAGCCGCTGATGCGCGGGCGCAGGGGCTGCCCGTCCGCCTCACGCGGGAGGGCGTGGTCGCGGTACCACCGCCGCCACACGTTCACCGCGTCGGCGGCGTCGCTGTACGACACGACCGTCATGCGCGGCGTGCGGATGCGCTCGCCCGGCCGCAGCGACACCTCCAGTATCCGCTGCTGCGCGTTCAGGCGCACACCGCCCTCGACCGCCTTGTAGATCGCCCGCCACTGGCCCGGCCACCCGACCGCCACGGTGTACCCCCCCTGCTCATCCGAGACGCGGAAATACGGGAACGCATTATCGCTCGCGCGGCCGCCGCTCGGCTCGAAACTCTTCTCCGCGTCACGCGGCAGCGGCTCGGTCTTATAGGAATAGTTGAAATCGTCATGACGCTCCGCGATGCCGCTCCACAACGCCGCATCCTGCTTGCCCGCCATCGGCAGCACCACGTCCGCACCCCACACGTCCCGCAGGACGGGCAGGTTCTGCCCCGACGTGTTCCTGAACCACACCACCCACTCCACCACGGGATGGTCGCGGTAGGTTGTGCCCTCGAAGGTCACGATCAGCCCCGTCTGCGGGTCGCGCCCGGAGATTTCCGTGCGCATCGTGCGGCTGTCCGCCGTGTGCCGCGACACCTGCGGGTTCCACTCCGCCGGGATGCCGTGATACGTCGCCTCGCCGTAACGGAACGACACGGGCAGGTTCGCCGCATCCTTGAACAAGGCCTGCGCGAGCGCCTGATTCTTCCGCATATTCGTTTTCTCGGCAGTGTCCTGGGCGTGCGCCGCGCACACGCCGCACACCGCCGCCATGAAACATATCCCTGACAACCGTTTCATCGTCACCTCCCTTTCAAAGTGAAAAAACTTTTCCTATCACAATGTGACAACTATACACCAACAGGCTCGCGAGAGACAAACCTTTTTTACCCCGGATTACGCATTGGAAATTCCAATATTATGCCGCCAGAGAGAAAGGGTTTGATTTCCCATGTGCGTTTGTGATAAGATTAAATTTCTCAACAGGTCGATAGATTGGTGAGGCGGGGGAGCGTTAGGAGTTAGGAATTAGGCATTGCTGGGAGCGCAAGGCTTCCGCCTTGCAATTAGGAATGGGGGCGATACGACATGATTGAATCATCGGGCAACAGGTTTTGGGGTTTCACATGGTTGGCGCTTGCCATGGCGGTCGCCGCGGCGGCGGGGCTGTATGCGTTCGCGCTCTGGTTCGGCAACCTGAACCAGGACGAGGGCTGGTACCTCTATGCGGCGCAGCGTATGGCGGAGGGGGCGCAGCCGTACCGCGATTTCTTCTTCACGCAGGGGCCGGTGATGCCGAACGTCTATGGCACGTTGGCGGGGCTGTGGTCGCCGCACGGCGTGCTGGGCGGGCGCGTGCTGACGCTGGCGTTCGGCCTGATGGGGTGCGTGATGACGGCCCTGCTGGCGCGCCGGGCCGTGCCGAGGGAGCGCGCGATGGAGGCGGCGGTGATGGCGTTCGCGCTGACGGCCTGCAACCTCTACCACGCCTATTTCACGACGATCCCGAAGACCTACGGGCTGGCATCGTTCCTCGTGGCGGCGGGCTTCCTGCTGCTGTCGCTGTGCGTGCCGCGCGAGCCGAAGACGCGCTCGATGCGCACGGCCATGTGGGCGCTCCCGGCGGGGTTCCTGATCGCGCTGGCGGCGGGGACGCGGCTGTCGCTCGGGGCGCTGCTGCCCGTGACGACGCTGGGGCTGCTCTTCACCTGCCGCAGGACGGGCGCGGCGTTTTTCCTGTTCGCGCTGGGCGGCGCGGTGGGGCTGGTGCTGGTGTTCGGGCCGTTGCTGGCGGATGCGCGTGAGCCGTTCGTCTTCGCGCAGACGTTCCATGCGGCGCGGGGCGGCGGCGGGCGTGACCTGTTCCTGATGGCCGGATCGGTGTCGCGCACGGTGCGGGCGTACCTGCCGATGGCGCTGATGGCGGCGGGGCTGGTGCTCTCGCCGATGCTGGGGCGGCGCACGGGGGCGACGGCCGGGGGGCGCTGGGCGTGGCTGTGGCTGTCGGGGTTCCTGTGCGTGTTCCTCGTGCATCTGGCGGGTCCGTTCCCGTATGACGATTATCAGGTGCCGGTGATGGGCCTGCTGGCGGCGGCGCTGGCGGCGTGGACGGTGCGGAGCGCGTTGGGGACGGTCGCGCGCGGCGGGCTGTGCCTGTTCTGGGTGATCGTGGCGTTGGCGTCGTCGTTCGGCTCGCCGCTGCCGCAGGAGTGGATGGTTACGCGGCAGGACCGCTTCTGGGCGGTGCGCAAGCAGCAGCCCGACCTCGCACTGCTGCGGCAGGTCGGGCGCGAGATCCGCGCGTTGTCCGGCGATGCGGAGACCGCGCTGCTGACGCAGGATGTGTACCTCGCGGTCGAGGCGGGCATGAAGGTTCCGGAAGGGCTGGAGATGGGCCCGTTCGGTTACTTCCCCGCGCTCTCCGATGAGGGCGCGGCGAAGTTCAAGGTGCTGAACAAGCGCGGTCTGCTGACGCTGCTCGAACACGCCCCGTGCGAGGTCGCGGCGGTGAGCGGCTACGGCTTCGCCATCCGCGCCCCCGTGATGGACAGGGTGTCCGACGACGACGCGCAGATTTTCTGGTCCGCGCTCACCCGCAACTACGACCGCGTCGAAGAGGTCGCCGACTTCGGGCAGCACAGCACCACCCTCCAGATTTTCAAACGCCGCCCCGGCGTGATGCCCCCGCCCGAAGCAGTTGAGCCGCCGCCCGCCCCCGAGCCCCCGCCCGTCCCCGCCGAACCCGAACCCCCCGCCCCTGAACCGCCGCCGCCGGAAGTGGTGGCAGAGCCACAGGGTGCAGTGGCGGAACCGGTCGCGCCAGAATAACGAGAGGACGACTGAAGCCGACTGAAAACCGACTGACTTCGACTCAATTCGATTTCAGTCGCCTTCAGTCGAAGTCAGTCGATTTCAGTCGAAAAAAAATGAGGTTCCAACATGAGTCTTGATGAAAACAACTTCGGGATGCGCCAGATGTCCGCGCTGACCATCGCGGGGAGTGACAGCGGGGGTAACGCGGGCATTCAGGCGGACTTGCGGGCGTTCCGCACGTTCGGCGTGCACGGCTGCACCGTGATCACCGCGCTCACCGCGCAGAACCCGTTCGAGGTGCGCTCGGTCGTCGTGCCGGAAGCCGCGTTCGTCGGCGACCAGTTGGACATGGTGCTGGGGACGTACTCCATCCACGCGCTCAAGACCGGGATGCTCGCCATGCCCGAGGTCATCGAGGTCGTGGCGGACAGGCTGATGTGTCACAGCCGCATCGCGAAAATCATCGACCCCGTGATGGTCGCCACGAGTGGCGCGAAACTGTTGCAGGACGACGCCATCGAGGTACTGCGCAAACGCCTCCTGCCCCTCGCGACGCTCATCACGCCCAACCTGCCCGAGGCGGAAGCCCTGCTCGGGCGCGCGGTCGCGACGCGCGAAGAACAGGCTGACGCCGCGCGCGCGCTGGCGGAGATGTTCGGGTGCGCCGCGCTGGTCAAAGGCGGGCATGGGGTAGGGGGGTGCGCCGAGGACGCGCTGTTCGACGGCGAGCGCACGGTCATGCTCTCCAGCCCCCGCGTCGGCGACCCCCTGACGACGCACGGCACGGGCTGCTCCCTCAGCGCGGCAATCACCGCATCCCTCGCCTGCGGGCGGACGCTCCTCGAAGCCGTCACCGAAGCCAAAGCCTACGTCTATGGCGCGATCCGCTCCGCCATGCACGTCGGCGAAGCCGTCGCCGTGCTCGGCATCCCCGAGAAACTGCCGACGGGCGAAATCAGGGTCGAGGATTTTAGAGCGGAAAAGAGTGCAAGGTATGGAGACGCGAATATCGGACAGCACTGAGATTACTGAACAAGCAAGCATTCAGCAGGACGTTGTCTATGGCGGGTTCTGGAGGCGGGCGGCGGCGTTCACGTATGATTGTCTCATGTTCGGCGTGTGCATCAGCGTAATTGCCAATTGGTGGCCGTCCGTCATTCTCGGTTATGTGAGGTTTCCTCTGTTTGTGCTGGCGAGTTACCTGTACTTCATCCTGCTGGAATCATCCGCACGGCAAGCGACGCTCGGGAAATCAGTCCTTGGCCTGCGCGTCGTGGGTGCGGACGGCGGGCGGATTTCAATCTGGCGAGCGGCGGTGCGCAACCTCGGCAAGGCGCTCCCCATCATCGTGTTCAAACTGCTTCTGGACGAAGTTTACCTGTCTGACGTTTTGTTCAGTCTCGTGTTGCTGGTTTGCGCGTGCGTCGTCTCGTTCAGCAGGCAGAAACGCGCCCTGCATGATTTCGCCGCGAAAACGTATGTTGTGGGACGCCCCACTTCGAGAAGCCACATCATGTATACGATCCTTGGCATTTTTATCGTGTGGTGCACCCTCAACTCGACAGTTGTCTTCCCAGCCATAAGCAGGGTGGTTCTTCTAACCAATTGCAACGCTGTGGCGGCGAGGGGGAAGGCTGTCCATGCCGCAATCATCAAGGCGCAGCCCGCCCTGCAAGGCAAGGCTTATACCACCAGCACCGACTATTTCAGCGACCTCCTAACCGAAGGGGCGGTTGAGACCTCAAACTTCGCGGGTGCAGGTGTGCCGTGTTCCACGACAGGCGTGCTGACCGCGAACAACAATATGTGGGCTGTCCTCGTCAACACGACTGACCGCGACAGCGGCAATCTCCCGTTGCTGATCACGCGCAATGTTGATGTCGAAACGTTGAACCGTGCGCTGAAGGCGGGCATCACCGCCGCCGATTTTCCCACGCGCGTGCCGGTCAGCGAACTCTACCGTGCGCCTTTCCGCAACAAGCAATACGTGCTTGTGCGGAAAGACGGCAAAACGTTTACGGCAGGATGGCCTTTCACGCTGGGCGACATCTTCAACCACACGGAAATCCCGCCCCGCGCGGAATCCGAACCCCCGCTGCTCTACCTGCAACCCTAAATGAAACCATCCTACACAGAGGCGCGCGCGGCGCGGTTCGCGGTGATCGACTTCGAGACGACGGGGGCGGTCGCGGGGTATCCCGTGGAGCCGTGGCAGGTGGGGATGGTGCGCGTGGAGAGCGGGGCGGTCAGCGGGGCGCGGTTCGAGTCGCTCATCCGCGTGGGCGAGCGCCCGTTCAACCCGCGCGCGCCGGGGCGTCATGCGCAGCTCCGCGCGCAACTTGCGGTCGCGCCGACGGCGGGTGAACTGCTGCCTGTTTTTTCGGAGTGGCTGATCGGCGTCCCGCTGGTCGCGCACAACGTGGGGACGGAGCGCACCACGCTGGCGAAGGTTGCGCCCCTGCACCGTTTCGGGCCGTGGGTGGACACGCTCGCGCTTGCGCGTCACGCGTATCCGCAACTCACGTCCAAGTCGCTGGAGGATGTGATTGCCGCGCTGGGGCTTCTGCCGCAGGTGCAGGGACTCTGCCCCGGCCGCGAGGCGCACGACGCGCTCTACGACGCGGCCGCCTGCGCCGTCCTGCTCACGCACTTCCTCGCCCTCCCCGGCTGGGAACACGTCACCGTCGAGGCATTGGCGGAGACCTGAAATCCGGCAGGAATATCCGTTGCGCTATTTCAGCGCCGTCGCGCCGAGGGCGATGAGCAGCAGCCCCAGCAACAGCTTCAGCGCGGCGGCGGCGCGGAGGAGTGCGGGGCGCGCGGTGAACCAGACGATCATCTGGCGCAGCTTCCACGGGTACAGGATGAACACCATGCCTTCGATAACCGCGACGTAGGCGAGCACCACCAGCACCAGCCGCCATGCCGACAGATGAGACCGCGCCGTGTACAGGAGCTCGTGCGGGAACAGCGCCAGGATGCCGCCGATGGCGCGGCACGGCAGCAGGTTGCCCATCCAGAGGCACGTCAGCACCATGCAGACAGGCACGACGCCGAACAGGTACTGCTTGTACGGATTGATGATGTCCAAATCCATCGAATGCACGGCATAGCCCGCCCATATCCACGCGACCGCGCTCAGGACATACCCGGCAACCGCGTTGCGCGGCAACGCGTTCAGCGCGCGCGATGCGGCCTGCGGCAGCGCCAGCACAGCCCCTGCGCCCAACACCGTAATCAGCCCCAGCATATAACACCAGCACGAAAGCGACATAAGACTCCTTTTCAGTTTCTAGTTTCCAGTTTCTAGTTTCCAGTTTCTAGTTTCTAGTTTTCAGTTTCTAGTTTTTAGTTTCCAGTTTCTAGTTTGCAGAAATCGCGGCTACCCTTTCAGCGCATCCTTCTGGAGTCCCAGCAGCGTGCGGATGCCTTTCGCCGCGAGTTTCCGCAGTGCCTCCAGATTCTCCTCTGTGAACGGCTCGTGCTCCGCAGTGCCTTGGATCTCCACGTAGCGCCCGTCGCCCGTCATCACCACGTTGAGGTCAACGTCCGCCGCCGAGTCATGCTCATAGTCCAAGTCCAGCACCGGCTTGCCGTTGCAGATGCCGACGCTGACCGCCGCCACGAAATGCCGTATCGGCGAGCGCTCCAGCACCCCCCTCGCCATCAGGTGCGACACCGCATCCGCCAGCGCCAGCATCCCGCCCGTGATGGACGCGCAGCGCGTGCCGCCGTCCGCCTGCAGCACATCGCAGTCCAGCGTGATGGTGCGCTCGCCCAAGGCCTGCATGTCCACCGCCGCGCGGAGCGCGCGCCCGATGAGGCGGCTGATCTCCGTGCCGCGCGCGTCCGGCTTGCCCTTCTTGATCTCGCGGTCCTTGCGCTCCTTCGTGCTGCCCGGCAACATGCTGTACTCGGCCGTGACCCAGCCCGCGCCTTTGCCCTTCAGGAAGGGCGGCACCTTCTCCTCCACGCTCGCCGTGCACAAGACCCACGTGCCGCCCTGACGGATCAGGACCGACCCCGCGGCATTCCGCGTGAAGCGGCGCTCAAACGTAACCGGGCGCAACTGCGCATCTTTTTTCATCCAACCCCCAACGCACTGAATGTTTGTAAAGGCGTAATAATATCGTTTTCGGGGCGTAACCGCAAGCGCGGAATGCGCGGAATGAAACTTCCCCGCCGATTGGGCTTGCGGTGCCCATGCGGTGGCGTGTACAATGGACGGAAATCGGCAGTGTGCCGGTTACGAATGGCGGGGGGGTTATGAAACGCATTGTTGTACTCGGCAGCACGAACACGGATATGGTCGTGAAGGCGGCGCGGATACCTGCGCCGGGGGAGACGATCTTGGGCGGGGACTTCCTGATGAACCCCGGCGGGAAGGGCGCGAATCAGGCGGTGGCGGCGGCGCGTCTGGGCGGCGACGTGACGTTCGTCGCGAAGGTCGGCGATGACCTCTTCGGGCGTGAGGCGAAATCGCTTTTCGCGAAGGAGGGCATCCGCACGGAGTATGTGTTCACGGATGCGGAGAAGCCGTCGGGCGTGGCGCTGATCATGGTGGGCGCGTCGGGCGAGAACAGTATCGCGGTGGCGTCGGGCGCGAACGGCGCGTTGTCGCCGGCGGACATCGCGGCGGCGCGGGGCGAGATCGAAAGCGCGGGCGCGTTGCTGATGCAGCTGGAGACGCCGGTGGAGACGATCCTCTGCGCGGCGCAGTGGGCGGCGGCGAAAGGGGTGCCGGTCATCCTGAACCCTGCGCCGGCGTGCGCGTTGCCGGATGCGCTGTTCCCGTGCCTCGCGCTGATCACGCCGAATGAGACGGAGGCGGAGATGCTGACGGGCGTGAAGGTGGCGGATGAGGCGGGCGCGCGCGCGGCGGCGGCGGCGTTGTGCGCGAAGGGCGTGGGGCGCGTCATCATCACGCTCGGCGCGAAGGGGGCGTTCGTCTATGACGGCGGCGCGGGGGCGTTCGTCCCCGCGTTCCCGGTGGAGGCGGTGGACACGACGGCGGCGGGTGACGTGTTCAGCGGTGCGCTGGCGGTCGCGCTGACGGAGGGGCGGGCGCTCGGCGAGGCGGTTGCGTTCGCGTCGAGGGCGGCGTCCATTTCGGTCACGCGCATGGGGGCGCAGGCTTCCGCGCCGTGGCGGCGGGAAATCGTTATCTAGCGTTAATATCCGTTTCCTTTAACCGCAATGGACTCTGATTGCACAATGGACATTCTTTGCAATATGTGTGTCACTGCTATTGTGCCTATTGTGAAAACCATTGTGTCCATTGTGGTTAAACATCATCCTGTAATGTATGCGCCCAGAAGGGGAAATCTTGCCTATTATACCGATTGTTCACTTGTATGCGAAATAAAAAAGGCAGGCAAACGGAGTTAATGAAAGACACCGAAGCTATATCCATTTTCTCCCCCTGCAAGCGCGTCCGCGCAGAGTTCGCCATTGCGACGGTGTGGGTCGGTTCGACGGTCTATCCCGACGCGCCCGTCTGGCGCGTGTGGTACGGCGATCGCCTCGTCATCGACACCTCTTTGATTGGAATGAAAACCGCGCAGGGGCGGGCGTTGCTGTGCGGCATGACGCTCCACCGCGTCACGCGCCACCGCACGCAAACGCCCATCGGCGCAGGGCGCGAGTTGCGTGTGCAAGCCCATGCGCGTGACGGCGCGGCGCTCAACATCCGCCTGCGCCTCACGGACATGAGCGCGTTCTGCGAGGTCACACAGCCCCGCAAGCGCAAGCAGGACGGCACGCCGCTCTTCATGACGAACCCGCCCGAGGGGGCTGCCGTGTTAAGCGAAACGCCCAACGTCTTTTATGCGCCCAGCGGAAAACTGGTCGCCCGCTGGCAACATGAACGCGCCGAACACATCGTGTTCTTCGACCGTCCCGGCGATCTCGCTGTCCGTCGCTTCAACGTGTTTCCCGAGATACAAGGCTTGCATATTGAGAACGGCAAGCAGGGTTGCTCGCACCTGTTCCTGACCGTGCCGTTCACGAAAAGCGAACTGCCCAAGCCGACCTTTAGCGATGCCCTCACGCCCGCCTTCAAAGAGGCGTTCACCCAGATGATGAAACGCGGCGGGTCGGCGGACGACTTCTGGGTTATGCGCGGCGAGCCGGGCGTGTTCGCCGTCGCCGCGCAACGCGATCAGGGCGTGTGGAAAGTCTATGGCATCACGGGCGCAAGCCGCACCCTCACGGTGCGCCTCGAAGACCTCTGGCTGCGGATGCCCGAGGCCTTCCGCGCCCCGCGCTACACCGTCGCCATCACCCGTGACCCCAACAAAAACGAGGCCGGGCAAGCCGTCATCCGCGAGACCTTCACGCAGCAGCCCCCCGACATCCGCATCCTCCTCGACCTCGCCGCCAACGGCGGCTTCGCGCTGACGTTCACGCCACAGGGCGAATGTATAGTCATTTAACTTGAAGTTGTCACCGCCATCTATGAAAACGCCGAAGGCGTGTAACATGAGTAACCGCCGGTGGAGCGAGCGTATGCGAGCGGAACCGGCGGACGGCAGGTAATCACCATCAGCCCCGGCAGGGGCTGAACAAGGCGCATCATTAAACTGCTATAAGTAAAATGTACCCGTGATTCAGGCGGCTGCCGCGAAAACGTCATGCACGGTTTTCCTTTTAACGGAAAGGTGGCGCAGGGTGTATGCACCACCTCATGCGGGTGAAGAACCCTCCTTTTTTATTCCGGCGTATTAGTCCGCGAATGCCCTGAAGAATGCGTTGGTGGCGGTGGACGGAACCTCGACCTCAAGCCAAAACGTGCCGTCCAGGAAATCCGTGAAGCCTGTCCTGATGGCAATGGTGGGGTTGCCCAGGAGGTCGCCGAGGGTCTCGCCCCAATTGGCGCCCGCGTTGTTCACGCCGTACTCGGCGCCGGTGTAGGCGCACATCATGTCCACCACGCGGTTCATGCCGTTTGTCCCGCACAGGTTGAACTCCGTGATGAGCAGTTCCAGCACGGGGAGCGTCGGGCTGGTGCCGTCCGGGCGCTCGTACGCACCCATGTCCACGTCGAGACCCGCGATGCGCGGGAGCCCGTCAAGGTCGAGCGAGTTGAGGGTGAACTGCGGGGAGGCGCTGTCCCCGGTATCCACGCAGGGCGAGCCGTTGCCGAGCCTGAAATTGCCGTTGCCCGGGTTCACGAACAGCGGGTCGTCATCGGTGTTTTTGGCGCCCGGCGGGGTCGGGTCGGCGCGACTGAAGTTGATGTTCCCATTGAAGTAGTCGCTGGATGGGTTGGGTGACCCGCTTGTGTTTTCCCAGAAGATGGAATTATGGATCACCCCCTCATACGTCCCGCCGCCTACGCTGTGCGCGACGTTGCGGACCAGCGTGCAGTTGAGCAAGGTGGCCCTATAGGCGCCGCCGCCGTCCTGCGCTTGGTTGGAGTCGAACAGGCAGTTGCTCACGTCGCCCTCGTATGTCCCGCCGCCAAACGCGGCGCGGTTTTCGGTGAGGACGCAATGCAGCAAATCGCTCTCCTTCGCGCCGCCGCCGTTGATGTTCGCGACGTTTCCTTCGAACCGGCAGCCGATCGCAGAGCCTTCAAACACGCCGCCCCCGTCCTGATGCGCCATGTTATCCTCCAGCACGCAACCCCTCATGCCCCCATGGCTCACGCCGCCGCCATTGTGGGAAAAGTTGCCGCGCAGCACGCAACCGTACAAGCCGATGGCGGGGAGGATGATCCCATGCGAGGATCCGTTGTATCCACCCCCCGCAAGGTCTGCGTTGTTGCTCAAAAATTCGCAATCCCACGCGGTGCCCAGGTGTGCGCCGCCGCCGTAAAGCAGGGCGTGGTTGCTCGAAAGGACGCAATTGGTCAGGTAGGACTCGCGCGCGCCGCCGCCCTCCGGCGCGTCATTGTTGCCCAACATGCTGTTTGCCAGGCGGCCGCCGTACGCGCCGCCGCCCCATTGCGTGGCGTAGTTTAAAAGGATTTCGCAACCGTCAACATCGCAATCGGACACGCCGCCGCCATTGATGGCGTGGTTGCCCGACATGAAGCCGCCCACCACGATGCTTTCGGCCGCGCCACCGCCGTGGTTCGCCGCCGTGTTGTCGCGCAATTCGCTGTTCACCATCACGACGCCATACGCGCCGCCGCCGTCCAACGCCTCGTTGAAAGACAGCACGCAATTCGTCAGCGCGCCTTCAAATGCGCCGCCGCCAAACTGGGTCGCCCGGTTGTTCGAAAATTCACAATCCTCTGCGGAGGCGAAGGCCGCCCCGCCGCCATTGACGGCGCTGATGTTTGACGAAATCTCGCACCCGGTCAACACCCCGCCCCATGCGCCGCCGCCATCGCCGTCCGCCGTGTTTTTCGATATTTCGCCGCCGGTGATGACCGCGCTGTGCGCGCCGCCGCCATCGCCATCGCTGCCGGTCGTCGCCGTGCCAAGTCGAAAGCATTGGTTTTCGGAGATGAGGCATTCTTCCGCCGTCCCGCCGTACACCCCGCCGCCGCGGGCATACGCCGTGTTTTCCGTCACCTCGCAACAGGACAACTCCGCGTCGCATGCCCCGCCGCCGTCCGCAACGGCTTCGTTCAATAAAATTTCGCATTCAAACAGCGTCCCGCCGCACACGCCCCCGCCATTGCGGGCGGTATTGGCCCAGACCTCGCAGTTGGTGACCGCGCCGCCCCAGGAGCCGCCGCCGTCGTATGCGGCGATGTTCCAAAACACCGTGTTTGTTGCTTGGACGCAGCCATACGTGCCGGCGCCGTTGCCGTTGGGCGCGAGGTTTTCAAAGATGGTGCATCGTTCCACCCGTGATGAATACGCGCCGCCGCCATCGCCGCTCGAAACCACGTTGTTGTGAATCCATAAATCGTTGACACTGGAGAAATACGTGCCGCCGCCATCGCCGTCCACCGCCGTGTTCATGAACACCTGACCGAGCGAGATGATCCCGCCATACACGCCGCCGCCATTGCGTTGCGCCGTATTAAAGTCCACATGGGATAGAAGCAACAGGCCGCCGGTGCCGAGGTACGGGCCATTGAACGCGCCGCCGCCGTCGCGGTCCGCCGTGTTGCCCAACACCCAGGCTTCGGACACCCCGGCGCCGTACGTGCCGCCGCCATCGCGCCCGGCCGTGTTTTGGTAGATATACCTGGGGCTTCCCGCGGGACTGCTCGACCCAAAATTATAAAATTGCCCGCCATGCATCCCGCCGCCGTCGAAATCCGCGTGGTTGAACGCAATGTTGCACCATTGCAGATGGGCGCCATGGGTGCCGCCGCCGTCCCGGTGCGCCGTGTTGGACAAGATGTCGCAAGATTCCAATTCCCCCAGATACGCGCCGCCGCCGTCGTTGTCGGCGGTGTTGTATTCGATGAGACAAATTTCGGCCTCGCTGCTGTGGGCGCCGCCGCCGTCGTTTTTCGCATGGTTGTTGTAAATGTGGCAGGTGTTCGCCACGCAACTGTGGATGCCGCCGCCGTCGTTGTCCGCGTGGTTGTCATGCACGGCGCCCCCCTCCAACTGGCTGCCATGCGCCCCGGCGCCGTCACGGCCCGCCGTGTTGTCATGGATCTGGCAGTTGAACGCCAGACCCTGATACACGCCGCCGCCGTCCCACCGCGCGTGGCAGGAATGGACTTCGC
This sequence comes from Kiritimatiellota bacterium, assembly GCA_009778475.1. Lineage (GTDB taxonomy): Bacteria > Verrucomicrobiota > Kiritimatiellia > RFP12 > UBA1067 > WRJS01. Next base: position 7,593 of record WRJS01000054.1, on the reverse strand, counting down.
AACTGAACAACGTCCCGCCGAACACGCCGCCGCCGTAGTCCTCCAATCCGTTGATCAAAACAATCCCCCTGAGCACGGTTGAAAACTCCCCGGCATCGTTGCCGAGTGTCGCGCAACGCTTTTGCCGCTGCCCGTCAATGACGACCGGGCTTGCGAAACTTCGGATGGTGATATCCAAATTAGAGGTCTGGATTGGCTGGTACGTTCCCGGCGCCACAAGGATGGTGTCCTTGTCCGCCGCGCGATTGACCGCGTCCTGGATCTCATTGAACGGGGATGACCAAGACAGGCCGTTGGGTTGGAACGGCGGTGTGAGGATGGGGGGGACAAAGTTCTTGTCCACATGCCACGTTTGTTGCGCGTTCACTATGAACGCCGCCATCAACCCGAACATCATAACGATTTTTTTCATCGCTGATCTCCTTATCGCGCCGCGCGGAGTGGAAAAAGTCCACCCCATCATGACGATGAGACCAATATACCCATCCTGATGAAAAATGCAAGCATAAAGAACGGGGTAAGTGCAGGGATTTTTTTTTGCGGCGCATACAGGCATCAACAGATAATTTTTTCCTGCCCCATGCGCGGCACCTCTGGGGGCGGCAATGCCGGGAGCGCAGGGTTTCCGCCCTGCATCTATTGTATTTTTTATAATTGGCAAGGCGGAAGCCTTGCGCTCCCGGCGCCCTGCGTGAAAAAATGGGCGGGGCATCTAAAAAACCGTTGCATGATTTCCCGAGAAAGGCTATACTCCCAACATGATTCTGTTCCCGCATAGTTTTGAGTCCAGTTGCCGGCGGTTAGCGATCAGCGGCCAGCACGCCGACGACGCCTCCCCGGGAGCGCAGGGCTTCCGCCCTGCACTCACCGCCGCCTACTCCCGCGCCCTCCTCAACCGTCGCGCCAGCTGCATGGACACCGGCGCCGCCCTCGACGCCCGCCTCTACCACGGCACCCCCGCCTTCGCCTTCGCCCCCGCCTTCGAGCTCTACGCCTACAACGACCGCTCCGAAGTAGGGGACCCCGCCAATGCGAGTGTACTCGGTGGGGCTATCTCCGCGCCCGCCAAGGCCCTTCCGAAACCCGTTGTCCTCGCTTTTTGAAATATGATGAAATCATTTAAAATAAAAAACATTTCGAACGTGGGCAGCTTAAAGATAGAACTCGGCATACCCTTGATGCTATCGCTTGTTGGATGGTCTGTTATATGTTTCTTGGTCGTTTCGGGAATGCTTACTTTCCAAGGCTTGCTTGACGCGACAAAAGGGGATTTGGCAACGAAATTTTGTGTGTATGCTTTCACTCCGATGATTCTGCTTATGCTATGTTTTTTGCCGTTGAACTGTTTCTATACGCTATTCGGGACACATGAGTTTTTCGTCACACACCACGGAGAGTTGATACATCGGATTTATGCGCTTAAAATTAAATTTTTTGAGCGAAAATTTAAAGACATTGCCAACGTAGATATACAAGGCATCCAAAATTACACGTTTTCAAACAGAGTGGGAGGCGTAGGGCGCACTCTGACAGTCCATGTCCCCGAGGAAATTTATCTTGTGGTGACCCAACCCCGCAGAAAAGCCGTGAGCCTTATCAAGTCCTTCAAGCCGGGAGCGCTCATTCATCTTTATGACTTTTTGAAAACACAGTTGGCATGTCGTCAGCCATAGATAAGAAATAGTGAAGGGGATTTAGAGTTGAATGCAGCAATGAACGCTTTTTAGAGGCGTTTGCATTTCGCGAACGACTGGAATGTGATGGTTATTTTGAAGGCGCAAAACGTGGAGAATGAAAATGCGGAGCATCATTTTATTTTTTTCCCTGCTACTAAGCGGAGGGTGCATTTATTCTCCAAATTCTACGGTGAGCGTATATGATTCATCTGGTGAGCCTATATCTGATGCTATTGTTTGTTGGATGCAACCAAGTTTATTAGGAACATTCTCATTGCTTTGCGGTTACTGTGATTTTTTGGATGTGGTATATGACATTAAACTAACTGATGTAAATGGATCTGCTGTTTTATATGCGGGGAATTACGTGATAGTGGGCAAAAAAGGTTTTTTCCCTGCTGTCCTAGAGAGAGCTCCGAAAACCACTCTTCAATCTAGCGTAACGTTATATAGTGCAGAGGAACCAGATAAATGCGTTATGCGTAATATTCTTGATGATTTTTATTTTCTACGGGAACCATTACGAATTAAACAGAAACAAAAACAATTGAATCAAATGCGAATCGAGTATTTTAAATGGCTAGAAGATAAACCAAAGTTGCTTTCCGCAGAACCTTCATGTGGCAGATATCACCCGACAGTGCCTCCAGAACTTAGGTGAATTTGGAATTCGGAATGAGGAATCGGGGGCACTGCGTGGATTACAAACAAGGCGGCGAGATGCGCGACACCTTTGGGGCGCCAATGCCGGGAGCGCAGGGCTTCCGCCCTGCATCTATTGTATCTTTTATACTTGGCAAGGCGGAAGCCTTGCGCTCCCGGCATTCTGCGTGAAAAAATGGGCGGGGCATCGCCTCCGAATTAGGAATTAGAAATTAGGAATGAGGAGTCGGGGGCGCGATGCGGATTGCTAGCGCCTTTTCAGGGCAGTGCGTAGCGCATCCCGCCAACTCATTAGCATCACTTCGCCTAACTTTCCGCTTGGGGCGGGGACGGGGCTATGGTATGATTGTCGGTGCATGATGTGGAATGTTCATAGGAAGGCGCAGGCGGGGGGCGGGGCATGACGGGAAGCCCGGCCTATCTGGCGAGCGTCGTGGGGGTGGCGGTCGGGGTGCTGCTGTTCCTGATCATCCGGCTGAAGCAGCAGCCGTTCGTCTCGCTGCTGCTGGTGAGCATGGGCACGGCGCTGGCGGCCGGGATGCCGCCGGGGGAGGTCATGGCGTGCATCGAGAAGGGCATGGGCGGGACGCTGGGGTTCATCGCGGTGGTGGTGGGGCTGGGCGCGATGTTCGGGCGGCTGCTGGAGGTGTCGGGCGGGGCGGAGCGGCTGACGCTGACGCTGCTGCGCGTCTTCGGCAAGAAACGCGCGGCGTGGGCGATGTCGCTGGCCGGGTTCCTGGTGGCGATCCCGATTTTCTTTGACGTGGGCTTCATCATCCTCGTGCCGCTGGTCTATTCGCTATCGGGCGAGACGCGCAAGCCGCTGCTCCACTACGGCATCCCGCTGCTGACGGGGCTGGCGGTGACGCACGCGTTCGTGCCGCCGACGCCGGGGCCCGTCGCGGTGGCGCAACTGGTGGGGGCGGACATCGGGCGCGTGCTGCTGTGGGGCGTGCTGATCGGCATCCCCTGCACGGTCTTGGCAGGGCCGCTCTTCGGGGCGTGGATCGCCCGGCGCATCCCGGTCATGCGGCCGGACTACATGGCGCCGGGCCCCGGCGAAGGGGGGCAGGGGTTGCGGGCGGACAACCTGCCGAGTTTCAGGATGGTCTTCGGCATCCTCCTGTTGCCGCTGGCGCTGATCCTCGTCAACACGGTGACGGGCGCGGCGCTGAGCGGCGAGGCAAACGCGGCGCGGTACGGCCCGCTGCTCCGTTTCTGCGCGTTCATCGGGCATCCCTTCTTCGCGCTGCTGGCGGCGACGCTGGTGGCGTTCACCGCGCTGGGGACGTGCCGCGGGCTGTCGCGCGAGAAGGTGGGCGAAATCGCGGCCTCCGCGCTCGCGCCCGCGGGGCTGATCATCTTCGTGACGGGCGCGGGCGGGGTGTTCAAGCAGGTGCTGGTGGACAGCGGCGCGGGCAAGGTGCTGGCGCAGACGCTCTCGGCGTCGGGCCTGCACCCGGTGTGGGCGGCGTTCCTCATCGCGCTGCTGGTGCGCGCGGTGGCGGGGTCCGCGACGGTGGCGATGCTGACGGCCGGGGGGATTGTCGCGCCGCTGCTGGCGGGGTCGCGCGTCGAGCCCGCGCTGATCGTCATCGCCATCGCCTCCGGCGCGACGGCGGTGTCGCACGTGAACGACAGCGGCTTCTGGCTGGTGAACCGCTACTTCGGCCTCAGCACGAAAGACACGCTCAAATCCTGGACGGTGATGGAGACCATCATCGGGCTGACCGGCGCGAGCCTGGCGTGGGCGCTGAGTTATGTGGTTTGAGATTCCCAGCGGCTTCTAATTGCAAGGCGGAAGCCTTGCGCTCCCGGCGGCTCCTAACTGCAAGGCGGAAGCGTTGCGTTCCCAGCGGCTTCTAACTGCAAGGCGGAAGCCTTGCGTTCCCGGCGGCTCCTAATCCCCGATTTTCACTTCAGCGCCGTCAACCGTCCATGACTGGAGCGTGGCGTGGACGGTGCCGAGCGCGGTGGACATGTCAACGGCCAGCACGGCGGGGCGGGCCTTCGCGACCCAGATGTCCTTGGGCTTGTTGCGCGCGAACAGCGTGGGCGATTTCGAGACGGCGCTCACGGCGGTCGCGTCGGTCTTGCCGAACGCGGTCTTGATTTTCTTGGACGCGCCGGTCTTGATTTCGAGCGCGTGCGCGGCGCCGTCCATGATGAGGCGGTAGTCCCCGCTCGCGCCCGATCCGCGCGAGAGCGCGTCGCGCAGGTCGAAGAAGAAGGACACCGCGTCTTGGGCGCTGGCGGGGACGGAGGAGGTGGTGCACGTCTGCGCGACGGCGTTGCTCCAGATGCACGTGCCTGTGGCGGGCCAGAGCAGGAGCGTGTCGTTCTGCACGAAGTCGCCTTCCGCGAGAACCTTGCTGACGGTGTGGCGCGGGCCTTCGGGGGTCGGCTCGATGAGGCACCGCACGGTGCTGTCCACATGATAGAGCGTCCCGACCCATGGGCGGCTGCGGACGCGGATGGCGCGGAGGATGGCGCCGTCGTCGCGCCGCTCCTCCTGGACGGTCATGCCGCCGACGGTCATGCCGAGCCAGGAGATGTCATACGTCATCACCTCGAGCCGCCCCGCGCGCGCGGCGGGCGGCACGGCGAGCGCCAGCAAAAAAATCACGAAACCGTTGATACCTTCTCGCATATTCACGGGGGTTAGTGTATCATGGTGTCCTCTTGCAATACAAGGGGAGAAAGTGAAAATGAAGAGGGACATGATTTTCTGCGGAGGGCTTCTGGCCGCCTGCGTGCTGGTGCCGGGCGCCGCCTCCGGCGAGACGGTGGTCGCGCGGGCCTGCCGCCCGTATGAGGCGGTGCGGACGATGAGTTGCGAAGTGCGGCGGGACAAGGAGTTGCCGGATGGCGATGTCATGCGGATGATGAGCCGCGTGCACTTCAAGCGGCCGAACCTCCTGAACGTCGAGACCCTCAGCCCGTTCAAGCGGCGCATCGTCGCGGACGGCGCGACCTACCGCAGCCACGTCGAGGGGCAGTCCAAAGGCCTGATGAGCCCCGTCGATAAACTGCCGCAGGAGAAGCAGGCCGAGTTGCGCATGGTGCCGGGGACCCTCGGCGACGTGCTGGGGCTGCTCGTCGGGCAGGAGGAGCGGCGGCTCGAGCCGCTCGCCGAGTTCCCCGTGCGCGCGGGGTACGCCGGCGAGAAGGCCTTCACCGTCCTCAGCCTGGACAGCAGCAACCGCCTCGCCCGCGTGGAGGTCTTCTCCGACGCCGACATGGGCGCCCTCGTGGCGCGGACGGATTTCTCCGCGTTCCAGGAGGTGCTGCCGGGCGTGTGGATCGCCACGCTCCAACGCGCCATCGTCACGCTCAACGGCATGACCGTCGCGGAGACGACCCGCATCGGCAACATCACCGTCAACCGCGACCTGCCCGAATCGCTCTTCCGCGCGGAGGGCTTCTTCAAGGGCGTGAAGTTCACGGACACCTCCGAAAAGAACGCGCGGTTCGACCCCCTGCCCAGCGGCATGGACCCCGTCTTCGCGCGGCTGGTGCCAGCCGTCCCCGACGCATGGCTCGCTGCGCCGCGGCCGCCCGCCAAGCCATCGCCCGCCGCGGCCCTCGGGCGCGAGGCCGTCGCCCTCCCCGCGCGCGCGTTCATCACGCTCTACCGCACGCAGGTCAGCCCCGCCATCGGCGACCGGTGCAACCTCGAGCCGAGCTGCTCCGAGTATTTCGTGCAGGCCGTGAAGGCGCACGGGGCGCTGGGCATCCCCCTCATCGCCGACCGCTTCTTCCGCGAGCCCTCCGTCCACGCCGCCGCCGCGAAACCCGTCGTCATGCCCAGCGGCCGCATCCGCTACGCCGACCCGCTCTCTGACCACGACTTCTGGATGCGCCCATGAAAATATCTGTACGCTTGACATTCCTCGCCGCCGCCCTTCTTTGTGTCCTCGCGCACGCGGGCGATGCCGCCAAACGCATCGCGCTCGACTTCGACGCCGACGGCGAACACGAGGCATCCGCCGTCACCTTCCGCCGCCAGGCGCTCCTGGAGGAGGACGCGCAACGCGCCGGGCAGTGGTACTGGTTCGCGGCCTACGCGTACGCCCGGGACAATAACTGGAAACTCTCCAACAAGATGCTCGACCGCGCCGAGGACGCCGCCGCGATGTCCGTCGCCGTGCCGTCCGCGTGGCTGCGCGCGGAGAACGCCATGCGCGAGCGCGACTGGAACGCCGCCGTCTTCCACTTCGACAGCATGCGCTTCGGCGCGCCGGCCGACGACCTGCGTTTCTTCGCCGCCCGCGGCGCGGCCGCCGCACACCTGCGCAACCGCGACCTTGACCGCGCGCGCGACGTCCTCGGCGAATACGCGGGCGCCTCGGAGACGCTGCTCGCGAGCATCGACCGCTACGCCGAGGGGCGCGACAAAAAGCCGTGGCTCGGCGGCGTGCTGGGGCTCGTCCCCGGATGCGGCTACCTCTACTCCGGCGAATACTGGAACGCCACGCGCTCGCTCCTGCTCAACAGCCTTTTCATCTGGGGCATGTACGAGACCGGCCGCCGCGACCAGTGGGCCGCGTTCAGCGTCATCGGCTTCTTCGAGGCCACATGGTACTCGGGCAGCGTCTATGGCGGCATCGACGCCGCCCAGCGCCACAACCGCGACCGCCTCGACGCCGTGGCCCACGCCATCCGCGGCGACGACGCCCTCCGCCCCGACACCTCCCGCATCCCCCTCATCGCCCTCGGCTTCGCGTTCTGAGAGTGGATGCGAATTCGCGCCAAGACTGTAGCCTTGGGCATTTTCCCCTAGTGTCCTGTAAAATACAGATTTCACGATGGAGGGCGAGCGTCCCTGCGAGCCGTCAGACACGATGCAGGGCGGAAGCCCTGCGCTCCCGGCACATGGAGGGCGAGCGTCCCCGCGAGCCGTCAGACACGATGCAGGGCGGAAGCCCTGCGCTCCCAGCACATGGAGGGCGAGCGTCCCCGCGAGCCGTCAGACACGATGCAGGGCGGAAGCCCTGCGCTCCCGGCACATGGAGGGCGAGCGTCCCCGCGAGCCGCGAAGGGCGAAACCCTTCCGTATCATAAGGCTGTCGGCCTCGGGCGTTTTTAGTCGGCCACGGTGAAGCGGTAGGTTCCGGCGGCGGCCTCGACGGTGACGCGGTTGTTCTCGGCGCGCAGGAGCGTGAGGTCGGGGGACTTGGCGAGGGGCTTGCCGCCCTCGGTGACGGCAGAGGCGGGGGGGGCGGGGGGGGGCAGGGGGGCGGGGGCGGTGGGG
>WRJS01000053.1 GCA_009778475.1 Kiritimatiellota bacterium | reverse complement strand
GGGGGGGCCTGTGTTCTGGGGGGGGGGGACGGCCGGGGGGGAGCCGTATGGGGCACGGCGGCAAGTTGCCGCTGTTCAAGCTCCACCACGCGGTGCAGCACGCCGATCGTCACCTCCTTGCCGCACGCGGGGCAAATATTGTCGAGCGCAAGGCTCTCCTCCGGCTCTAGGCACACACCGCAATCGCGGTGGCCGTCGAGGTGGTACTTGCCCTCCTCGGGGAACAGATCCACCGTGCCGCCGCACACGGCAGGGTCGGCGGCGCGCAGGCCGTCTAGCATGGCGTCGTAGCCCGGCTCGCCAAAGAACACGTTGGCGTTGCGGCCGAGGTTCGCGGGGGAGTGGAGGTCTGAGTTGGAGACGAGCGCGACACCGTCAAGGCCGCGGATGCGGCGGCTCATCGGCGCGTCGGACGAGAGACCGGTCTCGACCGCGAAGATGTGCGGCGACAGGTCGCCGAAGCACTCCTCCAGCGAGTCGAAGCCGGACTTCGCGCCGAGCATGGAGAACCACGGTGTCCAGATGTGCGCGGGGATGAGCGCCGTGCGCGGGTCCACCTCCAGCAGCATCTCCAGCAGGTCACGCGGGTCGAGGCCGAGGATGGGGCGCCCGTCGGAGGCGATATTGCCGATGGCCGCGAGCCGCGCGTTGAGACGCTCCGCCGCCGCCAGCGAGGGCAGGAGGATCACGCTGTGCACCCGCCGCCCACGCCCGCCGCGCTTATAGATGCTGCTGATTTCACCCGTGACCATGAAGCGCACGGGGCGGCGGCACGCGCCCGGCACGTCCGCGTCGGCGGCGGACTGGAATGGCGGCGCGAGGGCGTAGAGACCCTGCGCGTCATCGGCTTCGCGCAGCTTCTCGCGGAGTTCCGCCATCCAGCCGGGGTGGGTGCAGTCGCCCGTGCCGCAGACCGTCACGCCCTTCAACTGCGCCCAACGGCCCAAGCCCTCGGGCGAACACTCCCGGCTTGTGGCCCGCGAGTGGCGCGAGTGGACGTGCAGGTCCACGTAGTAGTGCATGGAATGTTTTTGAACCGGGGATTTGATTTCAGTCCCAACCCGCGCATCACGGGAATTTCAGCTTAGCGTTCGTGTGGCGCACGGCGTCGTTGTCGTGGAAGTTGGCGACCTCCGTCTCGATGACACCTTCAGGGCCTGCCAGCTGGGCGTGGCGGGCGGTGATGCGGTTGAGCTTCACGAAGTCGCCGGGCTTGGCCTCGACGCCTTTGAAGACCGTGCCGCTCGGGCGCTGGGAGACCGGCAGGCGCTCCTTCAGGCCGGGCGTGGGGTCGCCCTCGCCGATGATCGTGGCGGAGCCGTGGCGCACGAGCCAGCCCTCCATTTTCTCGACCGACTTCGCCGTCTTCAGGTGGTAGTGCTCCGGCAGCATCTGTCCCGGCAGCAGGAAGAGGTCCTGCATCAGGAAGCGGAAGCCCTCGAGCTCATCCTCCGTGTTCGCGAAGAACAGTGCGCCGAGGCCCAGCTTCGTGAACTCGCCCGTGCCGTAGTCCGAGACCCACAGCTTGTCCTTCACGCCTGGGAAGACGGGATAGCCGTGATAGCGCATGAGCGCGATGTACGCATCCTTCCCGCGCGACTCGTTGAACGTGCCGTCCTTGTTGTAGAACCATGCGTTGTCGAACGCGATGCTCGCCTTACCTGCCCCTGAACCGCACGGGCAGCTTGCGCACCCTGCGCCGATGACCAACGCGGCCGCAGCCGCCATGTAGAGAAGACTCTTCATAATCCTCATTCCTTTCGTTTTGACAATACACGTATCACTTACCTTCAAGTTGAAAATGAAAGCGTCACGTTTGCAGAGGGGCCGCCCCGCCTAGGGCGACTCGCCCTCGCGCAGGGGGCCGTGCTTCTTGACGTCTTTCATGGGGATGGTCTGGCTGACGCCGGGGGCGGTCTCGATGTGGATGCCCTCGTCGTTCTTGGAGACGAGCACGCCCTTGTAGTAGGCGCGGGTGGTGGTGACCTCGTAGTTGGGGATGAACTGGCGCGGGAGCAGGAACTGGAGGGTGAGGGTCATGTCGCGGTGGACGGTGATGCCGCGCTTCTGCGTGGCGTGGCCGGGGCGGGTGACCTCGACGAGGTGCTCGCCCTCCAGCACGTCCTCGACGGCGAAGGGCTGGGAGACGGAGGTGGTGTCGGTGCCTTTGGCGCTGGTGACGCCGACGCGCTTGCCGTCGATGAAGACGGAGGCGCCGGCGGGGGCGGTGGTGACCTCGAGGCGGCCGGTGATCTTGGTGAGGCGGAACTCTTCGGTGATGGACTCGCCTTTCGCGAGGGTGATGTTGCGGGCCGTGGGCTCGTGGCCGAGCTGCTCGACGCGGACGCGGTAGGCGCCGGGGGGGGCGTTGACGAAGTCGTAGGGGGTGACGTCCTTGTACTCGTCGTCGATATAGACGCGCGCGCCCTCGGGGAGGGAGACGATGCGCAGGGTGCCGGGGAGGGCCTTGAGGGCGACGTCGATCTTCTGCACCTCGCCGGCGGCGAGCGTGACCTGGCGCGTGTGCGGCTCGAACCCGGTGGCCTGTATCTCGATGGTGACGTTGCCGTCGGGGATGCGGTCGATGCGGCAGGGGGTGGTGCCGCGGGAGATGCCGTTGACCAGCACGTCGGCGGCGGAGGGGTCTGAGGTGACGTTGAGGGTGCCGGAGGCGGACATGAGTTCGACCTCCAGCTTGACGGGGGTGCGGTCCTTGATGGTGACGTCAACCTCCTTGCGCTGGTAGCCGGGGAGGGCGAGGCTGAGGCGGTGGGTGCCGAGCGGGAGGGTGGCGATGAGCATGGGGGTCTGGCCGAGGGCGGCGCCGTTGCAGGTGATTTCCGCGCCTTCGGGGAGGGTGGTCATCAGCACGAGGCCGGTGTGGGGCTCGAGGTCGAACGTGACGGTGCGCGGGAGGCCTTCTTCGAGCGTGAAGGCGTCGAAGACGAGCCGGTGCCCGGGCGCGTTGATTTGCAGCAGGTGCGCGCCGGGCGCGAGGTCGGTGAGGGTGAGGGGGGACTGGCCGCGCCGCTGGTTGTCGATGTGGACTTCCGCGCCGGCGGGGGACGTGGAAATCTCGAGGCGCGTGGCGGGCTGGACCTCTCGCGCGGCCCATGCGGCGGGGACGTGCGGCAGGGCGAGCAGTGCGGCGAGGAGGGCGAGGGATGTTTTTCTGTTCATGGTGCGTCCTGTCTAAGGTGTGCGGGGTTATTTGCGGATGCGTCTCTCGACGTCGATGAGTTTGCGCATGGCCTGCGTATGGCGCGGGTCGCTGCGGTCGGGGATGAGCTCGCAGATGATTTTCAGCTCGCGCTGGGCGGTCGGCCAGTCCGATGTCCTCATGGCGCGGTCGGCCAGGAAGCTCTGGTCCTTGTAGCGGTCCTCGATTTCCTTTTTGGCGGTCTCGAAGCCTTCAAGGATCTCCGTGTAAAACTCGGGCTTGGGGTTGACGGTGTCGAGGTTGGTCAGCGCGTCCTTGTAGTTGCGCAGGGCCTCGAAGAGGTTGCCGTAACGCACCTCGCGCTCGGCGTAGCGCTTGCGCGCGACGCTCAGGGCGTCCTCCGCGAGCTCGATGAGCTTCTCGGCGGAGAGCTCGATGGGCCAGAGGCCGAGCTCGTTCTTGCCGAAGGTCTCGAGCAGATCGCGGGCGTTGCGGAAGCCCTCGGGCTCGTCGCTGCGGTTCTTCGTGCGGCAGGCGTGGACCTTCTTGCCGACGGCGATGACCAGGTGGCTCTCGTTCAGGGCGTTGGCGTCGAGCGTGTAACCCGAGTAGCTCTTGTCCAGCGCGAAGAAGCCGCTGCTCTCGATGTCGCGGGCGAGCTCGGCGAGCATCTCCTTGGCGACGGTCTTCTTTTCCTCGATGTGGCGGCCGTTGCCGGAGAGGTCGTCAACCTTGATGGCCATCAGGCCGTCGGCGTTGAGCGCCATCTCGTAGCGGAAGATGTTCTCGGCGCTGGCATCGACCTTCTCGTAATAGACTTGGAGCGTGGTGTCCACCGTCATCGGGGTGACGGTGGCGGCGCCCTCCTCGCGGGCGGATTCGAAGATGAACGTGGTGCCGGCGACGAGGACGAGGATGGCCGCGATGGCCCAGATCAGGGGGCGCAGGAAGTTCTTCTTCGGGAGCGCGCCGTCGTCGGGCTTGTCGAAGCCCAGGTCGATGACGACATCCGCCGGGACGACGGCATGCTCGTCCGCGGCCGGCGCGGGCGCGGCCTCCTCGGCGCGCGCGATGCGGATGGTCGAGTCGCCGACGGTGACGACGTCGCCGAAGAGGAGGCTCTGCTCGGTGATGGGCGCGCCGTTGACCAGCGTCTCGTTCGCGCTCTCGAGGTCAACGACCCAGAGGTGGCCGTCGCGCATCTCGAAGCGGCAGTGCGCCCGCGAGAGGAGCGGGTCGGCGATGGCGATGTCGCATTGCGACGCGCGCCCGAGGGTCATCTGCGGGGGCGTGAACGGGAGGCGGCGGCCAGCGCGCGCGCCGCGTTCAAAGACCAGGAGGTGTGTGAATATGGACATGGTTTGCTTGCTCTGTGTGGGGTCTAGAAAAGGTCGGTCATGCTTTGGCTGATGATGGGGGCCAGCAGGATGATGAAGACGGCCGGGAAGATGAACAGCAGCAGCGGCCCGAGCATCTTGACGGGGGCCTCGTTGGCCAGCTTCTCCGCGCGGTCGAAACGGCGGCCGCGCATCTGGTCGGACTGGATGCGCAGGATGGCCCCGATGCTCACGCCCAGCTCGTCCGCCTGGATGAGCGCGTTGGCGATGGCGCGCAGGTCCTGCAGGTCCACGCGCACGGCCATGTTGCGCAACGCCACGCGGCGCGGCAGGCCCACCTGAATCTCGCGCGTCATGCGGATGAGCTCCTCGTTGAGCGGGTCGAGCTTACGGCGCTCGCAGTTGCGCTGGAGCGCGCTCATGAAATCCATGCCCGCCTCCACCGAGAGCGTCAGCAGGTCCAGCACGAACGGCAGCGCGCGCTGGATGGAGAGGTGGCGCTGCTTCAGCGAGCGGCGCAGCCACAGCAGCGGGTAATAGTAGAGGATGGCGACGCCGCAGATGGTCGCGAGCGTCAGGTTCTCGGCGGTCGGCGAGCTGGGCAGGAGCTTCGCCTGCAAGTGCAGGAACCCGAACCAGAACGTGCCGCCGACGATGGGCAGGAGGAACTTCAGCGCCACGAACTCCTCGCCCGTCAGCAGGCCCTCGAACCCGGCCGCGGTGAGCTGGCGGTTTGCCGCATCGCACGTCTTCTTGAAGCCCGGTCGCGCGACCACGGGCAGCAGGTTCGGCACGAACGGCAGCAGCAGCCGGAACACCAGCGGGATCTTGCGCTCCTGCTGGCGGCCGTCCGCCAGCGTGACATACGTAATCTGCCGCGCGATGCCGAGGCAATACCACGCCAATCCTGCAAGGCACCCCGCCCACGCCAACATGGCAAACCATCTCAGAGATTCCGTCATAATAACAGCCCCACTCTTCACCCATTTAAAAAACCATATTACTTTAACAAACATCTCCCCCGCGGGCAACTGGAAAATTCCAAGATTAAATTACGAGTAAATTTCAGCCGCATCAAAAGGTTTGCCACACCGCATCAAATCTGATATCATAGGGGCACAATTTTGGGAAAGTTATACAAAGGAGTTGGTTATGTCTAAAGTGTGTCGTTCGGTTTTGGCGTTCCTCGTGTGTGCGGGGAGCGCGGTGTCGGTCTCTGCCCAGTGGGTGGGGGGCGAGAGTGTCTTGATTAACCCGGAGCAGTCCGTGACGGTCAATGTGCCGGAGCCGAATATCATCTGCCTGACGAACAACGGTACGCTGCTGTTCGCGGCGGGCGGAAGCGTGTCGATCACGGGCAATGTCCTCTCGGCGATCGGCGCGGATGGCGAGACGGGCGTGATGACGGTCGCGAGCGGGGGGCAGGTGTTCGTCACGGGCAACGTCCCGACTTTCACCACGTTCGCGGTCGGGTTTCAGGGCGGCGAGGGGACGCTGGACATCCAGCCGGGCGGCGTGTTCGACGCAGGCAACGCGATGGTCACCGTGTGCGCGAACAACAGCGGCACGGAGCGCGACCCGGCGACGCGCGGCACGCTGAATGTGGCCGGGCTTTTCCGCGCGGGGACGCTGGGCATCACGTCGTTCTTCCCGAATGCCCCGGAGGATGAGTACGTCACGGCGGGCGTGGTCAACCTGCTGCCCAGCGGCGTGCTGGAGATCAGGGGCGTCCAGAAGAACGACCGCGCCTATTCGCATTTCTATTTCAAGGGCGGCACGCTGAAGTGCAGGGCGGCGGGGATGTTCCACACGGGCGGCTACGGCGCGCACCTCTATTACATCATCGAGGAAAACTGCGACGCCATCTTCGACACGGCCGGGTACAACGTCACGTTCAACGAGGCGGCCGGGGCGTTCGTGAGCATCACGGGCGACGGCGGTCTCGTCAAGCGCGGCGAGGGGGCGCTCACGTTCACGCTGGCGGACACGAACAACACCTTCACGGGCGACATCGTCGTGGAGGAGGGCACGCTCTGCCTCGGGCGGCCGCTCGCGCAGGGCCAGACGGTGACGGTGCATGACGGCGCGATGTTCTACATCAGCGCCGCCAGCGACGTCCCGAACGTCACCTACCTCGGCGAGGGGCCGTACCTCTTCACCGTCGGCGCGGACATCGACACGCTCGACCTCACCGCGCTCGCGCCGACCTTCCACGCGGATTGCATCGGCGGGCCTTTCGCGGGCTTCACGACCACCCTGAGCGGCCCGCTCACCTACGACCCTCTGGCGGGGACGGCGCTGAACCCGTTCCGCCTCATCGGGCAGGGCGGGATGCTCTGCCTCACCAACACGGGGCTGGAGAACGCCTACATCCAGATCGACGGGCCGGACTTCATGGAGTTCCAGGGCGACCGCATTTTCACGCCCGCGGACGAGGGCAAAATCAGCTTCTCTGGCAGCGGGATGTACCGCCAGCGCGGGCTCTTCACGCTTGCGGGCGGCGCGGCGTTCACGGTCGATGGCCCCGCGCGGTTCGCGACGGTCGGAACGGGCAACGCATTGCAGGTCGCGGCGGCCGGCGACACCGCGACGTTCGTCTCCAGCAACGCGGCCGTGAGCCTCGACCGGCTGCGCGTCGGCGGCGAGCCGGGCGCGGTCGGTCTCTTCACGCAGGACGGCGGCACGGTCACGTCTGCGGCGGAAGTCATCGTCGGGTACAACAGCGGCACGGGGACGCTCAACGTCGCGAACGGCAACTTCACGATCAGCGGCAGCCTGCGCCTCGCGCTCAACGACAGCGCGGACAAACGCTCGTGGCGGCCGCACGGCATCGTGAACATCACCAACGGGACGCTGCAGGCCAACCAGCTCAACTTCACGCCCTACTTCCCCACCGACAACAGCCCCGGCGACGCCCTGCACGGCGAAGTCAACATCCTCGCGGGCGGCCTGCTGAACATCAGCGACATCAACAAGAACGACTCCGCGCTCAGCCTGATCCAGTTCGACGGCGGCACGCTGCGCATCCGCAACAACAACCAGATCCTCGCGATAGGCGCCAACGCCGCGCTGCACTTCGCCGCGACGGCGGGCAACTACATCGCGTTCGACATCGGCGGCGCGGACGCACGGTTCCAGCCGTCTGGCCGGCGGATCGCCTTCACGGGCGACGGCGGTTTCAAGAAACTCGGCAACGGGATGTTCAGCCTGTTCGGGCACCGCATCGACTACGCGGGCGACACCGTCGTGGAGGCCGGCACCCTGCGCCTCGTCGGCCAGAACCAGATCCCCCACGGCGCGGGCAAGGGCAACGTCATCCTGCACGAGGGCGCGTGCCTCGACCTCTACGGCAACGACGCGGCCCTCAACCGCGTCGAGGGCCCCGGCATCATCGTGAACATGGACACCAACAACCGCGTCTCCACGCTCAGCCTGCTCGCGGACGGCTCGGATGGCTACTGGGACGGCACCACCGCCGGGCGGGTCGCGCTGAACAAGCTCGGCGGCGGCACGCTCACCCTCTCCGGCTACGGCCACGCCCCCGACGGCCTGACCATCTCCGGCGGCACCGTCCGCATCGCCCCCTCCGCGGGCTACCCCTTCTACCGCTTCAAGGTCGAAGAGGCCGCCAACGCCAACCCGGCCATGATGCAGTTCTGCGCGCTCAGCCTCTACAACGGCGCGACCGACCTCGTCCCGCTCCGCACCAACGCGACGTGGGACGCCACCTACACCGACGAGGTCACCGCCAACCAGACCTACCCCGTCAACGAGTCGCCGCCCAACGTCCTCGACGGCAACCTCAAGCCCGAACGCCCCGACCCCGAAACAGGCAACAACGTCTGCACCAAATGGCTCGACTTCCGCATCGACCCCCTCCGCTCGCCCGAAGACCGCGACCGCGTCTGGATACGCCTCGACTATCAGGGCGTGCAGAAACTCACGCACTACAACTGGGCAACGGCCAACGACCACAATGACCGCGACCCCACCGCGTGGCGACTCCAAGGCAGCTACACGGGCGACGACTGGGCGGACATCGATGTCGTCTCCGGCTTCGAGTGCACGAGCTGGCGTTACGCATGGGCCGGCGGCCCCGGCGGCTTCCCCGTCAACACCGCCAACCAGAGCGGCCGCACCATCGCCCCCGACGCGCCCGTGGCCCTCGCCGGCGGCGCAAGCCTCATCCTCGACGGCGTCTCCGAGACCCTCGGCGGCCTCACGGGCTTCGGCTCCGTCACGCTCGACGGCGGCGACCTCACCCTCCATGCCGCCAGCGGCGCGACCCACGTTTTCGCGGGCGACATCAGCGGCGACGGCGCCGTCATCAAGACCGGCCCCGGCACCCAGACCCTCAGCGGCGCGAACGCCTTCACGGGCGGCCTCACCGTGCGCGAAGGCATCGCCGAGATCAACGTCATGCCCCCCACGTTCGACTGGTTCCGCTTCACCATCAAAGACAACCGCAACCGCATCAACGTCCTCCAGTTCAGCGAACTCGCCCTCTACGACGAAAGCGGCGCGCGCTGGAACCTCGGCCTGACCGAAGGCAGCGACGTCACCACGCTCAACCCCGGCGAGGTCGCCACCCCCGAGGCGTACTCCATCGGCAACGGCGAAGAAAACTTCCTCAAGCTGTTTGACGGCGATTTGACCGGGGCCCGCTCGAAATGGTGCCTGAACAACAACACCGCCACGCCCAGCGACCCCGCGACCTGGCGCACCCTCGTCATGCGCCTCACCAACGGCGCGCCCGAGACCGCCCTCACCTCCTACAACCTCGCCACCGCCAACGACTCCCCCGAGCGCGACCCCATCACATGGGTCATGGAAGGCAGCCCCGACGGCAACACGTGGTTCCACCTCGACAGCCAGACCGGCCACGTCCCCGTCACCAACCGCTGCGTCTGGTACAACGGCGGCACGCCCATCCCCTTCACGTCCCCCGCGACGCTCGGCGCAGACGCCGGGACGATCGCCGCCGGAAGCATCGTGGAGGTGCAGTCCGGCGCGACCCTCTCCATCAACGGCGGCCCCGTCCCCATCAGCGCCCTGCGCGTGGACATGGCCGCGGGCGGCGGCACCATCACCCGCTTCACCCCTGCGGCGGGCGGCACCCTCCACCTCACCAACGCCAGCGGCAGCCCGTCGTCATGGCAGATCCCCATCACCTTCGGGAGCGTTGACGACCCCTCGATCCTCTCCAAATGGCAAGTCTCCGCCGACGGCACCCTGCTGAGAGGTTACCTGCTCGTCTATGACCCCGCGACAGGCACCCTGCGGCTCGTCCCCAAAGGCACAATCATCATACTGAAATGACGATTCGCATGGGGCATGAGAACATCCAACGCCCAAGCAGGGGATAGTTCGCCGGGCAACGCCAAACGGTGGTTCCGGTGAAACCGCCCTGCCCGATGACCGCCCGCAGGACACGGGTAGGGCTGTTTTGCCCTGCCTTGGCTTTACATCTTTTTTACAATTCCCTTACAATTCCATGACACATTGGGGACGGGGTTTGCTACAATACGGGCGCATTAACGAAAGGAGTTGGGTTATGAGTCACTTACGGTTGATGATGGGATTGGCGGTTGTTGCGGGCGCTGCTGCGGCGGCGGAGAATGAGCCGCTTGGCGAGGCACCGATCACGGCGCTGGCGCTGTTCAAGAACGGCGTCGTCTCGGTCATGCGCGAGGTCCGCCCCCCGGCGGGGGGCGCGTTCCTGCTGACGGACAAGATCGAGCCCGCGCACGGGACGCTCTGGTGCGGGGCGGAGGGCGGCTTCCGCCTGACGACCGTCTCGCGCACGTTCGAGAAAACGCTCGACACGCCGCCGCTCAACGACATCTGCAAGGCGTATGACGGGCAACGCGTGACGGTGACGTTCCTCGCGGCGACCACGAACGCGCTCGCGAAAGGCGAGGGGATGCTCGCGCTCTTCCCTGCGGGGGGCGGCGCGAACGTCCCGACGGACGTCACGGGCACGGTCGTGAACCCGCTCGCGCCCGAGCAGGCGAAAAACTTCAGCCGCGATTACGGCGAATACGGCAACCACTACCGCTACGACGATCTCCTCTACAGCCGTGCGCGGATGCCCGTTGTTATGCCGAGTCACCTGACCTTGCGGCTGGAGTCGGGGCAGCACGTGTCGATCCCCGTCAACCTCATCACCGGCATCCAGTCGGCGAAGATGAACACGACGGTGAAGGAGGCGCGCGAGGTGTGGCGCATCGAGGGCGCGCAGAAGCCGTTCGCCATGGCGTACCTCGCGAAGGGGATGGCATGGGCGCCCGCGTACCGCCTGACCCTCATGGACGACAAGCAGATGAACATCTCCATGTCCGCAATCATCCGCAACGAGATGGCGCCCTTCAAGGACGCGGACGTCAACCTCATCTCGGGCTTCCCGAACATCGAGTTCGCCAACCGCACCAGCCTCATCGTCCCCGGCAGCACCCTCGCCTCGTTCTTCCAAGGGCTCGCGCGTGTGCAAGGCGAAAGAGGCGCTTCCATAATGTCTCAAAATATCATGTCCAATCGTGCGATGCCCGGCAATGACGCAGGCTACGACCTGCCCGCGGTCCCCTCCGAGGAAGCCACCGCAGACATCCACTACCGCGGCATCGGCAAGCTCACGATGGGCGAGGGCGAGACGCTCTACCTCCCGCTGGAGCAGGCGAAAGCCCCCTACGAGCGCATCGTCGAATGGATCATCCCCGACCGCCGCGACATCCACGGGCGCATCCACAACCGCGGGCAGAACCCCGAGGACACACACGGCACGCTCTGGGACACGCTCGCCTTCAGCAACCCCTTCAAGTCCCCCATCACCACCGCCCCCATCGAGGTCACCGACGGCGCGAAAGTGCTGGGGCAATCGACCATCAGCTGGGTCAACCCCGGGCAGCAGGCGTCCGTGAAAATCACGAAGGCGCTCAGCGTCTCCGGCGGCTTCTCCGAGGTGGAGGTCGATCAGAAACGCCCTCTGGTGAATTGGGGCGGAAGCACCTACCGCAACCCCGACGTGGAAGGCGAGTTCCGCGTCAAGAACTACCGCGCCACCCCCGCGAAAGTCACCGTCCGCCTCCAGGTGTCCGGCGAATACCTCTCCGCCGCCGCCGAGCCGACGGGGCGGCGCGTGCTGGAGGCCGGGGTTTACGCCGCGAACAAACGCCAAGAGCTGACCTGGACCCTCACCCTCGCCCCCGGCGAAGAGCAGACCGTCACCTACCGCTACTCCGTCCTCATCCTGCATTAAATATAGTAGTTTGACTTGACATTGGCGCACAAAGGGCAACGCCCTTTCATATACTAGCGTAGGGCAACGCCCTACGTAACAGCGCGAAAAAAATTCAAGGCTGAAGGCCTTGCATCCATTGATTCAAGGCCTACAGCCTTGAGCGGTTGGGCATCCCGTAACGTAGGGCGTTGCCCTACGCTAATTGACTTAACCCCTTCGGGGTAAAGAGGGATGCGCCAATATCAACTTTAAATGCTATACAAAGGTGGTGCGGGCTGTATGCGCCCCTGCAAGGGGCATTCCTGCCCGCAGAGGGAAAAATCAAAAAGAAGCCGGGGGTTTGATCCCTCGGCTTCTTTGTTTTTTCGATTCGCTCGCCCTCTTGCTATCTCAGGAGCAGGATCGTGCCGCTGGGGGTGATGGTGGCGTTGAGGAGGTTGTTGTCGGTGTCCACGGCGCCACGGACGGAGATGCCGTTGGGCAGGCCCGCGCCGCGCCAGCGGGTGTTCCAGTTGGCGGCGCCGGTGAGCGCGTCGTAACTGAACACGGGGAAGGCGGAGGCGCCGGATTTCCAGTTGGCGACGGATGCGAAGCGGAGCGTGCCGGAGCCTTCGACGGTGAGGCCGCCAGTCACGTCGATGCGGGCGGTGGCGGGGGCGTTGCCGTCGTAGTCGATGAACACGGTGGCGCCGTCGGCGAGGATGAGGCCGCGGTCGAAAACGCGCGGGCCGTGGGCCTGCCAGACCGTGGGCGGGACGGCGGCGTTCATGACCGTGCCGGGGCCGGTGGCGGTGACGGCGTTGATGCTCACGCCGTCCAGCACGAGCGTGCCGCCCGCGCCGAGGGTGACGTCGGCGCCGCCGTGGGGCTGGCCGTTGAGGGTCGCGCCGGGTATCCCGCGCGTGAACCATTTGGCGGTGAGGTAGGCCTCGACGGCGGTCACCTCTTCTGCGGAGAGGGTGCGGTTGTAGAGGAGCACTTCGCCGTAGAGGATGCCGCCGCAGCGCAGGGAGTCGGGGGCGACGGCGGGGTCGGGGATGCGGCCGGGGCGGTCGGCGCCGAAGGCCTGCGCGGCGTACGCCGTGCTGGACGGCAGCGTGAGGCTGACCAGATGCCAGTTGTTGTCGAGGCCGCACCGGGTGCCGTTGACGGTGTCGCCGTCGATGCGCGTGAGCGCGCCGGCGGGCTGCCAGTGCCACAGCCTGCGGGGCGTCTCATACGTTGCGGCGCGCCAGCCGCGGGCGAGGTCGTTGGCGTCGCCGAGCGCGGGCGAGAGCAGGCAGCCGCCGAAGTTGCCGGGGAAGGGTGTGCGCACGACCCAGAAGGCGGAGCGGACGGGCGCGACGGGCTGATCCCATTTCATCCAGACGGTGGCGTTGGTGGCGCCGGGGCCGAAGTCGATGGCGGGCAGGCCGTTGAGCGCGGCGGGGCGGAGGGTGGGCGGGGTGATGGGGATGCCCTCGGGGATGGCGTTGGCCCCGGCGGCGGCGTTGATGTGGGTGCTGCCGTCGGCGAAGGCGTGGGGGAAGCCCGCGCCGCGCACGTCGTCCCAGCGCGTGACGGTGTTGCTGGGGCCGAGCGTGAGGGAGGCGGCGAGCGAGGCGTCCACGTGGAACACCAGCCCGTCGGTGATGTCGAGGGTCGCGGTGGCGGCGGGCGTGGGGGTGAGGGTGAGCGTGCCGCTGGTGACGGTGGCGGCGGCGGAGCCGCCGGAGGTAAGGACGAGGCCGCCGCCGCCTTCGACCGCGGCCGGGGCGCCTGTGATTTTGCCGAGGACGGCGGTGCGGCCTTCGGGGATTTGCAGTGCGCCGCCGAGGGAGGCGACGTGCGGGAGCATGGGGGCCTTGAGCGCGGCGTAGCCGTAGGAGGGGCGGGCGAACCATTTGCTGTTGAGGTAGGCCTCGGTCTGCGTGCGCTCGGCGTCGGAGATGCGGTGGGGGTAGAGCAGGACCTCGCCGAGCCTCATGCCGCCGCGCGGGTTGTTGCGGTCGCCGGCGATGCGGTCCACGTTGAGCCACGGGGAGGCGGGGGTCTCGAGCGGGATGGAGGTGTAGAGGCTCCAGCCGCCGGTGAAGCCCTGCGACTTGCCGTTCACGCTCACGCCGTCGATGAGCGACCAGCCGCGATAGAGGGGGTCGCCGACGAAGGATCCGGCGCCTTCGTAGAACAGGCGGCCGTAGGGGTTGGCCGTGCCGCCGCTGTCTGCGCCGGGCGACCATTCGCGGTAGAACGGGTAGTCGTCGCTGTCGCCCATGAAGTTGCCGCCGCCCTCCTGGCTGCCGTGGACGGCGACCCAGGAGTGGAGTGGCACGGCCCCTCTCGGGAAGAGGATGGTCACGCCGTCGGCGATCGTGCAGGGCCCCATGTCGAGGGTCGGCAGGCCGTTGAGTTCGCCGGGGCGGAGGGTGGGCAGGCGGTCGTCGCGGAAGGAGAGGGGGATGTTGTTGCCGGAGAGGTCGCTGAGGGCGGTCACGTCAAGGCCGCTGGTGGCGATGCCGCCGGGGGCGGAGGGGTCGAGCCAGAGCGAGGCGCCGGGCGCGGGGGCGTCGGGCGGGGTCTTGAGCGCGACGTCGAGCGCGTCGAGGCGCGTGACGAGGGTTCCGGTGAAGGAGGCGGGGCCGAGCAGCCGCAGGGTGGCCGCGCCCGTGCGCGTGACCGTTCCTTCGCCGCCGAAGTGCGCGACGCTGACGGCGGCGGGCGACGAGGTGCCGGTGTCGAAGGCCGTGCCGTCGGCGAAGCGGGCGGAGCGGATGTCGCCGAACCATTTGGCGGAGAGGGCGGCCTCGGTGTTGAGGCGTTCCTTCTCGGTGAGGGCGCGGTCGAAGAGCGCGAGTTCGCCGATGCGCTGGCCGCCGACTTGGTCGCTCATGTTGCGGTCGCGGGAGAGTTGGTTGGCGCGGAGCGTGCCGTTTGTCGCGACGAGTTGGATGAGTTGGTAGCCGCCGTTGAGGACGCCCCATTGCTGGGCGTCCACGCGCGCGCCGTCCACATAGACGAAGCCGTTGCGCGCGGGGACCTGATTGTCGTAGTTGCCGAAGAGCGCGGGCGTGGTGTCGTTGCCGCGTGTGGCGGAGCCACGATGGAAGTCGTAGAACTCGGAATGGCCAAGGAGGAAGCCGCCGCCGTTCTGCGAGCCGTACATCCAGAAGGCGGAGCCGACGTTGACGTTGCTGCTGAACGCCATCCAGTTGAAATGCGTCTGGGATTGCTTGCGCCATGCGGGCGCCTCGTTCCAGCGGGCGTAGAAGTGGAAGTCCACGACGGGCTTGCCGTTGGGGCCTGCGGCGGTGAGCAGGTTGGGCGGCTCCATCTGGTTGACGGCGTTGGTGGCCCAGGCGTAGCGGCCGTTGAAGCGCACGTCCGCCCAGTTGGTGACGTAGCCGTAGCGGTTGGTCGCGAGCGTGTCGGCGGCGGTGGCGTCGAGGTGGAAGGCGGGGGCGAACGACACGGCGCGGTCGGTGCGGCCGAACGCGAGGGTGCCGTCGCGGATGTCGAGCCCGCCCGTGAGCAGGGCGGCGTTGGAGACTTTCAACGTGCCGGGGCCGGTCTGCGCGAGCGCGCCAAGGCCGCAGGCGACGTCCACGGAGAGCGTCTCGCCGAGGGCGAGGCTGACGGTGACGGGGCCGATCAGTTCGAGGCGGCGCAGGTCGCCGACCCACTTGGACTGGAGGTAGCCCTCGATGGCGGCGCGTTCGGCCTCGGTCACGACGTTGGTGCAGATGATGACCTCGCCGAAGCGGCCGCCGCCAGTGTAACTGATGGACTGATCCATGTAGCGCGAGAACTGGTCTGCATCCGCGTCCACGTCCGTCACGTCGTTGATGTGCGTGAAGATGTCGGTGCCGCCGCTAAAGGGGATGAGCGCGTCATGCGCGAGGCGATCGCCGTTCGCGTAACTGCGCCCGTCTTGAAGGTGCGTGGCCGTGACGCCGCTGCGGTTCGCGTTCCAGAGCTGGCAGATGTAGGGGCAGTTCTGATGACCGTCCACGTCGGGGTTCGGGATCGTGCCAGCGCTTTGGGGCGAGCGGTTCCAGTTGTTCTTGGTCGAGTTGCCGAGGAAGTAGCCCATGCCGTCCTGCGAGCCGCAGGCCATGAAGAAGGAGCGGATGGTGATGCCTTCCGACCAGCGGATGAAGCGCCCTGACCAGTATTTGCCGGTGGAGACGACGGGCAGGCCGTTGGCGGACGCGGGGATGAGGAACGGCGCGTTGTCGCCCGCGCTGTAGGCATACGGGAAGCCCGCGCCGCGCACGTCGTCCCACTGCGTGATGAAGCCGCCCGTCTCGGTGAGGGAGGCGGCGGCCGACGCGTCCAGCCAGAAGGCCGGCACCACGGTCGGCGGGAGCATCTGCGGCGCGACGCGCACGGGGAAGATCGCGCCGCCCTCGACGGCGAGGTTGCGCAGTGTGTTGGGGACGGGGAACGTGAAGTCGCCCGCGCCGTTCTTGCGGAAGAGGCCCGTGCCGACGAACGCGTTGACGGTGATTGCGCCGTCGCCGTTCGCGGTGGCGAGAGACTGGCGGTCGGCAAGCGTGACCGTGCCGAGGGTCTGCGGGCCGCCGCCCGTGACGAGTGCGCCGCTGCCTTGCACCGTGATGTTCGTGACCGTCACCGCGCCGCCGCCGTTGTTGAGGGTGAGCGATCCGTTCAACGCCATCGCGGCAATGTCCACCGGCCCGCTCGGCAGATCGAGTGTGCCGCGCCCGGACACGGACTCGAAAACGTTTGACGAGAGGATGAGCGTGTTGCCCGCGAGCGTGAGGCGCGGCGCGTAGAACGGGCGGTTGCACGTGAACGTGCCGGGGCCGCCGATCTCCTCGCACAGGAACAGGCCGCTCCCGTTGCAGGTGAGGTCGAGGCTCGCGGTCATCAGGACATTGGACACGTTGAGGTCGCCGTTCAGGACGAACGTGCCGCGCCCGTACAGGGTGGTCGCGTCGAGCGTCGCGCCGAACACGTCGAGCGTCGCGAACACGACCGTCAGTCGCCGGAACGTCTGCGCGGGCGGGATGAGGATTTCGGCGGACACGCCGTTCTCCAGATAGAGTTCGCCCGTGAACGCCGACGCGTCGCGGATGGTGACGAGCCCCGTCGTGTTCTCGAACCGTACCGTGCCGTCGCCCGCGAGCGTGTCGATGAAGACATCCCCAGCCGCGCTGCCGACCACCACGGTGCCGGTTGCGGCGATGGTGCCGATAGTGATGTCGCCAGCCGTATTGCGGATCGTCGCGTTGCCGGCGCCGACGACCGCGTCGAGCGTGATCGGGTTGTCGCCGGTCCGCAGCGTGGTGGTGAAACGGTCTGTCAGGTTGAACGGGTTGGCGCCCGTGACGAGGTTCGTGAGGGTCAGCGCGCCGCAGCCAGCCGTGTCGAACACAGCGTTACCGCTCAGGCTGGCGACGACGAGCGCCGCGCCGCCGTTGGTGACGGTGACGCCGCCGGCACCGCCGTTGAACATGACAGCGGAACCGATCGAGATGCCACCCGGCAACGTGAACGTGCCGCTGCCGAACACTTCGGGGAGAACATTCCCTGCGAGGGGCGCGTCCAGCGTGAGGACGGCGTAGTTGATGAGTCCAACCGCGTGTACGTCCAACGCCGTTGCCGAGGCGAGCGTACCGGTGGTGCCGCGCACAAGGCCGATCGTGTAATCTGCGCCGATGCCGTCGAGCATGACGGTCCCGTCGTTCTCCAGAAAGACCGCGTCCAGCGTGGCCGGGCCGTCAACGCTGAGCGTCCCATCGCCCGTCAGGACATTGACGCGCGGGGCGCTGCCGTCCGCGCGTTCCAACACGCCCGCGCCCTCCAGCCGCAGGACGCGCAGGTCAGGGCCGCGGAACCATTTGTCCGTGAGGTACGCCTCGATGTCGTTGCGCTGGAACGGCGTGATCGGCGATTCGAACACGATGCATTCCGCGAGCGCCTGGCCACCGCTCTGCGCGGCGTTGTTGCGGTCATTCGCGAAGCGGCTGGCCGTGCCGAACCCCGAGGGGGCGGCTGGGTCGGCGAGAAGCGAGACCATGTTCCACGCGCCCGACAGGCCGAACGCGGCGGCGGCAACGGGCTGCCCATCCAATTGCGCCTCGCCCCCCACCTGGAATACGGTCGGCAGATATGACGCGTTGAAGACCGGTGTGAACGGCATGGCGTAGTTGTCCAGTGCGGTAAGATTCCCGCCCAAAGCCGGGTGGAAATGGTAGGCCGAGGCATCCCCCAGCAGGAACCCTTTCCCGTGGCGGCTGCCCACGACCCAGAACACGGCCTTGATGGTGCCGTTGAAACCCTCCGACCAGTGCAGCCCGCGATGTGTGCCGGTATAATATGCAATCCGCCCGAAGTCCACGACAGGCAAGCCGTTGAGCGCGGCCGGGAGGAGCGTGGGCGCGATGACCGTGCCGCCCTCCGGTTGCGGCGGCGTCGCGAAGGGGTACGCCCCGCCGCGCACGTCCGCCCAC
This sequence comes from Kiritimatiellota bacterium, assembly GCA_009778475.1. Classification (GTDB taxonomy): domain Bacteria; phylum Verrucomicrobiota; class Kiritimatiellia; order RFP12; family UBA1067; genus WRJS01. The sequence continues at coordinate 5,758 of WRJS01000053.1, read as the reverse complement.
TGGGCGACCGCGCCGCCCGGCGCGGTCAGCGACGCGGGCGCGGACGCGTCCACATGGAACGCCGCATTGCCCAGCACCGCATTCGGCCGCGGCGCGGCCGCCGCCCCCGACGCGCCGAGCGTCAACGCCCCCTCCTGCAGCACCACCGTACCGCCGAACAGCGCAGGGTCCGTCAGCGTCAACGCCCCCGCGCCCGCCTTCACCACCGTACCCGTGCCCTGCTGCGCCACCCATACATCAGCATTGCCCATCGGCACATAGAAAAGAACTTCCCCGTTCTCAAACGCCAGCGCCGACCCCGCCAGCACCGCCGCACACAAAACTATTCCGACCATAAACGAACGAATTGAAACCATAAACGTCTTCATACAACCCTCCTTCATTGTTCTTTTATTGTAACAAACTAGGTTCGGCGTGTCTTGTATAATTCCGACACGTTTGTGTATAATTCCGACAAAACGTGAGATTTTAGATTTTAGATTTTAGATTTGAGGTTTGTCCTGAAATATGCGAAACTATTTGTTTTTCAATGACCCGAGGCGGGTCAAGCATTTTGAGGCTTTTTTGTGTATCTGAAACAGATTGAGTTGACGGGTTTTAAGAGCTTCGCGGAAAAGACGCGGTTGCAGTTCGAGCCGGGGATGGTCGCGATCGTCGGGCCGAACGGGTGCGGCAAAAGCAACGTCTCGGACGCGATCCGCTGGGTGCTGGGCGAGCAGCGCCCGACGGCGCTGCGGTGCGCGAAGATGCATGACGTGATTTTCAACGGCACGGACGCGCGCAAGCCGCTGGGCATGGCGGAGGTGTCCATCACGTTCACGGATTGCGAGGGCGTGCTGGAGACGGAGTTTAACGAGGTGACCATCACGCGCCGCGTGTTCCGCTCGGGCGACGGTCAGTATTTCATCAACAAGAACCCCGCGCGGCTGAAGGACATCCACCGCCTCTTCATGGGCACGGGCATCGGAACCACGTCCTACTCGGTGATGGCGCAGGGGCAGATCGATGCGATTTTGTCGTCCAAGCCGGAGGACCGCCGCGCGGTGTTCGAGGAGGCCGCGGGCATCACGAAGTTCAAGGCGGACCGCAAGGAGGCGTTGCGCAAAATCGAGCAGACGGACGCGAACCTGCTCCGCCTCGCGGATGTCATCCGTGAGGTGAAGCGGCAGATCGGCACGCTCCAGCGGCAGGCGGGCAAGGCGCAGAAGTACAGGGAGCTGCGCGACGAGTTGCGCGGCCTCGACATTTTCCTGACGCGCAACCGCTTGGGCGCGCTGGATGTGCGCGTGCGCGAGCTTGAGACGTCCATCCATGACCTCGCGGAGCAGCTGGTGACGCACCAGACGCAGGTCGCGGAGGCGGAGACGGAGTCCGCCAGCATCCACGGCCTCATCCACGAGACGGAGGAGCGCATTGCGGCGCTGACCGAACAGGCGGCGCAGGCGGACAACCGCTATGTCCGTGCGCAGGAGGTCATCAAGGTCAACGATCAGCGGATTGAGGAGTACCGCGCGTGGTCGGAGCGCGACAACCGCGAAATCACCGATACGCAGGCGCAGATCGAGCAGATCCATTTGCAGCTGGAGTCGCTGGCGCAGAAGCGCGTGCTGATGCAGCAGTCGTCCGAGGTCGGCCGCGCGAAACTCGAGGAGACGCAGACGCGTTTCGACGCGCACCGTGCGCAGATGGAGCAGACGCGCACGCAGCTTCAGCAGAACCGCCAGCGGTCGGTCGAGTGCGAGCGCCGCGCGGCGCAGATCCAGCAGACGCTGGCGGAGATGGAGTCGCGTCAGCGCGAGCTCGTGATGAAACGTGAGCGCCTGTCGTCGGAGCACCGGCAGCTGAACGACAACCTTGCGCACGTCGAGCAGGCGTGCGCGGAGGTCAAGGCGCGGCTGGAGACGTTCCGTGATGCGGAGGGGCAGGTGCGCGAGCGTTTCGAGACGCTGGAGCAGGAGCGCGCCGACACGACAACGGAGTTGCGGGCGTTGCAGGACGAGACGGCGCGGTTGCAGTCCGAGGCGGCCGCGAAGCGCGCGCAGATCGATTTGCTGACGGACCGCCGCGAGGCATCGGACGATTATGCGGATGGCTCGCGGCAGCTGCTCGACCCGTCCAACCCGCTGGGGCTTGACGCACAGTCGGTGCTGGGGGCGCTGGCGGAGAAGTTCGACGCGCCGCAGTCGATGCGCCTCGCGCTGGAGGCGGCGCTCCGCGCGTGGATGGATGCGGTCGTGGTGCGCGACGCGCAGGCCGCCCGCGCGGCGGTTGCGGCGTTGCTGGCGAAGGGTTCGAACGCGGCGGCGCGGCTGGTTGTGGCGGGGCAGGACGCGCCCGCGGCCCCGCCCGCGCCGCAGGGGCTTGCGCCGTTGCTGGGGCAGGTCACGGTGGCGGACGATTTTCAGGCGGCGGCGCGGCGGATGCTCGGGCATGTGTTCGTCGCGGAGACGCTGGCGGATGTGCCGTCGCCGTTGCCGCAGGGGTGCAGCGTGGTGACGCGCGACGGCGCGATGTTCCATGCCGACGGGTGCGTGGAGTTGTGGATGCCCGACAGCCAGGTCTCCAGCCCGCTCGCGCGGCGGATGCTGGCGGCGGATGCGTCCCGGCAGCTGGCCGCGCTCGAGGAGACGCTGAGCGCCAACCGCGCGCGCCTCGAAGCATTGAGTGCGCGGTCGGGTGAGCTTGCGCTGTTGCTGAACCAGACGCGCCAGGAGCTGGACGAGAACCGCCGCAAGGCCGCGCAAGCAGAGGGCGAGCATCAGACGGTCAGCCGTGACACCGAGCGTGCGCGTGCGCGTCTGCAGCAGGTGGCGGCGGAGCTTGACGCGCTCATGTCGCAGACCTCGGGCGACGAGGCGGCGGCCGGGGCGCTCGCCGCTGAACTGCACGAGATGACCGCCACCCGCAACCAGTTGATTGAGCAGACCGCCGAACAGTCCGCGCTGTTGCACGAGATGGAGATCACCTACGGCGACCTCAGCCAGAACCTGACGGAGTGCCGGATCCAGATGTCGAGCATCACGCAACAGCTGGAGCATACGGCCTCGCAGGCGGAGGTGCTGCAGACGCGCATTGACGAGCTTGACCGCACCATCCAAGGGCGCGCGCGTGGCGTGATGTCGTATGATGAAAGCATCGCGCGGCTGACCGCAGAGAACCAAGCGCTGGACGCGAGCCTCGAGCCGTTGAAGATCGCGGCGGAAGAGCTGCATGTGAAGATTGAGGACACGCGGCGCGAGCGTGCCGGGCATCAGCGCGAGCTGGAGAAGAACGAGGCGATGCTGTCGGAGTGCCGCCGCGCGTTGGACGCGGTGCGTGACAGCAAGGGTCGCGCGGAGGTTGACGCGGCGGAGTCGCGCATGAGGCGGCAGAACCAGATTGACCACATCTATAGCGAGTACGGCCTCTCGGTGGACGAGCTCGTCGGTCACCCCGACCCGACGTGGAAAAACGGGCGCCCGCCCACGCCTGAAATCGAGGCGCGCGTCGCCGAGCTCAGCGCGGAGATACAGGCGCTCGGCCCGGTGAACCTCGTGGCGATTGAGGAGTACAAGGAACTGGAGGAGCGTTACACGTTCTTGCGGGCGCAGGAGAATGACCTGCTGAAATCGAAGGAGCAGATTGTCCAGCTGATCGCGATGATCAACACGAAGTCCAGCGAGCTCTTCCAGTCCACGTTTGAACAGGCCAACGCCAACTTCGAGCTGATGTTCACCAAGCTCTTCAACGGCGGGCAGGCCAAGCTGGTGCTGCTGGAGAACAGCGAGGACCCGCTCGAGAGCGGCATCGACATCATCGCGCGCCCTCCGGGCAAGCGGCCGCAGTCCGTCACGCTGCTCTCGGGCGGCGAGCGCACGATGACGGCCGTGAGCCTGCTGTTCGCGATTTTCATGATCAAGCCCGCGCCGTTCTGTATGCTCGACGAGCTCGACGCCGCGCTGGACGACAGCAACATCGGGCGCTTCGTGCAGGCGCTCAAGGACTTCCTCGCGCATTCGCAGTTCCTGATTATCACGCACAACCAGCACACGATTGCGGGGTCGGACATCGTTTACGGCGTGACCCAGCAGGAGAAGGGCATCTCCAAGATCGTCTCCATGCGCTTGCGTGAGATCGGCAACAAGGAGCTTGCCGTCGGCACGCCCGAGGCCCCCGCCCCGACCATCGAGGTCGAGGCCGCCGCAGAGGAAACGCCCAAGAAGCCGCGCAAGGGGAAGGCGGCCGAGTAAGCGGAACGCATTTTGCTATTGCCAATCCGCCGAGGAGAGCGTACACTTTTAACCTGTTTTTAAAACTCGCAAAAGGGAGATGCAGGAAATGAGATCGTATGGACTGATGTTGGGGCTGTTGTTGGCAGGTGGGTGCGTGAATGTGCGGGAGCAGTCGGCCATGGAGCCGAAGTCTGACGGGCCGGTGATCACCGCGACGGCGTGGGCGAAGGTCGGCGCGGGTGGCGACGCGTACGGCGCGGGGCGTCACGCGGCGCTGAGCCTGAAGGCGAAGCTGGACGGGGTCGTGCCGCAGGTGGTCGTGCTGACGGAGTGTTTCGCGGAGAAGGCGGACAAGGCGAAGGCCGCGAAGGGCGTGGCGTCGGTGTTCGGCAAGAAGTGCGTGGTCGGGATTTCGGCGTATGGCTTCTACACGCGCGACGGCGTGGTGGCAAGCGACGGGGTCGGTCTGCTGGCGCTGGGCGGGAACGGCATCGCAGTGCGCACGGCGTTCGTGCCGAAGATGAAGGCCAAGGGGCTAGCCCAGGACAGCGAAGAGCTGCAGGCCGCGCTCGGGGCGGCCGGGCGGAGGATTGCGGAACAGTTTCCCATGTACGACAACCAGCCGCGCCTGATGGTTGTCCTTGCGGACGCGCACTCGCCGAAGAATCAGCTTCTGGTGGACGGCATACAGTCGGCGGTCGGCACGAAATTCCCGATTGCGGGCGGCTCTGCCAACAAGAACGACGGGCAGAACTGGATCCACTGGCGCGGCGGGCTGTATGAGGACGCCGCAGTCGCGCTGCTGATTGAGGGGAACATCGCGGTCGCGCAGGACGGTGCGCAGGCGAAGGACAACGATGCCGTCCTCGCCACGGCAAGGGATGTCGCGTCGCGCCTGTCCGCCTCGGAGAATCTGTTGTCGGGCGGCTTGTTCCTCGCGTTTGACTGCACCGGGCGCAAGGGTAAGCTCGACGACATTGAGGACGAGCAGAAGGCCGTCATTGAGGGTCTGAAGAACCCTAACGTGAAGGTGTTCGGCATGTGGTGCGCGGGTGAAATCGGATGCCCCGAGGATTCGCCGCAACAGCCCGTCGGGCGCGGCTGGCACATCATGGGGACGGTCATCGGCAGCCGCCGCGTTCCCGCAGAAAACCGCTTAAGACCTGCGTCAGCATTAATGGAGACCGAGCCGTGATGAATTGCCGCGCAGCCATAATTCGCTCAGGTGCCGCCGCAGTGCGTTGCGGTGCGGGGGCGGCGCGGCGGCGCCCTGCGCATGGGACGGGACTACAGGACTACGGGACGCCGGGACTACGACCGCTGAGCCGCCGTCCTTCCGTCCCCGCGTCCCCAACCCGTAGTCCCGCCGTCCGTCGTCCCGTAGTCCCACCAACACAATCACAATCACAACTTGTCAAAAAATGAGGTACACACGATGAGACACACATTCCTTGCATTTATGTTCGCCCTGCCGCTGCTGGCGCAGGACAGGCTGCCCGTGAAAACGCAGGTCGTGCGCGGGGGCGATGAGCCGGTCAAGATCGTCG
>WRJS01000052.1 GCA_009778475.1 Kiritimatiellota bacterium | reverse complement strand
AGCAGTACGGATGGGGCATCGGGCAGGTTGACAACGGCGCCGTCACCAACGGCCCGAACGCCATCACCACCGCACAGGTGTACAACTGGAAGACCAACGTCCTCACCTCCGCCGCGAAGTTCATAGAGAAGCGGGACTTCTACACGAATGACCTGCAGCGCATCAAGGAATCCTATACTAACGAATGGGTGCCGCCGCCCGCGACGACGAACCTGTACGGTGTCACGTGGACGCATGAGCAGTGGGGAGTCACCGTCCTCTACAACAAAAGAACCGGCGTGAAGCCGACTATAGTTTACGCAAAGGATGCAAATGGCAAGAAAATAGAAGTGAAGCTTCGGTGTCCGCTTTGCTTTAACCATGCTAATCAAACATGGACGTTCGAGGACAACGTCACAAACTACGCACAGCAGGTGTCCGCGTACCTCCCGACCAATATCCCGCCTGTCGCGATAGAGTAGCGCGAACGTGCAGGGGCGAATAATCACTCGCTCCTGCCACTAACCACTAATCACTGACCACGAGGAATGACATTATGAACTACAAACACTTGTTTTTCGCATTGCTTTGCGTAGGGCTGAACAACGCACTTGTTGTGCTGCTCAGTGCTGATGAGGCGCAACCACTTCAGGACGAGAGAAGGGTACGCGACTTGCTGATGGAATACATGAAAGGGTTTTCACTTTTTGAAAACCAACCTGTTGACATCCTTTTTTTCGACATCAATCATGACGGTATTCTGGATGCGCTTGTGTCATTCCGGATGGACAAAAGCTATGGCGGATGCCATGGGAATGATTGGATGCTCTTTCGGTTTGAAAACGGGGAATGGGAACAAAGCCCATTCAAGAATATGCCCGACGGGAGTTTGGACCCTAGCGGTGATGTTTGGGCACGGGGGGATGACTTTTACAGCCTGACAAGAGACGGGCAACCGCCCAAGCTCGTCCTCATTTATTCAGGTTCATCCAACGTGGGCTATGGCATCCATCAAGGGCACGACGCACATGAAATCACCATTGATGATGAAGGGTACCTCAAGACCATCCCCATCCCCGAACTCACAACGCAAGAGCTTGTCCCGCATGACGGGGGCGAGCTTCCGCCGCTTGACGTGCTTCCGCCTAATCTAAAGGATATAGTGACGAACATCCCTAGCCGGGAGGTCTTGGAAAAGAGACGGGAGATGAGCAATCGGCTTGTCCCCCTTTCCATAGAGTCGTTCGACCCGCGCGAAGCGCAGAAGCCCGATGAGAAAAAGCAAGCCGTTGCAGATGACTCCGAAGGCAGGGCGGCGGCGAACCGAGAAATTAGGGATGAGGAATCAGGGATGGAGGGCGAACGTCCCCGTGAGCCGAACGCCCCCGCTGGCCGCTGGCTCTACCTCGCCGCCCTGCCCCTCGTCCTCGCCGTCCTCTATTTCATGCGCAGGAGAAAGGGATGACGCATGTGCCGGGAGCCCTGCGCTCCCGGCATAAATGCAAGGCGGAAGCCTTGCGCTCCCGGCATATGCAGGGCGGAAGCCCTACGCTCCCGGCACGACGGCGGTCGAATAAAGCAATTAGGAGTTAGGAATTCCTGAATGCCCTGCGGAAAGTGCTTGCACGGGCAGACGGTTTTCGGTAATGTATTGCCCCGTTTTTGCGGAGCAGGGCGTTCCCGCAAAGGCGCAAACGGAAAGCGAAAATCATGAAGCAGTACAAAGTCGGTCTGGTGGGCATCGGTGCGGTCGGCACGGAGATGGTGAAGGTCTTGCGTCAGCGGAGTTTCCCCGCAAGCGAAATCCGCATCCTCGCGACGCGCGACCGCGATGAGGTGGTGGCGGGCGAGACGTTCCATGTGCGCGAGACGGCGGCCGAGGCGTTCGACGGGCTGGACATCGTGCTGTTCGCCGGCACGGAGGGCTCCAAGGGCGCGTCGAAGACATGGGGCTGGGAGGCCGTCCGGCGCGGCGCGGTCGTCATCGACAACGGCGACGATTTCCGCATGGACGAGCGCGTGCCGCTGGTGATCCCCGAGATCAACGGCGACGCGCTCGCGCGGCATCAGGGCTTCATCGCGAACCCGAACTGCTCGACCATCATCACGCTGATGGGCATCGCGCCGCTGCACCGCGCGAACCCGCTGCGGCACATGACGGCGGTCACGTTCCAGTCGGTCAGCGGCACGGGCCGCGCCGCCATCACCGAGCTTGACGCGCAGGCCCGCGCATACGCCGCGGGCGGGGCGGTGACGGCCGAGGCGTACCCGCACCCGATCGCCTTCAACGTGCTCCCGCAGATCGGCGGCGCGAAACCGGAGATGCCGGGCTTCACCTCCGAGGAGGCGAAGATGACGTTCGAGTCGCGCAAGATCCTCGGCGTGCCGGATTTGCGGGTCGGCTGCACCTGCGTGCGCGTGCCGGTGTTCTACGCGCACTCCGTCGCGGTCCACGCGCAGTTCGCGAACCCGTTCACCGCCGAGGAGGCGCGCGCGATTCTTGCGGCGGCGCCGGGCGTGAGGCTCGTGGACGACCTCGCGGCCGCGCAGTACCCGATGCCCCTGAACATCCAGCACGGCGACGACGTCGGCGTCGGCCGCGTCCGCGTGGACCCCAGCGTCCCCAACGGGCTGGCCCTGTGGGTCTGCGGCGACAACATCCGCAAGGGCGCAGCGCAGAACGCGGTGCAGATCGCGGAGGAGATGATCCGCCGCGGCCTGATTTGACGGCGATACCGCTTCCCATCGGCGGCGGTTTCGGCTATACTGTCCTTTTCAGGCGAGAAAGGGAGTGCATGGGTTATGAACGAGAATAAGGCCAATTACGCGAAAATCGGTTTCTTCGTGCTTGCCGGGTTCGGCCTCATCCTGCTGGCCATCGGCATCGCCGGGGCGCAGATCCTGAGCCGCAAGGAGATTTACGCCGAGACGTACATCTCCGAGTCCATCACGGGCCTGGAGATCGGCTCGCCCGTCAAATACCGCGGCGTGCCGATCGGCGCGGTCAAGCGCATCGGCTTCGTCTATGGCGAGTACGGCGACCAGATGTCCATCCAGGACGCGCCGCTCAACGCCCAGCAGATACTGGTCATCATGGCGCTGGACCCCAGGCAGTTCCTGCCCATGCAGGCCGAGGACCCCAGCCAGTTCCTTGAGGACCTGATCGCCTCGGGCCTGCGCGTGAAGGTCGCCTCGCAAGGCATCACGGGCCTCTCCTACATCGAGTTCGACTACTTCCCGACGGGCCCCGCGGACCCCCACAAGCACCTGACGTGGAAGCCCAGGCACAACTACATCCCCTCCGCGCCCAGCACCTTCTTCACCTTCAAGAACACGACCGAAGAGCTGATGATCAAGTTCAACCAGCTCGACCTGCAAGGGCTCGCGGACGAGACCGCCGCCCTCCTCCAGACCACGCGCGCGAAGGTCAGCGACGTGGACGCCGCCGCGCTCTCCGCCGAGGCGGCCCAGCTGCTTGCCGAGCTGCGCCGCACGGCGGCCTCCGTGCAGGCCCTCGTCAACGCGCCGGAAATCCAGCAGATGCCCGCCGAGCTCGCCGCCGTCATCGCGAACGTGCGCCGCGTCGCCGAGCAGGCCGGCCAGCAGCTCGAGCCGCTCGTCCAATCCTTCGCGGGCGTTGCCGAACACACCACGCAACTGACCGACACGCTCGCCGCCGTCGCCACCAACGCGGGCGCGCGCGCCGACCAGACCTTCACCGCATTGGCGCAGACCGCCCAGACGCTCAACCGCATCACCGGCGCACACCAGCACTCCCTCGCGGAGTTCGTGCAGAACCTCCGCGCCGCCTCCGAAAGCCTCAGCCAGCTCATCTCCGAGCTTCAGGCCAACCCCGCCGCCCTCATCTTCGGCCATCCCCCCGCGCCCTTGCCCGAGACGAATGAACGTCCCTGAAAACGGAGGACTCGTCCTGAAACGCCATCACAAAACATCAGGCACCTGCTCAACGGAAATCACCTACGAGGTCACGGACGGGATTGTGACCAGCTGCGCGTTCAGCGGCGGCTGCAAAGGCAACACGGAGGCTGTCCAGAGGCTCGTCGTCGGCCGCCCCGTGTGCGAGGTCATCCGCCTGCTCAAAGGCATCCAGTGCCGCAACGGCACATCCTGCCCCGACCAACTCGCACGCGCACTAGTGTCCTGTAAAACACAGATGACGGAATGAAGGATTTCCCTGTCTCGCCCTCCATCGTGAAATCTGTATTTTGCAGGACCCTAGTGTTTGCCTTCGTTGACCAGCCGCGCGAAGTGCGCGAAACTGCGGTCGTAGGTCCGCTCCGCATCGGCGGGGAAACAGCAGGCCGGGAGTTGGCGCTTGACCAGATGATATGACAGGCAGTCGCAGCAGACACCGTGCCGCGGGCACCCCGAATACGTGCAGTTGCACTTTTTACCGTTCGCTTCTTTTTTGCATTCCATGGTGATACCTCCAAAAAAAATGAGATGAGTGATAAGAAATCAGGAATGAGGGGGCTTCGGGGACACAGGTGTTTTCCTTTTCCCCTCTGTCCTCTTCGTCCCCTGTGTCCCCTTGGTCTCCTTCCCCTTCCCGATCGCCCGCCGCGTCGCGGTGGTGAGGGGGAGGGATTCCGCACGGGCGAAACGCGCATGGGGGTGGCGTTTTTGGTCGGGGGTGCCGGAGAGGCCGGTGACGGCGTACACGTGGAGCTCGAGTTTGAAGTGGGAGAAGGTGTGGGTGATCGTCCCGTGAAGTTTGGCGCGGGCGGCGGAGAACCCGGTCTGCTCGCGCAGGGCGCGGAGGGCGTCGGCGGGCGCGGGCTTGCGCGTGACCTCCACCGAGGGCAGTTCCCACAGGCCGCCGAGCAGGCGCTCGCCCGCCCGCTGGGTGAGCAGGACGCGTCCTTCCGGGTCCGTGGCCAGCGCGGCGGCCATGCGGCGCACGGGCAGGACCTTTTTCGCGGGCTTGACGGGGAACGCGGATTGCGTGCCGTCGCGGAAGGCGAGGCAGCCGTCACGCAGGGGGCATTCCGCGCAGCGCGGCGCGCGCGGCGTGCAGCAGGTCGCGCCCAGGTCCATCATCGCCTGATTGAAGTCGCCGGGGCGTTTGGATTTTTTGATGTGCGGCAGGAGCCATGCGGCGAGTTTCTCGCGGGCGGGGAGTTTGCGGAAGTCGTCCGCCCACCCCAGATACCGCGCGAACACGCGGGCCACGTTGCCGTCCACCACGGGGGCCGCCTCGCCGTCGCAGATGCTGGCGATCGCGGCGGCGGTGTAGGGCCCGATGCCGGGGAGCGCCGCCCACCCTGCCGACGCGCGGGGCAACGCGCCGCCTTGCGCGGTGATGCGTTGCGCGGCCGCTTGGAGGTTCCGCGCGCGGGTGTAGTAGCCTAGTCCCTCCCATGCTTTCAGCACGTCCTGTTGCGGCGCGGCGGCCAGTTGCGCGACGGTCGGGAACGCCGCCATGAAGCGCGTGAAGTACCCTTTCACCGTCTCCACCTGCGTCTGCTGGAGCATAATCTCGCTGACCCACACGGCGTAGGGGTCGGGATGGTTGCGCCACGGCATCTCGCGCGTGCGCGAGTCATACCAGCGGAGAAGGCGGGAGTGGAGCGGCATAGGTGGTAGGTAGTAGGTAGTAGGTAGTAGGTGATAGGTAGTAGGTAGTAGGTAATAAGTAATAAGTAATAAGTAATAAGTAATAGGTAAAAGGTAAAAGGTAAAAGGTAAAAAGTAATCCTGTAAAATCCTGTTAATCCTGTCTAAAAAAACTCTGCGTCTCTGCGCGAAAATACTCCTGTCTAAAAAAACTCTGCGTCCCTGTGTGCCCCACTCGTCGCACGTCGCGCGAGCGGGGTCCCCTGCCTCTGCGCGAAAACAATCCTGTCTAAAAAAACTCTGCGTCTCTGCGTCCCTGCGCGAAAATTCTCCTGTCAGTCATTTCAATCATTGTTTCGCAATTCAAGCGCCATGGCGATTTCGGGGCAGGTGAAGGGGTTGGCGTGTTTCGTGCAGTTGATGCAGCCCATGTAGAGTTTGTGCATGACCTGCGTCTTGGGGATGGGCGTGAAGCCCAGCGAGCGGAAGAACTCCGGCGCGAACGTCAGCACGATCGCCTGCGCGGGGTCGAAGCGCCGGACGCGCCCGAGGATGTCCCGCACGATCCGCGTCCCCACCTGGTGGCGGCGGAAATCCGCGCGCACGGCGACGGACTGTATCTCGACGGACGCGCGTTCGGGCGCGCCGATCTCCGGCAGGATGTGCCACGCCGCGCACCCGACGATCTCCCCACCCGCCTCGCACACCACGAAGCGGTCGATGTTCTGCACGATGTCGCCGAGCGGCCGCGAGATCAGGTCGCTGTCATGCTGGCGGATCAGGTTGAAAATCTGCTCCGCCTCCTTCAATACCGCCGGGCGGATTTTTTCTAATTCAGAATTCATAATTCATAATGCATAATGCATAATTCATAATTCATAATTCATAATGGGGGGACGGAGGGGACATAGGGGACGAAAGGGACAGAGGGGCAAAGCCAAACACCTACGTCCCCTAGGTCCCCTTCGTCCCCTAGGTCCCCTCAGCATCCTCATCGTCCCCTTCGTCCCCTCATCCGTAGTCCTGTAGTCCGTAGTCCCGTCATCCACGGGCAGGAATGCCCGTGCCGCCTTACGGGTACTCCAATTGGACAGGCAGCGAGTATTTGAGGGTGTAGGGGCCGTACTTCACGGAAGGCAGGGTGACGTAGCCCGCGCCGCAGGGTGCGCCGGGGGCAGGGGTGCGCTGGATGCGCACACCCGTGTGGGAGTAGGAGACCTTCTTGCCGTCGACAACGCCGCTGACCTTGCCCGTGAACACGCCCGTCTTCGGGTTCAGGGACAGCGTCGCGCCGGTGAAGGGGGCAGGGAGCACCCCGCCGAGGGTGTACTTGCCCTTGCTGTCGCCCGTGAACGGGAAGGTGTTTCCATTGTTGACGTTGAACACGATCGTCTCCGTGTGCCCCGCGGGCGGCGGGGTGTACTTCGCGCCGTAGAGGCTGCCGATATAGACATGGAAGCGGTCGCCGGTGAGCGGCACCTTGGCGGCGGGGGACTTGCCGGGGTAAGACCAGTCGCCCCCGCCGGAGATGGCGCCGCTGGCGCCGCTGATGGTCATCCAGCAGAAGGCGAAGCCCTTCTTGGCGTACAGCGGGGCGTATGGGTCAACCCACGCGTTGCCGCCGACGACCCAGAACGGCACGCTGGCGCTGAAGGAGGTGCCGTCCGCCATCTTGCCCGCGGCCTTGGCGGAGCCCTTGCCGCTCACCGTCAGGGTGAGGTAGCCGCTGCCGACGGGGGCAATCCCCCCGGAGCCAATGATGGCCTGGCCTCTGTCCCCAAAGCCGTTGAAGGGCAGCCCGACGGTGTAGTAGCCCGCGTACTTTGCCGTGAGTTCGGCGATGGCGGCGTTGTGGTCGGTGCCCTTCTTGTCGAGGAAGGGGTTGCGCTGCGCGTAGATGTCGTAGGCGGGTATGCCTGCGCCGGAGACGGAGCCCTCAGCCCCGTAGTTCACGTTCCACGCCTTGGAGGCGTCAACGTTCAGGGTGAGGGACTGCCCCTTCTTGGTCTGCGCCTCGGCCGTGAAGGTGTTGCCGGAGCGGCTGGTCCACGAGGGCGCGGAGAAGGTGTACGTGCCGTAGGGCGTGACGGCCTTGGCGCTGACCTTGCCCTTGGCGGAGACGGTCGCGGTGAAGGAGCCGAAGTTGCCGCCCAAATCGTCGAGGTATCCCGAGAACGTCCCCTGCGCCTTCTCGGGGAGGGGGGAGATGGTGATGTCGAAGGCTCGGGTGGCGACCAACTTGGGGTTGGCGACGCTCGTGGCGGTGAAGGTGACGGGGTACGTCTTGGCCTCGGTCGGCACGCCGGTGATGAGGCCCGAGTTGGCGTCGATCTTCAGGCCCTTGGGCAGCCCCTTGGCGCTGAACTTCACGGGGTAGGCCTGATTGTTGCTGAGGGGGAGCGTCGCGCGGAAAGGCACGCCGACCATGGTCTCGGTCGATGACAGCGAGGCAATGATGGGTAGCACGCTGGCGGATGCCTTGGTGCGGAAATACGCGGTGTAGGTGATGTCGGCCGTGGGCGTGACCTTGAGGGTCGGCGTCATCACGCTGCCGGGCATCCACCGGAAAAACACCGCGTCCTTGTCGGGCGTGGCTTTGAGGGTCACGGACTTGCCCGCCGCCACCTGCACCGTCCCCACGGGGGACACCTTGCCGGGGCCGTCCACGACCACCGTCACCGTCACGGCATTCGCCGTGAAGGCCATCATCGCCGCGACTGCCGCGGCCGTCATCCATTGTATGCTCGTTCTCATCGTATGGTTCTCCTTTTTGAAGATTGTTTTAATGATAGCGCATTCGGCGGGGGAACGCAAGGGGAAATTAGGAATTGCCGGGAGCGCAGGGCTTCCGCCTTGCTCGATTGCCGGGAACGCAAGGCTTCTGCCTTGCTTTTTTCGATTGCAATCGAATGCGATCGAGTGCGGTCGCCATCAGTATTGCAGGGCGGAAGCCCTGCGCTCCCGGCGCCATGCAGGGCGGAAGCCCTGCGCTCCCGGCAATCCCTCAGGCGATTTCGCTTGCCACGAGGTCGCCGACTTGGGTGGTGGTGTAGCCCATCTGGTTGGCGAGCTGGGTTTTCATCTTGGGGGTGGTCTTGGCGATGGCGGCGTCGATGGCGGCGGCGGCGGCGGTCTCGCCGAGGGCGGTGAGCATCATGGCGGCGGCGCCGATGGCGGCGATGGGGTTGATGGCGTTCTTGCCGGTCCACATCGGGGCGGTGCCGCCGATTGGCTCGAACATGCTCACGCCCTCGGGGTTGATGTTGCCCCCGGCGGCGACGCCGAGGCCGCCCTGCGTGACGGCGGCGAGGTCGGTGATGATGTCGCCGAACATGTTCTCGGTGACGATGACGTCGAACATCTCGGGGCTGGAGACCATGTAGAGGCAGGTGGCGTCCACGTGGTAATACTCGCGCGTCACGTCGGGGTAGTCCTCGCCGACCTCGGCGAAGACGCGGTTCCAGAGCCCGTACATGTGGGTCAGCACGTTGGACTTGCCGACGAGCGCGAGGGTGTTGCGCGGGCCGGCGCCGCGGGCCCGCTTGCCGTATGCGCGGGCGTAGTCGAAGGCGTAGCGCAGGCAGCGCTCGACCTGCGCGTAGGTGTACATCATCTGCTGGACGGCGACCTCGTCCTTCGTGCCTTGGCGCGAGGTGCCGCCGATGCCCGTGTAGAGGCCGCCGCTGTTCTCGCGGATGACGCAGTAGTCGATCTCTGCGGGGCCCTTGCCCTTGACGGGGCTCTCGACGCCGGGGAAGAGTTTCACGGGGCGCAGGTTGATGTACTGGTCGAGGCCGAAGCGCAGTTTCAGCAGCACGCCCTTCTCGAGGATGCCGGGCGGGATGTCCGTGTGGCCGATGGCGCCGAGGTAGATGGCGTCGAACGCCCGCAGCTCCTCCAGCGTCGCGTCGGACACGGTCTCGCCCGTGCGCAGGTAGCGCGCGCCGCCGAGGTCATAGGGCTGCGTCTCGATTTTGAAGCCGAACGCCCGCGCCGCCGCGTCCAGCGCCTTGCATCCCTCGCCGACCACCTCCGGCCCCGTCCCGTCGCCCGGGATGACCGCGATCTTGTATGTGTTCATTCGCTCTCCTCAAAGGGGTTGTGTGAATCCAAAACCATACCATGCCGCAGGGGGGGCCGTCAACGCATTATTTGCCCTGCCTTACGCCGGGGTGTCCGTCTGCGGGAGGCGGCGGAGGGCGGTGATGAGGGCGAAGGCGAGGACGATGACGGTGAGCACGATGACGGCGGCGAGGAGGTAGGTCATGTTGATGTCGGCGCGGGCCTTGCCGTCCCATCCGGGGTTCTCCGCCAGCGGCGCGGCCTCGGCCATGAGGGGTTCTGCGACGGTGCGCATGAGCGTCTTGATCGGGTCGGCGTGGCGGGCGGAGGGGAGCGCGTCGGGGTTGCCGATGAGGAGGGTCATGCTGTCGCCGTTCGAGTAGGGGAACACGACGCGGTAGTCGGGGCCTTGGGCTTCGGCGAGCGTCAGTTTCGGCGCGGTGTCCGGCACGGCAAGGTAGTAGCGGTCGGCGCGTGTGGTCGGCAGCGTGATGGTCATCCGCTCGGAGCGGTAGTCGCGGAAGGCGACGCGCTCCAGGATGCCGTTCGCGATGCGTTTCAGGGAGTCCGCCGGATGATCGGGAAGGTCAGTCTCGATGAACAACTCGTAGGGGATCGTCAGGATGCGCTCGGGTGCGTCGAACGTCAGGGACTCCAGCGGCACGCGGCCGGCCTCGAAGCACATCAGGGTGCCGGCGGCTGGATTGGGCAGCCGCCGGGGCTTCGCGTCGGTGAGGCGTATCTCGCGGGTGACGAGCGGGCGGGCGTCGCGCTCCCAGTAGGACTCTTCGCACCAGCCGTCCACGCGGTCGATGCGGAAGGGGCGCTGCTCTTCGCGGAAGGCGCGGTCGATGCTGCGCACGTCGCCTTGGCCGTCGGCGGAGGTGCGCACGTTCGTGACGGCGTCCGTGCGCTGGTCGTGCTTGTTGAACGTGAGGCGGATGTGGCGCTGGGTGAAGGGCGGCAGGGGGATGTCGGTCACGCGCAGGTCGGCGTAACTGGAGACGTCGAAGATGCGGGCCTGCTCGATGATGGTGTGCCACGCGCCGCCGTCGTCGGAGACCTCGACCCGCACGTGGCGCTCGAAGTCGCGCAGGGGCGTCTTGACGGTCAGGCCGCGCAGGGGGAACTCTTCCGACCCGGCGGGCTTGCGGGGGCGCACGAACAGGACGCGGAGTTGGTCGCCGGGGGTGTCGTCGGCCTGCGTCAGCGTGAGGGTCTCGGTGACGCGGCGGATCTTGCGCTGCTCCCGCGTGACGCACTCGACGAGGCTGGGGACGACCTGTCCCGTGCCGGAGTGGATGACGCGGATGTCGGCGTAGCCGTCCTGCGTGGCGGCGAACATCTCGGGCGTGAGCAGGACCTGTGCAAGTTCCTCGCCCTGCGCCGTCTCGGGCAGCGTGACGGCGCTGATGTGGCGGTAGTGCGCGGCCTCGTTCGTCGCGGCGGCGGATGCCGCGCAGGACGCGAACACGAGGAAAAAGGCAATGAGACTGTAAGGCAATGAGACTGTAAGCCTCGCATCAATAGCGTAGGGCAACGCCCTGCGGAACAAGGCAATGAGGCTGTAAGGCAATGAGGCTGTAAGCCTCGCATCAATAGCGTAGGGCAACGCCCTGCGGAACAAGGCAATGAGGCTGCAAGGCAATGAGGCTGTAGGCCTCGCATCAATAGCGTAGGGCAACGCCCTGCGGAACAAGGCAATGAGGCTGTAAGGCAATGAGGCTGTAGGCCTCGCATCAATAGCGTAGGGCAACGCCCTGCGGAACAAGGCAATGAGGCTGTAAGGCAATGAGGCTGTAAGCCTCGCATCAATAGCGTAGGGCAACGCCCTGCGGAACAAGGCAATGAGGCTGTAAGGCAAAATAGCGTAGGGCAACGCCCTGCGGAACAAGGCAATGAGGCTGTAAGGCAATGAGGCTGTAAGCCTCGCATCAATAGCGTAGGGCAACGCCCTGCGGAACAAGGCAATGAGGCTGTAAGGCAATGAGGCTGTAAGCCTCGCATCAATAGCGTAGGGCAACGCCCTGCGGAACAAGGCAATGAGGCTGCAAGGCAATGAGGCTGTAGGCCTCGCATCAATAGCGTAGGGCAACGCCCTGCGGAACAAGGCAATGAGGCTGTAAGGCAATGAGGCTGTAGGCCTCGCATCAATAGCGTAGGGCAACGCCCTGCGGAACAAGGCAATGAGGCTGTAAGGCAATGAGGCTGTAAGCCTCGCATCAATAGCGTAGGGCAACGCCCTGCGGAACAAGGCAATGAGGCTGTAAGGCAAAGAGGCTGTAGGCCTCGCATCAATAGCGTAGGGCAACGCCCTACGGAACGAGGCGCATAAACGATTCAAGGCTGTAGGCCTTGCATCATGATGGTAGGCTTTCAGCCTACAGACATGGAACACTGCCAACACAGGGCGTTGCCCTGTGCTACTGATTTCAGGGCGTTGCCCTGAAGATTGCAACAAAATCGATTCAACCCCTCTCATTCTTGCCTCCTCATAATCTCTCCTTGAACACATCCTGCTTACGGAGGTATGCGTAGGCGCCGAGCAGCAGCACGCCGCCGAGCGCGGCGAACGCGATCAGGCGGTACAGCACGTCCGAGCCGGACAGGTCGAAGAGGAACACTTTCGTGATGGTGAGCGCGAACAGGAGCAGCCCCGCCATGCGCGGCACGCGGGCGTTGAACTGCAGGCCCCAGATGAGCAGCGCCAGCCCGTAGCACCCCCATACCACGCTCACCGACCACTTGCGGAAATCGGGGACGTAGGCGTTGAAGAACGTCGCGGCCTCGAAGGTCAGGTACAGGAGCAGCAGGGCGTTCGCGACGCGCAGCAGCGCCTTGCGCAGGGCGGGCGCCCCCGCGCCGGCGGCGAGCATCTGCCACGCGCGCAGGAGGATGAGCAGGCACGCGAGCGTCGCGAGCAGACGCGGGAACACGGTCGCCGCCCCGTAGTCGCCGCCGTGGCACAGGGTGCCGAGCCGCAGGTCCGTCGGCCAGCCGAAGAAGAGCCACTGCGCCGCGACCGCCGCGCAGAAGAGGCCCGCGAGGACGCGGAAGACCTCCGCCGCCACGCGCCCCCGCCACCACACCAGCAGGTACGCCGCAAATGCCGCCCACACGACCGTGACCGCCGCCCAGCGCGCGTCCGGCAGGAAGACGCGCAGCCCCGTGAAGAACTCGTGCGACAGGTACACGAGCAGCACCCCGTAGAAGGCCACCATGAACAGCGTCGAGAAGACCTTGAGGCCCCCGCGCCATGCGTCGCCCACGTCCGCCACGCCGCACCCGGGCGCGACGGGCGGCGCGCCGATGACCCGGCTGGCGCAGAACAGCGACGCGACCGGCACGGCGAACTCCACCAGCCGCTGCGCGATGGTCGCGAGGTACGTCTGGCGCGTCACCTCCGCGAACGTCTCCGGGTCCACGAACCCGATCATCATCCGCACCAGCGTGACGGCGTAGAACACGGCCGCGCCGTAGTGGAACATCCGCCCGTTGAGTTGCCGCCCCAGCCAGAGGAACGCCAGCGCCTGCAGCGCGAACACGCACGTCAGCACATGGCCCGTGAACAGCAGCGGCAGCGCCACGCCCAGGAAGATCGCCACCAGCGCGATGAACCCCGACGCCAGCACGCGGTCCACGCGCCGGCAGACGAGCAGCCCCCAGACGTGCGCCACGTAGAACCCCGCCATGCCGAGCGCGAGCACGGACAGGCGCACCCGCTCGGCCGTCTCCGTATGCCCCAGCAGGAACGCCCCGAACGCGAACGCCACCAGCGCGTTCACGAACAGCGCGACGACCTCCAGCGGCGTCGCCCCCACGCGGTAGCGCACCGCATACCCGAAGATCGCCGTCGAGTACAGCACGAAGAAACCGCACAGGTACGCGACCTGCTCCGCCGTGCCGCCCCCCGCCGCCCATTCGAGCGCGCCGCCCGTGGCCAGGTAGAACAGCAGGCTGTTGAACACGAACCCCAGCCACGTCAGCACCGGCCACTGCCGCAGCAGCGCCACGCCCGCCATGCCCGCGGACAAGAGCAGCAGGTACAGGTACAGCACCGAATAGTTCGGCTCCGGCGTCTTCAGCACGACGGGCGTCAGGTACCCGCCGATCAGCCCGAACACCGCGATGGACAGCGCGTTCAGCCGCGTCGCCAGCACCACCGACACCACCGTCACCAGGATCATCCCCCCGAACGCGACCCGCATGTCCACCAGCCCGAACATCACCGACATCGCGTAGAACGCGAAATAGAACAGCGCGAGGCCGCCCCCGACGAAGCCCTGCCCCAGCATCTCCAGGCGGCGCGTCATGCAGCGGATGCCCAGCAGCACGAACGCCACGCCCGCCAGCATCGACATCGACACCCGCCCCGTCGGCCCCAGCACGCCCCGCGCGATCGACAGCTGCAGGCCGAACCCCACCGCCAGCACCACCACCAGCACACCCACCCGCACCAGCCACGCCGTCGCGATCGCGAACTCCGCCGACACCCCCGGCTTGCGGAACTCCTCCCCCACGACGACCCAGTTCCACGCGCGCTCGAGCGCGACCGCCACCGCGCTCTCCACCGCCGACGGCTCGCGCGGAGGCTTGACTGCTGGAGGCTCGGGCAGCGGCATCTCGCGCAGAGGCGCAGGTGTTGGAGGGCGAGCGTCCCCGCGAGCCGCCGCATCGGGCAACGGAATCTCGCGCAGAGGCGCAGGGGCGCAGGGCGGCGGCACCGGCGCAGGCGTTGGAGGGCGAGCGTCCTCGCGAGCCGCCGCACCGGGCAACGGAATCTCGCGCAGAGGCGCAGGCGATGGAGGGCGAGCGTCCTCGCGAGCCGCCGCACCGGGCAACGGAATCTCGCGCAGAGGCGCAGGGGCGCAGGGCGGCGGCGCGGCGGCCTCGGGCTTCCGCGCCGTCTGCAAGAGCCGCCTCAACACCCCGATCTCGGCAGTCAGGGCCTCGATTTTACCCTGCAAGCCCTTCATCGCCGCGAACGTCATCAGCGGCAAGATGAAAACGCCGACAAACACAGCGCCGCCGACAAGGATACCTAAAAATTCCCACATCTCAGCCCCCTTTCGATTCCTTTTCAAGACAATGGATTTTGATGATACGCCGATTCCGCATCAAAGTCAAGATGCGAAACGGCGGAAAGGGCGGTATTGACGTCTTGGGCGTCCAGGCCGTCAGGCCCTGCCCTTGCCCCCGGAAAACGGCGGTTAAAAATTTTTTGCTTTTTTCTTTCTTTGAAATTGACGTTTGCGGGCAGTTAGCCCATAATACTTTTCACCATGGACTCAAAATATGTCAAATTTAGGTGTGGTTGCGGACGAGGGTTGAGGATGGGCGTGATGATGGGCGTGGTTGCCTGTTCGTTAGCGCCCTTGGCATCGCGTGCCGTTTCGGATCTGGATGATGAGCTGCGGTATATCGACGCGCTCCAGCGGATGAACCTGCTGGACATCGCGGAGGAGATTATCGCGGAGGCGCGGAAGCGTTTCTCGGCCGCGGAGTACCCCGAGGCCGCGCCGCAGCTGAAGGTGCGCGAGATCCAGGCGCAGCTCTCGCAGGGCAAGTTCGACGAGGTGCAGAAAATCGTGGACGCGATCGCGGACAAGAACAGCGCGGAGTATTGGGCGCTGTTCCTGTCCATGGCGGACTACTATTACGCCCGCTCGCAGCACGCGGAGGCGGACAAGCGCTATCAGGAGTTCTTCAAGAAGGTGGAGAAGCCGCCGGCCGCGCTGGTGACGTTCTTCCGCGACTCCGCCTACAAGTACGCGCAGATGCTGCTGGCCATGAACCGCGACGCGGACGCGCTGGCGGCGTACCGCCACCTGTTCAAGATCCCGCTGGATGAGGGCGTGCAGCGGCAGGTCCAGGCGGACGTGGCGGAGCTGCTGATTAAGCTGGCCCCGGCGGAGCAGAAGAAAGAGACGCGCGAGGCCATGCTCAAAGAGGCCGAGGGGCAGGTGGACAAACTCTTGTGGAAGCAGGACATCTGGTTCGGCAAGGCCATCGTGATGAAGGCGCACATCATCTTCTCGCGCGGGAAGCTGGAGGAGGCGAAGGCGCTCGTCGAGAACTATATGCCGCAACTCAAGATCATCCATGACGCGCTGAAAGAGGATGACCCGAACGGGACGCTGGGCATGCTGCGCATGAGCCCGATGCCGCAGTGCCGCTACCTGATGGCCGTGCTGCTGCTGAACGCGGCGCAGGCCGAAATCAAGAAGGGCGACGGCGCGAACGAGGATGACATTAAGGACCTGTTGCTGGGCGTGCGCGATGCGCAGACCAAAAAGCGCAAGGGTGACGGCGCGATCAACCATTTCGCCAACGTCTTCATCCGCTTCCCGGAAAGCCAGTGGGCGGCGGACGCGGGCGAGCGCGTGGAGTTCATCCGCAAACTGGTGAAAGACCGTTATGACGCGGACATCGGGATGCGCGTGACGGAAAGCGACATGGAGAAGGTGCGCAAGATGCAGTACGCGGGGGCGCAGCTGCTGTTTGCCCAAAACCAGTTCAAGGAGGCGGCGGAGCGCTACCTGTCCGTGCTGAACCAGTTCCCCGAGGCGAAGGAGTCGGTGTCCGGGCTGGGGGACCTCGCGATCGCGTTCATCGAGCTGTCGGACGCGGACATGGACGCGGATATGATGGCGGACACGGTGGCGGCGCACCTCTCGGAGCGTTTCGCCGAGCAGCCCGATTTGATGCGTGACGCTGGCGACCAGCTGCGCCGCATCGGCGAGTTCTACGGCGAGCGCAAGATGGAGGACAAGCGGCGCGAGACGTACGCGCTGTTCTTCCGCGACTACCCCGGCCACTACGCCGCCGGCCAGCTGGTCATGAGCTTCGCGGAGCGCGAGTACAAGGGGCAGAATTACCTCGCCGCGCGGCACTACTACGCGCAGATCACGGAGGTCTATACCAACTCGCCGTACTACTACGACGCGCTGAGCCGCCTGGCGCAGATCGAGCGCGAGGAGGGCAACCCCGCCGCCGAGATCACGGCGCTCGAAAATTATGTGGCGAAGCTTGCCGCGCGCGACAAGCCGTCCAGCGCGCTCATCGTGGGCAAGTTCCGCCTGGCGAGCGCACAGCGCGAGTACGCCAGCGCGTTGCTGAAAGGCGGCGCCTCGACGAACGAGGCCGCAGGGGCTGCCGAGGAGGCGGTCACGGAGGAGGAGGCCGCCAAGGCGTTGCTGGAGGCGAAGGAGCAGGCGGCGGTGTGGCTGGACAAGGCGATCGCAGGCCTGAACGACGTCGTCAAGTGCCTGACCGACTCGCCGGACGCGTATCAGGTGAACGACGACGAGAAGAAGCGCAACGCGCAGATTAAGGAGATGGCGGTGTTCACGCGCGCGGTCTGCCTCACGCAGATGCAGCACCCGCCGGAGAAGCTCGCGGAGTTCCGCAAGGCCGCCATCGGGGCGCTCGAGGAGTATGTGAAGCTCTACCCGAAGGGCGAGTACGCGCCGAAGGCCCAGCTGCAGATCGGCACGCTCTACACGATCCTCCAGGACGCGGGCAACGCGCAGTCCGCGCTCGAGAAGCTGCGCAAGGACCATGCCGACTCCAACGAGGCCAAGAACGCCGTCCCGATGCTGGCCGCCAGCCTCATCGAGATGGGGATGCGCGCCGAGGGCGTCGCGCTCTACCGCCAGATGTTCTCCCTTCAGGGCGCGACCTACACCGAGGGGCAGTTCATGGCCGCGGCCAAGGCGCTGGAGGACGCGCGCGAATACGACCTGGCGTTGCAGGCCTACGACAAGGTCATGGAGCTGCTCAAAGACCCTCAGGCGGGGAACATCCCCGTGGCGAAGCTGGGGCGCGCGCGCGTGCTGAACGCCCAGAAGCGTTACGCGGACGCCCGCAAGCTGCTGACCGATTTCATCAAGGACTACGCCAAGCACATCCTGATGGTGGACGCGAACCGCCTGCTGGTGGAGGCCGCCAGCGAGGAGGCCATGACGGAGAAGAACGGCGAGGAGCGCACCAAGCTCTTCAACATGGCGGTGGGCGCGCTCCGCGTGATTAAGCGCTACCTCCAGGAGCCGGAGCAGCAGCGGGAGATCGACCTCATGGTGGGCCAGATGCTGGCGCGGCGCATGGAGGCCGAGAAGAAGTTCGGCACGGAGGCGAAGGTGGCGGATATCCGCGGCGAGGCGATTGTGGTCTTCCACAACATTATGCACGCGAACACCGACCCCGAGAACGCCAAGCTGGCCGTCCTGCTGGAGAAGGCCTATTTCGCGGCCCTGCCGCTCATGCTGGAGCACAAGGTGAACGATCTGGTCATCGAGGACTGCGAGAACTACCTGCGGATATTCCCGCTGGGGCGCTACCGCACCGACGTGCAGAACTGGCTGAACCAAGCGAGGATTGGACAATAACAGAGGCATAACCCTTTATTTACAGGAGCAAATCAGAATGAACATGAGCAGAAAGACAGGCGCGGTGGCACTCGCCATCATGATGCTGGGCGCGGGCGCCGCGCTCGGGCAGGTGCAGGGGACAATCATCACGGCGGCGACGGAATTCAAGGGCGCCCTCAAATGGAAAGTCTCCGCGAAAGCATACGAGGTGAACGACGGGACGAAGACGATTGAGGTGCCGCAGGTTCAGGTGCAGGAAATCAAGGTCCCCAAGCCGCGCGCGCTCACCGACGCCGAGAAGCAGATGGCCGAGGGCAACTACGCCGCCGCCATCCCGGCGCTGAAGAAAATCTCGGCCGACTACCTGATGCTGACGTGGGACCGCCCCGCCACGCGCCTGCTGGCCGTGGCCCTCCTCGCGACGGGCGACCATGAGGAAGGCATCCGCGTCTGCGAGACCGTCATCAAGGTTGACCCCCCGGCCGGGTACCTCGGCGAGCTCGCCCCCACCTACTGGCAGGCCCTCTTGAAGTCCGGCGGGCGCAACATCTCCAAGGCCGAGGGCCTCATCGCGCAGGCCATCAAGACCGGCGACCGCACCGCCTCCGCCTACGCGCTGAACACGCGCGGCAACCTGATCCTGACCGCGGGCGACACCCCCGAGAACGCCAAGAAGGCATTGAAGGACGGCTTCCTGCGCGTCATCACGCTCTACTCGAACGAGCGCGGCCCGCGCCCGGAGGCGCTCTACATGGCCGCCAAGTGCTTTGAGAAGATCGGGCAGCCGCCGCGCGCGGACGCGTTCCGCACGGAGCTGAAAAGGGATTTTCCGGGAACAGAGTGGGCCAGCAAGCCCTAAACGGAAGTGGACACGTTGTTTGGTATGGATAAACGAAAGGTTGCCGGCCGTGGACGGCGGGCTTAACGAAAAGAGAAAGTAAGGGTACAGACGATGAAGAGAGTAGTGATGATGGCGGTGTTGTCGGCCGGGGTGTTTTTGGGCGGGGAAGCTTATGCGCAGGAGGCCGCGGCAGAGGGAGGCGCCGCGCCGGAGCCGACGCTGACGGCGGCGGCGGGCGAAAGCGGCGCGCAGACCCCGAAGAAGGCTCAGACGGGATTCTGGGCCGTGGTGGTCGGGTCGGGGTCGCTGGGCGTGATCCTGTGGCTGGCGCTGTTCGGGTGTGGCGTGGCGGCCATCTATTTCATCGTGGACAGCTCGATCCTGATCCGCCCGCAGAAGATTATGCCGCAGGGCCTCGTCTCCAACGTCAAGGCCGCCATGGCGGAGGGCGACGTGATGAAGGCGCTGAAGGTCTGCGACTCCGAGCCCGGCCCGATGGCCAACATCCTCTCCGCGGGCTTCTCGCACGTGGAGGAGGGCTTCGACGTGATTCAGGAGTCCATCGGCGCGGCCGCGGACCTGGAGACCGAGCGCATCATGCAGAAGCTGACGTGGATTTCCGTCTGCTCCAACCTCTCGCCCATGCTGGGGCTGCTCGGCACGGTGCAGGGCATGATCATGTGCTTCAAGACGCTGGCCACGGGCGCGCCGGACGTGGGCGCGCTGGCGCTGAGCATCTCCCAGGCCCTGTGGACCACCGCGGGCGGCCTGAGCATCGCCATCCCCGCCATCACGTTCTACTACAGCATCCGCAACAACGCCAACCGCCTCATCCTCCGGATGCAGGCGATGACGATGGAGCTGATCAAGGATCTGCGCAACGTCGAAGTCGTCAACGACTAATCGACGGGAGGTGACCCGATGGGCAAGAAATCGAGCACAGAACAGTGCGAGATGGACATGACGCCGATGATCGACGTGGTGTTCCAGCTGATTATCTTCTTCGTGGTGACGCTGAAGATGACGGCGGACATCAACCAGGACATCAAGCTCGAGGACGGCAAGAACGGCGTGACCATCACGCAGGACGCGCGCCCCCCGACGACGCTCGAGATCGAGGTTGACCGCCGCGGCGGCATCTCCATCAGCAACGGGCGCATGGGCGAGGAGATGCTGCGGACGATCATCCGCAACCGCGTCAACCGCATCGGGCCCCAGTTCCCGGTGCTGATCCGCGCCGACAAGCGCACGCCGCACGAGAAGGTCAAGCGCGTCATGGACGTGTGCACGGAGCAGGGCATCTGGAAGCTGTCGTTCGTGGCGGTGCAGGAGATCAAGGGCGGCGGCAAGACCTATCTCGAAGGGAATTAAACCATGGCATACAAACGCAGGCAGAACAAGGGCGAACACCCCAAGCTGGACATGACGCCGATGATTGACGTGGTGTTCCAGCTGCTCATCTTCTTCGTGGTCACGCTGAAGCAGGAGGACATCCTCTCCAAGCTGGATGTCTTCCGCCCGGCGCCCGACCCCACCGTGAACAAGGAGGAGCAGATCGAGACGACCACGATCATCGTGGAGGCGCAAGGCTTCGTCTTCAACGGCAGGTATATGGCGCGCATCGCGGACCTGGACCGCGAGCTCAAGCGCGTCGCATCCATCAGCACGACATCCATGATCCTCGTCAAATGCACCAAGGACTCGCAACACGGGCTGCTGGTGCAGGCGCTGGACGCATGCAGCAAATACAAGCTCACCAAACTATCACTCTTCAGCATGTAGGAAAGGAGTCCCACCATGAGTGACCATAAGAAAGTGGACGCGACCTTTATGGACGCCCAGCTCGGCGCAATCGCCGCGCGTTACACGGAAGAGTCCTACTGGACCCGTATCCGCCACATGATAGAGGGGCTGCGCGCCCCGCGCCAGTCACGCGAGTACAAGGCCGCGATGATTGAGCTCCAGCGCCTCTCCGCGCCCCTCTCGGCCGTGGTGCTGCCGACCGTGCTCGTCACCCTGCTGGTCCTGCTCACGGCGGGCGGGGAAGGCTCGGACCGGATCATCGACACGGAGATCATGGAGATGGACGCGCTTCAGGATCTCCAGAAGCCCGACGAGCCCGAGCCCCCCCCCGAGCCGCCGGACGACATGCAGGTGGACGTGCAGATCGACAGCCCCAACGTCAACGTCACCGTTGACCCGACGGTGACCTCCTACAGCCCGCAGCCGCAGACGTTCGACGCGGTGCAGATCGTCAAGAGCCCCGTCATCCTCAAAGGCGTCTTTGGCGACCGCGCCAACACGGGCACGCGCGGCACGAACCTGCGCAGGTACGGCGGCAACCAGAAGACCGAGGATGCGGTCATGCGCGCCCTGCGCTGGCTCAAGCTCAAGCAGAACCCCGACGGCTCATGGAGCAGCAACCGCATCGCCATGACCGGGCTGGCCGTCCTCACGTTCCTCGCCCACGGCGAGACGCCCGACTCCGACAAATGCCCCGAGTTCGGCCCCACCGTCCAGAAGGCGCTGGAGTTCCTCATCTCCAAGCAGAAGGGCGACGGGCGCTTCGAGGGCAAGGACGGCAACGACTACTCCCACCCCATCGCCACCTACGCCCTCTGCGAGGCCTACGGCATGACCCTGAACCCCAACGTCAAGGACGCCGCCGAGAAGGCCCTCGCGCCGATCCTGAAAGGGCAGCACCCCACCGGCGGCTGGACCTACAACATGAACCCCAACGCCGACGAGGACGGCAAATACCGCGACGACACCTCCTACATGGGCTGGTGCGCGCAGGCCCTCAAGGCCGCCAAGCTCGCCAAGATTCCAGCCAGCGGGCTGGAGAACGCGATCCGCCTGGCCGTCAGGGGTTTCAAGGCCAACGCCGCCCCCAGCGGCGGCTTCGGCTACACCAGCGCGGGCGTGGAAGGCATGACCGCCGTCGGCACGCTCTGCATGCAGCTCCTTGGCGCGGCGGACGCCCGTGAGGTCAAGCTCTCGCTCGACCTGATGCAGGCGTGGAAACCCACGTTCGACGACAAGGAGCCGAACGTGCGGGGGCACAGCAACAACCCGCAGTATTACTACTACTACGCCACGCAGGCCAAGTTCCACGCCTACCCCCCCACTAGCCCGATCTGGATAAAATGGAACAACGAGATGTCCACCCTCTACGTGGCCGAGCAGAAGATACAGAAGGCCGCCATCAAGGACATGAACGGCAAGGACCAGGACGTCGGCTGGTGGGAGAACAAGGACAACCACACCGACCGCCCCGTCATGGACACCTGCCTCGCCGCGCTCCAGCTCATGGTCTATTACCGCTACCTCCCGACCACCAAGGAAGACGCCGTCAAGGTCGAGGAAGAAATCGCCATCAGCACCGAAGAAAAAGAAGACATCAAAATAGATGTGGACATCTAGGGGAAAGTAATAGGTAAAAGGTAATAAGTAATAGGTAACAGCCTTGTATCCGCCTTCCTAGCCTTTTACCTTTTACTTATTACTTATTACCTATTACTTATTACCTATTACCTGTTTACGATGCCGCCCTCTGACGCCAATCTCATTACCCTTCTGCGCGAGCGCGGGCTGACGCTCGCGCTCGCGGAATCGTGTACGGGGGGGATGGCCGCCATGCGCGTGACCGCCGTCCCCGGCGCGTCCGACGTGTTCCTTGGCGGCGTGGTGAGTTACGCCAACGCCGCCAAGCGCGATATGCTCGGCGTCCCCCAGGCGGTGCTTGACGCACACGGTGCGGTCAGCACCGAGTGCGCCGCCGCCATGGCCGAAGGCGCGAGGCAGCGTTTGGGCGCGGACATCGCCGTCTCCGTCACCGGCATCGCCGGCCCCGGCGGCGGCACACCCCTGAAACCCGTCGGCCTCGTCTTCATCGGGGTCAGCACCGCCGCCGCCACCCGCGCCGAACGCCACCTCTTCCCCGGCGACCGTCCCGCGATCCGCCGGCACGCCGCCGACGCCGCCCTCGCCGCAGCGGGCCGCGCCGCAGAGGGGACGCAGGAGACCTAGGGGACGAAGGGGAAACGGGAGGGACGCAAAAGACATAAGAGACATAAGGGAGGACACTGCTGCAACTTCCCCTACGTCTCCTGTGTCTCCTTCGTCCTCTCAGCAGATCACTTGCACTGAAGCGCGGAGAGGGTGGCAGGGAGGTCGTGCTTGGTGTTGACCTTGTCAGGGTGGTCGGGGCCGAAGACGGCATCGAAGTTGCTGACGACTATGAGGCCGTTCCAGATGATCGGCTCGCCGGGCTGGTTCAGCAGGCCGCCGCTGCCGTCGGTGTCCTTGTTCTGCCACACGACGGAGATCTCGCCGCAGGGCGTCACCTTCGCGATGGCGTTGTTCGAGAAATCGGCGACGTAGATGTTATCGCCGTCGTCCACGCAGATGCCGTCGGTGGTGCGCATCTTCGCGCGCGTGGCGATGTCGAGGAAGCCGGGCTTCTTCGGGTCGTTGCTATAGTCGAAATCCGTCCGCGCGAAGAGGGTGTTGCCGGCGACGTCGCCCTTCTCGTCGAACGTGATCTTGTGGAGCGCGCCGTCGCCGAAGTTGCCGACGAAGAGGTTGCCCTTGCTGTCGAACACCAGCCCGTCCAGGCCGTACTGGCAGTGCGGGTTCTGCGTGGTGAAGGTGGCGATGAGGTTGGGGTCGTCGAGGGTGTTGGTGACCTTGACGTTGCGGTCGTCCAGGCGGAAGCGGTACACGCCGCTGACCAGTTTGCCCGACGGGTCCTTGACGCCCGAGAGGAGGCTCTGCGTCACATAGATGTGGAACCCGCGCACGCGCACACCGTTGGGGTGCTCCATGCCCTCCGCGATGACGGTGGTGTTCAGCACCTGCCCGTCCTTCACCTCCAGCCGGAGCATGCGCCCCTTGCGCTGCCCCTTCTCGGAGCCGGACCAGCCCTGATTATCGCAGACGTACAAGTCGCCGTCGGGCCCGAACGCGATGCCCATGGGGCAGCACAGGCCCGTCTCCGGCAGCACGGGGGCCATGGCCCAGAGCCTGGCGGGCGCGCCCGGGCTGTCAATCACCATGAAGCAGGCGGGCTTGGTCTGGTCGGCGTAGTTCGGGCACGCCACGACAAGGCGGCCGTCCGCGTCAACCGCCATGCCGTCCGGCGTGACGACTGACGGCGGGAACACGGTCAGCAGCGTCGGCGGCCTGCCCGTCGCGCCATACGGGTTTTGGGGCTCAAACAGATTGCACCCGGTTAATGTGACCAACGCCAACGCGCCTGTGAGCGCGAAGGCAACTTTGCTCGAAGCATTCATCATTCCATCCTCCAGTTAAAAGTGATTTATGAGTATCGCATGATACCGCAGAAAAGGGAAGCCCAAATTTTGAAAGTCTAAAACATCACAGCTTTGTCACGCTGGGATCCTGTAAAATACAGATTTCACGATGGAGGGCGAGACAGGGGCCCCCATTGGCGCGGTGTGCGACCAATGGGGCAGGAAGCCGCAATGTGTCTAACGGCTCCCGGGGGCGCCCGCCCTCCCTA
Source organism: Kiritimatiellota bacterium (assembly GCA_009778475.1). GTDB lineage: Bacteria > Verrucomicrobiota > Kiritimatiellia > RFP12 > UBA1067 > WRJS01. The sequence continues at coordinate 35 of WRJS01000052.1, read as the reverse complement.
TCACGCCCTACCGATAGGAAAAAAAAAATCCGGGA
>WRJS01000051.1 GCA_009778475.1 Kiritimatiellota bacterium | reverse complement strand
CCGCCGCCAGTTCCCCGCCGTCACGGTTAACCAGCCCGTCCCCCCGCCGTTCTACACCGCCGTCGCGATGATAAAGGACGGCAACACAATCGTCTCCGAGGCCCGCAAGCGCATCTTCGTCCCGCAGGTCGTGAAGGTGGAGATGGCGTTGGGGACACCTGAGTTGTTCAGCAAGCAACTTGTCTATACAAACTCGGCCACAGGGGAGACAGAGGTCCTTATGCATGTCCCGAATGCCCCCGATGTCATCACGCTAGCACACACTGTCGCCACGAACATACAGATGCGCCTCCCGTCTGAGACGAACGTGCGCGTGGTCGGGCCGAATCAGAATGTGCTGGGGGATTGCAAGACGCTGACCCTCACCACGACAAATAATGCGGCAGGAGCAAGCAAGCCTGAGTTCATGAAATTCATGAACACTAGCGTCAAGGGTGTGGCATACATTGACATCGGTTTTATGCACAAGGCGCTTCTGGCCTCGCGGCATAAAGCGGAAACAGACGCAGTTTCTAAAAACTTCTGGGATGCCTTGCCGCGGCCGATAGCCCTCAACAACATCGTGAACTACATCGTCTTTGGTGGCACTCATGAAACTGGGCATACGATGGGGCTTTTCGCCGAGGAGCTGGGCGGGGTTGGCTGGCATTACATTGATGAGGCGGACAAAGCGCATATCATGTATCCTCGGTTTGGCATTTTCAAATACTTGGGACTGGATACCCAGCCCACTTGGAAAACGCTAGACGAGGAATACCTCAGATTCATCCTGCCTGCCGCAGAAAAGGAGAAACCATGAAAGCCGTTCATTATGCCGCAGTGATAGCAATCCTTGCCGTTATCGCCATTGTATGGCGGTCGCACCATGCCCCTGACAGGAAGGGAGGGGGAGACGCCCCCTTGCGCACAGGCAGACCCGAGGAACGCGCGCAAGGCAATGGCGCGGGGGTGCCTCCTGAGCAGGAGGGCCGGGAGATAACGGGGGAAGAGACCTATTCCAGAATCAGGGGCGAATGCCGAAGGCTCGTGGAAAGGCAGGAGGCGTTGTTTGAGGAGCGCCTTTATTCCTGCTTCATCGAAAAGCCCGCCGGGCAAGGCATAACGAGGGAAGGGGCGCGGCAACGGCTCCAAGCGTTCACAGGCACGACGAACGAAGTGGTGGCGCAGGGACGGCTCTTCGGTCTGCGCACGGGCGGGATGCCCGAGGAAGAGGCGCGGGAATGCGGGGAGATGGTTGACTTTCTCTTGGCTTTGCGTTATCTGGAGAAGAAGAAAGCCCCTCCCCTTGACGGCGACGACATTGACCTTTCAGATGACGTGGTGGACTACCCCCGCCCCAAGGACACAGAGGAATCCGTAAGCGTCGGGCGGAGGCTTTCCGAGTTGCAGAGTATCCTTGGCATGATGGATACGGCGGCCAGGCTTCCTGAAAACAGTGCCTTGATGACGCCGCTTTGCTCGCTAGTCGAGATGAGGGCGGGGGAGATCCATGTCCCGTTTGACACGGGCGAATATCAGGAGCTTAAGCAAATGCTTTATCACGTGCTGCAGTGGGAGTTTTTTGAGCAAGGGTGGTGGCCGGAGACCAGAAGGGATGACTGGATGGCAGAGGGGAGGGAGGCGTTGCTGAAAAAGGTCATGGCCCATAAACTCGTGAGGTGACCCCGGACCACGACAATGGTTTTGAGCCTTTCCCGAATGCTCGGGGCGACGAACCAGCCGACATGGAAACCGTCGAGTGAAAGTTACCTGAAGTTCATTCTGCCCAAGCCTTGACCCGTAACCAGGAGAAACGTTATGAAGAAAACTTATTGCCTTCTCGTGTCCGCTACCCTGCTCGCATTTCTTTTGCTCTTGTGCTTGCGGAAGAGGCCTGTGAACAACAACAAGGTGTACAACGCTGGGATTGCAGATGAGGCTGTGGAACGGCTAGAAAACTCTGGGCAGGAAGAACGTATAGGGCAAGGCGCTGACGCATCCGATGGCAGGCAAGAGGAGAGGCCGCCCCCAAGTGTACTTGATGCGACCAACGCGTTGGAGAAGGTCGAGCGTGAGATGAAACGGCTCGACCAAAAGATGACCGCGTTAACAGAAGAGTACCACCGTTATCTTTCAGGGAAGTATGCGGGCTGGACCCGCGAGCAAGCCGAAAGGCGAATAGAAAAACTGTCAGGGCAGGCTCAATCGCCCGCCTCGGCAAGCGCGCCCGAAGCGGGGCGCAAGGAATGCAGGGAGCTGAATGATTTCCTTTTGCTGACGGTTGAAGTGCCGGAAGACCCGGATGTCGTATTTTTAGGCAACGATATCGTTCCCGTCCCCGACACGGAAGAATACCGTGAGGTCTCGAAACGGTTTTACGAATTGAGGGACACCCGCGATATGATGCGGATGCAGGGAAAGCCATGAAAACCATTCATTATGCCGCGCTGATGACAGGCCTTGCCGTTATCGCCATTGTATGGCGGTCACACCATGCCCCCGAGCAAGGGGATAGGGAAATAAGGGGTACTTGGAGTTTGTATTGCCTGTGGAGTGAAAAATGAGACCAAGAAGGAGGATGGCATGAAAACGTTGATGCGGTATTTGTTTGTTAGCGCGGTTTCGCTTGGGATCGGCGGCGTGTTGGGGTGGGAGGCTTTCAGTTGCCGGATCAAGCGGCGCGTCCTCCCTTTTGACCGTACGCAATTCGAGAATCTTTGCATTGATTTGCTAGAGTATCAGCCAATCATTGATTTTCACTTTTCCCCTGAAGGAAACACGTTCAGGATACGGGGTCGGGAACCCCAAACAATCGAAGAGGGTTTGGATCGTCAATTAGCAAGGATTGCGAGTTTTTCAACTTCTTTTTGGTTTGTCGCCTCATTCAACAGGGATGCGACGGTTCAGCAGATTAGAGACATTGACGCACGGATCACCGGCTTTGGTTTTTCTAAACTTAAGACTCTGATTGAAGACGACAGCGGCAACCAGACAGAGGAAGGGGGGCGAGTATTTAATGAGATCAGAATCGGGACATCAATGGATTTTTACCGGCATAACATAGAGTGGTGTATTGATGCCGAGCAAGAAGCCACCACAAGGCAAAAGAGGAGGTGAAAAATGACCAACAGGCTCCTCGCCGACGACCGCGCTCGTACGCTTCCTCATCGACATGAAGGGGGAGCCTTACGCCCCCTATTCAGTTGCGCTGGATGTGTATGACGATTCAGGGGGCGACCCGCAGAAACGCGAGGCCATCGTCGCCTCGCTCATCGTCGCGCTGGCGCGTGAGGAGAACAAGGATATCTTCTCCTACAGGGACAAGCAACTTGCCGAGCGGAGTAAGGACTACGCCACCTCCGCCCAGCGGCTCGACATGCTGAAGCGCATGAGTAAACTCCCGCCGTCCAAAGCCCGCGACACCGACCCCGACCTGAAAAAGGCGCTGGCCTCCTTCCGCTTCCGTTTCTTCAAGACCAACGTCAGCACCAACCTCACCGAACTCATGGCGCGCGACTTCGGCAAGCCTGAATGAGGTGCCGGGAGCGCAGGGCTTCCGCCCTGCAATTGTCATTTGGCAAGGCGGAAGCCTTGCGCTCCCGGCGCTGCAAATCGGCCCCCCCTTGGTCCGCCTGCGCCCTTCCCAGGGTGGTTCATTTAATATTGCAATTTGCACTCTGGTTTCTACAGGTGCTTGACTTGCCCGCATATACTGTGGTATTGTGTTACTTTCAAGAAAGGAGTGTAACAAATGAAAATGAAATTGTTTGCGGGCACGTTGGCGATGGGTCTTGTGTTATCGGCGGCGGCGAAGCCAGATGCGCCTGATAGTAGTTCTTTGGAGCCGGGCATCCGCCCGCGCTGGTCGGGCGCGGAGGTCGGCGCGTGGACGATGGATTACAACGCGGCGTTCGACGCGGCGGCGACGAATGAGAACTGCCGGGGCGTGGTCATGTACTATTCCGGCCTGTGGTGGTGCCCGTACTGCCGGGCGCTGGAGCAGAAGGTGCTGTGGTATAATGACGGCGACAACGCGTGGAATGACTATGCGGCGTCCAACAGCCTGTACCTGATTTCGATGGACTACCCGTCCCGTGCGGGCAACTCCCGCTGGTGCTGGCTGTGGGACGACGGCTACACCGCCGAGGCCGGGCTGACCGGGCAGGAGGCGGAGGATGAGATCCTCCGCCGTTATCAGGTGCAGTCGCAGTATGCGGACATGGGCGCGAACCCGACCTACAACGCGGCGTTTGACTATTACCAGATCGGGTATCCCGTGATGCTGCTCATCGACCCGAAGGACCGCACCCGCGTGATGGGGCGCACGTCGTTCCCTGACTTCAACGGGACCTCTTACAACAACGCGACCGCGACGGCCGCCGTGCTGACGCAGGTTGACCAGCTGCTCGAGACCGACCCCGAGGACGAGGCCGACAAATACTGGTATAACGCGACCGCGCTGGACGTGTCCGCGTGCGAGGGCGCCTTCGTGGTTTTCGGGGACCGGACGCTGAGCCCGCGCGACACGTATGACTGGTACGCCTTCGATTCCGCGCGCGACACGGCGTGGACGTTCGCCTTCACGCCCGGCGCGCGCGGCGCGACGAACAGCATCACCGTGGCCGTCTATGCGAACCCGACGGGGAGCAGCGTGAAGTCGCAGTCGTTCGTGCCGTCGGAGGGCACGACCGTCACCTACGTCACGCCGGGCAGCGGCACCTACTACCTGCGCGTGGCGCGCGGGGGGGCGCAGGTGCTGCAAGGGTATCGCCTGGCGTATAAGAGTACGTTGCTCGGCATCCCGTTCGACGAGTATGCCGCAGCCCACAAGGACTGGAACCTGAAATCGACCGGCATGTGGTACTACGGCCAGCTGCCGGAAGGCGACGCGACGGAATGCCTGTACACCATGCTGGGGGACGCGCCCGCGACGGTCAGCGGCACGTGGGCGGGCCCGGGCGCGTTGCTGTTCACCTGCCAGCGCAAGGCCGGGGCGGAGATGACCCTGCTGGTGAACGGCGCGGCGGTGACGAACGATTTCGTTGACGGCGGGGCGTGCTGGGTGGCGCTGCCGGCGGGCGCGCAGACCGTGACGTGGAGCGTCGAGGGGCCTGCGGGCGCGGCGGGCGCGGTGGGCGGCATCGCGTTCGCGCCGTTGGCGGCGGCCGTGCCGCTGTCGCCGACGGACAAGTCGTTCGCGTCCTGCGACATGCCCGCGAACTTCTTCTCGTGGGCCGATGCGGGCCTGCCGGATCCTGTGACCGCACGCTATCTGTTTTACGTCGGGGAGAAAGCGTCCGCGCTTGCCCTGCCGCCTGTGCCGGGCGCGGCGGAGGCGTTCGCGGCGGCCTACTGGCCGCGGGCGTGGCCGTATGACGAGGCGGACCTCAACTGGACAACGGATTACCTCGCGGCGGCGGCGGGCAAGACGTTCTGCTGGCGCGTGGACACGGTGATTGAGGATGCTTACGGCCGTTCGACCGTGGTGCAGGGGAAGGTATCCTCCGTGAATATCGTGGGTGCGGACGCGCCGACGATTGACACGGGCGCGTTGCCGCCTGAGTACGGGGTGAGCGGCGGTTCTGTCGAGACGCCGCCGCTGACGGTCGGCGTTCAGGCGATGCTCGGCCCGTTCGCGCTGGCGAACGTCGGGCCCGGCGCGAAGGCGAGCGTGGCGGTCAGGAACGGCAAGCTGCCGGCCGGTCTCAAGGTGCAGGTCATTGACGGCGCGGCGTGGCTTGTGGGCGTCCCGAAAACGGCGGACGCCGGGAAATCGGGCGCGGCGGATCTGATCCTCTCGGTGAAACCGGCCGGCGGCAAGACGGTGCAGGGCACATCCGTGCGCGTGGCATGGAGCGTCGCTGCGCTCGGGCGCGCCGCAGGGAACTTCAACGGCTTCCTGGCGGTGGACGACGAGCCGGGCTACGGGGACATCAGGATGACGGTTTCGGCCTCGGGCAAGATTTCCGGCACGTTCCGCCACGAGGGGGTCCGGCACACCTTCTCCGCCAAGAATTTCGATGGGGTTGACGGCGGCCTGCTCATGCTGACGAACGCCGTCGCGAGGGCCGGCAAGGCGGCGCGAGGTGTGTCGCTGGCAGTCGGCACGGCAGAAGCGCCTGAGGCCACGCTCACGCTCAATGAGGCCGGGGACAGCGACTTTGTGTTCCTGCTGTACCGCAGCAATTGGGCGGACGCCGCCCCGATGGGCGCGAACGACGCGCTCGCCAATTACGTCGGGTACTACACCGCCGCGTTGCCCGTAGAGACGCGCCAGCCCTTGGCCGTTGCGCCGCTCGGCACGGGGTACCTCACGCTGACCGTAAACCAGAAGGGCACGGTCAAGTACGCGGGCGCGGTGGCGGACGGGCAGCGCGTAAGCGGTTCGGCCGCCCTGCTGTACGGCCCTGACTGCTGCAGCGCGACAGACCGGCTGATGTTCGCCCTGCTGGCGATCCCGCGCGGCAGCGGCGCGGGCTCCGGCCTGTACGGCGTCATCCAGCTCGTGCCGGGCGACAGCCACGCCATCACCGACGTCACGCTCGTCCCGGCGCACACCCACCTGGCGTGGGTCAACACCGACCCGAAATCCGTTTACGGATACGACGAGACGACAGGTTTATCGTCCGAAACGGTTCTCGGGTTCACCAACATCCTGGACGTCGTCGGCGGCTACTACGTCAGGAGCGCCCCGCTCATGCAGCATTACGGCACGGGGACGGTGCTGGCGTTTGAGCCGCGCTTCGAGGTGCCGCAGGACTTCGACGGCAAGGACGGTGCGTCCGGCTTCGAGCTGCTGTCGCTGCCTGTTTACACCAACCTGCCCATGACGGTGACGGCGGCCACGAAGCTGACCGCGCCCGTCCAGAAACTGGTGAAGGACGGCAGGCTCGTGAACTGCGACGAATCCGTCAACCCATGGGGGCTGTCGTTCACGTTCAGGTCCGCGACGGGACTGTTCAGGTCCTCGTTCAAAGCCTACTATCAAAACGGCGCGGGCACGCAGAAGACCAAGCGCTTCACCGTCAAGGGCGTGTTCGTCCCGACACGCGCGTTGTATAGCGACACCGCCGACTGGTACGGCTTCTACCTTGTCTCCGACAAGTGCCATTACCTGGACGCGGGCGGCAATACAAAAACCTACCCGTTCAAATGGTCATACGACGTGCGCCTCGGCGTGCCGGAGCCCACGCCGTAAGGCACTGTCCCCTTGGACGTTCAGCGATGAGCGCGGCAGGACAATGGTTCGGGTGGGCGGTCGGCGCTGCGGTCTTCGCGGCGCTGACGGGCGTGCTCGCGAAGGTCGGCGTCCGGGGCATCGACTCGAACTTCGCGACGCTGATCCGCACCATCGTCATCACTGTGATTCTGGCGGGCATCGTCGCCTTCACGGGCGCATGGTCGAACCCGCTGGCGCTGCCCAAGAAGACGCTGCTCTTCCTCATCCTCTCGGCATTCGCGACCGGCGCGTCGTGGGTCTGCTACTACCGCGCGCTCCAGCTGGGGGACGTGTGCCAAGTCGTCCCCGTGGACAAGGCAAGCGTCGTCTTGGCCATCCTCTTCGCCGCCCTGTTCCTCGGCGAACGCCCCACCCTCCGCGACTGGACCGGTGCCGCGCTCATCGCCGCAGGCGTTTTCTTGCTCGCCCTGAAACGTTGACGCAGGAGGGGCATGGGGCAACCTCTCTCCCTGATTCCCCATGAGAAATCAAAATTGGAATTCCCTCTTTCTTCTCCTTGACATCCCGGTCATTTTCGTAGATACTTACGTGGTATTCTATTATCAGGAGCTGGTTCCTGAAGGGCTGGCCCGTAACAGGAGGTTGACTCATGAGAGCATTGTTGAAGGATTGGATGAAGGCGGCGGGCGCTGCCTTGTGTGTGGGCCTGTTCGCGTCCAGCGCGTTGAGCGCGGAGCGCGTATGGACAGGTAACGGCGGCGCGGACAACGCATGGTCGAATGCCGCGAACTGGTCGGACAACATGGTCCCCGGATCGGGTGACATCGCGGTCTTCAACGCTACGAGTGGCAACGCGACGGTCGCGGTCACCGACACCCGCACCGTCCAGCAGGCTCATGTCCGCGCGATAATCGACGTGACGATCGTGGTTGAGAGCGGCATGACGTTCACCGTCGCCAACAGCGGCGCAAACGGGCTTCAGGTGCAGACGGCCGGCGGGCGCCTGACCGTGGATGGACCCGGCACGGTGGCCTTCTCGCAGGCCAACGCGACGAACGGGCTGGACAACGGCGCGGTGCTGGGCGCGACGCTCACCATCAACGCGAAAATCTCCGGCGGCTTCTGCTTCGAGGGGTATGTGAACTCCACCGCGTACAACGGCCTCTACGTCTTGGGCAATCCTGCCAACGACTTCACGGGGGATTGCTTCCTCTCCAGCGCCCTGACCCTCGCGGCGGTCAAGCTGGCGAATGCGAATCAGCCCTCCGCCATCGGGGCGGGGTCCCTCTACAGCGTCGGCTACTCCAGCACCCTGCGCTACACGGGCGCGGGCGACAGCACGGACCGTGATTTCCGCTTCACGACCGGCAACGCGACCATCGGCTATGCCCCGGGCCTGGAGCAGGCCGGCACGGGCCCGCTCGACTGGACGGGGCCCGTGTACAGCACGCTCGCCGCCGCCGCGACGCTCCGCCTGCTGGGCGACTCCCCCGCGCCCGCCACCATCTCCGGCGACATCTACACCACCGCCGGGTCGCTCGGCATCGCCAAGAGCGGCAGCGGCACGTGGACGCTCTCGGGCGACAACACGTTCACGGACGGCATCACCGTCAACGGCGGCACGCTTGCGCTCGCCTCGCTCACCGCCGCCGGGACCGGCCCCATCACCGTCGCCTTGGGCGCGACCCTCGCGCTCAACCCCTCCGCCACGCCCGGCTTCAACGTCACGCTCCCGGCGGTCGCCTCGACCGGTGGCGCGAAGATCGACATCCACGGCGCGTCCACGGTGACGTTCAGCGCCCTCAGCGGCGCGTTCGCCTTCACCGCGCCGAACGCCGCGATTTTCGTCTCCGGCCTCGCGGCGGGGCCGGTGCCGGGCGTCACGCTCAACGGCAACCCGGCCGCGTATGACCTGACGCTGGGCCTGATTGAGGCACCGCCCACGCCAGCCCCCGGCATCGCCACGCGCGACGACACCCTCCCCAACGGCCCGCTCCTCGCGGCGGTCATCGACACCCCCAACGCGGGCGGCGCGAACCCCATCGCCCTGCCGGCCCCCCTCACGGAGCTCTTCAGCCTCACCATGGACGCGCTGGGCGACGCCGCGACCGTTGGCTTCAACGGCGGGACGCTCGCGCTCAGCACCGTCGCCGTCAACGCGGGCAAGGACGCGCTGACCCTCGGCGCGGCGCCGCAGGACGGCGTGCTCGCGCCGCCCGCCGGGCTCACGGGCGAGGCCGCCATCGCCGCGCTCATGCCGCTCATCTGGTACGACCCCTCGGACCCTGTCACGGTCTCGATCGACGCGGGCAACGCCGTCACCGGCCTCGCCAACAAGGGCTCGGGCGGCGCGGCGCTGGACGCGGGCCAGCCGAACCCCGGCTTCACCATGCCCCTCTACGCCACGGGCGCGGACTCCCACAGCGCGTTGCCCATGCTCCATGTCAACGCCGTCGATCAGGGGCTGGAGAGCCTCGCCAACACGGGCATCACCGGCGCCTCCACGCGCACGCTCATCGCGGTCATGAGCAGGGGCGAGGCTGCCTCGCGCCTCGACGTCAGCTTCGGCAACACGGTGAACCGCCAGTGGTTCGCGCTGCTGGCAGGCTACAGCACCACCGCCACGCGCTTCTCGGTTTACGGCGGGGACATCGACATCGCGGCGTACCCCACCAACACCCTCGTCGTGATGAGCCTCGTCAACAACGTGAACGGCAACCCCGGCACGGTACGCGGTTTCGCGGACGGGGTCCCGACCGCGACCGCCCCGACGTACGCGGACCTGAACACCGCCAACTCGCCGCTCCGGCTCGGCTATTCCGCCGCCTCGGGGAATGCCGTCAACAGAGGCCAGATCGGCGAGGTGCTGCTCTTCAACCGCGCGCTCACCGATACCGAGCGCGCCACCGTCGAGGTGTACCTCGTCAACAAGTGGAAGCCGCGCACCGTCATCCCCCCGGCCGCGGTTGTCCCGCCCGAAAGCGTGGTCAGCAGCCTGAGCCCGCTCATCTGGTACGACCCCTCCGACGCGGCGACCGTCACGCGCAGCCTCGACAAGGTCACGCGCCTCACGAACAAGGGCGTCGGCATGGACATGGACGCGGTGGTGCGCCCCGGCTGGGCCGCGCTGGACTACGCCACGGGCGCGGCCTCGCACAGCCACCTGCCCATGCTGTGCAAGGGCTTCGCCAGCCAAGGGATGCAGAGCGCGTCCAACACGGGCATCACGGGCAGCGCCAACCGCACCCTCATCGCGGTGATGAGCCGCACGGGGTATGCCGCGCTTTACACGGGCCACGGCGGCAGCACCTCGGGGCTGTCGTTCAGCATCGCGCTCCACAACCTCTACACGCGCTTCGAGACATACAGCGGGGATGTGGACATGGCGCCCGTGTGGGACAAGGTGCCCAGCGTGCTGACCTTCGTCAGCGGCGTGGGCGGGGAGGCCACCAACTTCTTCGGCTATGTGGACGGCGTGGCCAGCGCGCCCCACAGCCGCGCGTCCGGCTTCAACACGCCCGACTCGCCGCTCTGCCTCGGCCACCGCAACGGCGCGAACGGCGAGGCCGCCTACCAAGGGCAGATCGGCGAGGTAATCCTCTTCGACTACACCCTCTCCGACCAGCAGCGTCAGGATGTCGAGGCGTACCTGATCGCCAAGTGGAAATCCGCGCGCCTGGACGTCGCCCCGCAGGGCGGCGCGCTCACCCTGCGCAATGACAGCGCCGCGCCCCTCACCGTCAACGCCGCCGTCAACGGCGCCGCGCTGATCAAGGAAGGCGGCGGCACCGTCACCCTCGCGGGCGGCACGGTTGCCGCCGGGGCACTCATCGAGACCGGCATCTTCGCCCTCGACACCCCCGCCGGGCTGCTCGACACCTTCACCGCGCCCGTCGCGGGCGCAGGCAAGCTGGTGAAGGATGGCGACGGGACTCTGCTGCTGCCCCACACGTTCGCGAACGCCCACGCGGGCGGCACGGATATCCTCGCCGGAACGGTGAGCGCGTCCAGTACCGGCGCGTTCGGCACCGGCCCCGTGGTCATCGCGGACGGCGCGGCGCTCGACATCGGCGGCAACCCTGTCACAACCGCTTTCGCGTTCCCCAACGTCTTCACCGTCAGCGGCGCGGGCGTGGACGGCACGGGCGTGATCGTCCACAACAGCCTGGTGCCCCAGCAGAACGCCTTCGCCAGCACGGTCACGCTCGCGGACGACGCGACGTTCGGCGGCACCGGCGGGCGCTGGGACTTCCGCGGCCCCGGATGCTTCCTCGACCTCAACGGCCACATCCTCACCAAGGTCGGCGCGGCGGACCTGCGCCTCTTCAACGGCGGCGGCGGCTTCCGCAACGCCCCCGCCGGAAAGGCCGTCCATATCCAGCAGGGCATCCTCGGCATCGAGAGCTCCAACTTCACCCCGAACGACAGCACGCCCCAGCTCCACATCGACGGCGGCGCGCGCTTCGGCCTGTACAACATCGAGGCGCCCTTCCGCTGGACGATCGTCCCGGCGGACAACGCGGATATCTGGTCGTATGGAGGAAACGACACCAACCGCAACGTGCTGACCGCCGACATGGCCCTCCCCGGCACGCTCCACCTCTCCGCCAACGGCGCGTTTAGCACGACCCTCACGGGGCAGATCTCCGGCCCGGGCGGCCTGTTCGTCCATGACGGCGGCATTACGGCCCAGCGGCTGCTCGCGCACCCGAACAACACCTATGCGGGGATGACCGTCGTGTCCAACGCCCTGCTGTGCCTGCGCTACCCCGACAGCCTCCCCAACGCCGCCAACCTGCGCCTGACGCTCCCGGCCGGGGCCAACACGGGCGTGCGCATCTATGCGGACGGCAACAACAGCTGGCCCCCCGCGCGCATCAAGGCGCTCGCGGAGAGCGGCGCGTTCATCGCCACCACCCGCAACGGCCAGCGCCTCGAGGTCGAGGTCGCCTCGGGCGTCACCGATTTCTTCACGGGCCTCAGCATCGGCGCACCGTTCCGGTCCGAGTTCAGGAAGATCGGCGCCGGCACGCTCGTCCTCGACGGCGCCACGCACATCGCGCCCGCCACGGGCGACTTCCGCGTCAACAGCGGCACGCTCATCCTCTCGAACAACGCGGCCGTCACCACCACCCACGACATTTCGGCGTCCCACTTCTACGCCGACACCAGCACCACGATCCTTTGCGATGACGCGCAGATCATCGGCGTGGAGAGGGGTTACAACACGACGGGCGGGGCCGAGTTCGCCCTCGTGCATGACAACGGCAAGGCCGTGGTCGAGTTGCGGGACAACGCCATCATCACGAACAGGCTGTCAATCGCAGGCTACAACACCGGCAACACCCCGCCAAACAGCATCGCCGCGATCTACCTGACGGACAGCAGCCGCTTCGTCAGCACGAGCGGCGGGGGCATCGACGGCTACGTCGGGCGCTACGGGCACGGGTACATCCAGATCGACGACGCGAGCGAGCTCTTCCTCAAAGGCTACACGCACCTCGGGACCTACGGCGCCGGCATCGGCGAGATCCGCCAGACCGGCGGGCGCTTCATCTTCAACGGCCTGCGCAACCCCGTCCCCGCGGCCGGCACCATCACCGACAGCTACGGCGGCGGCCTGGGCCTGAGCCGCGCCGGCACGGGCGTCCTCCACCTCGAGGGCGGCGTGTTCGAGCATTACGGCGACATGCGCATCCTCGACGGCGGCGTCAACGCCACCACCGCCTCCGGCACCGCCGTCTTCACCGTCACCGGCACGGCCGACGCGATGACCGACCGCCGCATCGACATGGGCAACCGCCTGAACGCGACCGCAAACGTCAACCTCAACGGCGGCCGCCTGACCACGCGCCAGTTCAACCGCCAGCAGATCGCCGGGACCGGCCTCACCCGCGCCTACGTCAACTTCAACGGCGGCACGCTCCGCGTCACCAACAACGTGACCACCGCGACGTTCGCGGACCCGCGCCTGCTCGTGACCCCGAACGCCGAGACCGCGCCGCTCAACGCGTTCGTCTATGACGGCGGCGCGGTCATCGACATCGGCGAGGGCGTCGCCAAGAGCATCGACATCCCGCTGGAGCGCCCCGAGGGCATGGGCGTGGCCGCCGTCAACGTCAACGCCCCCGGTACGGGCTACATCGCCCCGCCCTACGTCACCTTCACGGGCGGCGGCGGCGCGAACGCCACCGCCATCGCGCGCATCAGCAAGGCCGGGCAGCTCACGGGCATCGAGGTCACCAACCCCGGCTACGGCTACACCTCCGCCCCCACCGTCACCCTCACGGGCGGCGGCGGTTCGGGCGCGACCATCAGCGGGGTCGCCATGGCCATGAGCGCCGAGGGCGGCCTGACCAAGACCGGCCCCGGCGCGCTCACCCTCAACGCCCCCTGCACCTACCTCGGCCCCACGCGCGTGGAGCAGGGCGCGCTGGTGCTGGGCTGCCCCGACGCCATCCACCCCGAGTCCGCGATCATCATCAGCGACGGCACCCTCAACCTCGGCGGCCACACCATCACCAACATCAGCGTCACCCTCACCGGGTCCGGCGCTATCATCAACGGCAAGCTCGTCACCGCCTCCGCCGTCAAGACCGGCCCCGGCACCGCCACGTGGGACGTGGAGCTCGCGTTCGCGCCCATCCAGACCCAGCCCTTCGCCGGGCTGTTCGAGGGCTTCGTCACGGGCTACCCGAACACCACCACCCCCAACCCCTGCACCGCCATCGAGCTCACCACCGTCGCCGCCAACGGCAACGCGGGCGCTGTCAACACGCCCATCAACGGCAAGCCGTGGACCTCCAACTGCACCTACATCTACTCGGGCTACATCTGGAACCGCGCCGGCACCAACGAGACGTGGACCTTCGCCAAGAGCTTCGACGACCGCGTGGACCTGACCATCGACGGCATCACCGTGATGGCCCACCCCACCTACAACGCCGTCGCCCGCCAGCAGGTCACGCTCTCCCCCGGCCCGCACGCGATCGAGATCCGCTTCGGGCAGGGCACCGGCGGCGTGGGGGCGATGGCGCAGCCCGCAGGTGCCCACGAATGGTGGAACAACAACACGATGCCCATGGGGATTGACTTCCTCGGGCGCAACGAGCCCGAGATCGCCTACTACGCCCCCATCGAGGACCCCGGCGACGGCTCCTTCCTCACCCTCACCGCCAGCGGCGACACGGTCGCGCCGGACACCGCCCTGCGCGTGCTAGAAGGCACCCTCGCCGTCCCCGCCAAGAGCCGCAGGCCCGGTCTCTGGGAAGGCCGCCTCTTCCATACGGGCAACATCGACGTCGCCACGCCGAACCCCTGCGAGGCCGTCGAGCTCACGCACGTGGCCGCCAACGGCAACCCCGGCAACAGCGGGCCCGTCAACGGCAAGCCGTGGGCCAACAACAACACCTACGTCTATACGGGCTTCCTCTGGAGCCACGCCGACACCAACGAGACGTGGACCTTCGCCAAGAGCTTCGACGACGAGGTCCAGCTCCTCATCAACGGGCAGGAGTTCCGCCACGGCACGTGGAACGCCGTCGGCCGCTACCAGATGACCATCGCGCCCGGCGCGAACACCTTCGAGGTCCGCTTCGGGCAGGGCGCGGGCGGCATGGGCGCGATCGCCCAGACCACGGCGGGCAACGAGTGGTGGACGAGCGCCAACATGCCCCTCGGCGCGGACAAGCTCGGGCGCAACACGACGGACATCCGCAACTACGAGCTCCTCGTGGACCCCGGCGACGGATCGGTCTTCACCCTCGACAACGCGCCCCCCAACGCCAGCGTCCTGGACGGCGTGAACGTCGATGTCGCAGACGGCGCGACCCTCGACCTCGGCGGCGTGCCGCGTGACGGCATGATCATCTCCCCCGGCGGCGACGACCTCACCGCCACCATCTCCGTGGACGACATCGCCGCGCTCAACGGCATGACCTACCGCCTCACCATCCACGACCCGCCCGCCGCCGCCGCGGATCTCACCGCCGGGCTGTGGGAAGGCCACATCCAGTGCGTCCAGGCCGCGGGCTACTGGGATCTCTTGGTCCCCAACCCCAAGGGCTCCGTCCAGCTCACCACCCGCGCGGGCAACGTCCCCTACGGGACCCAAAACTCCGGCGAGCGCGCCGAGTTCTGGGGGACCTCCTACAACATCTGGATCTACACCGGCTACCTCTGGAACCGCAGCGGCGCTGACCAGACATGGACGTTCCGCGCGCGCTGGGACGACTACGTGAGCCTGACGATCGACGGCAATCTCATCCTCAACTGCGGCGCCACCGCCACCTACGCGGACTACACCCTCACCCCCGGCCCGCACGCCATCGAGATACGCTTCGCGGACGGCACCGGCAGCGTCGGCGCGAACGACAACCCGAACATCGGCGGCCTGACCTACGACCCCTCCGGCGGCGGTTCCGCCGCACCCCTCTCCAACTTCCGCAGGCTGGAGGACACCGGCACCGGGGCGTTCCTCACCACGACCGCAGAGCCCACCCCCGGCGACAACGGCCCCAGCGACGTGATCACCCGCGCCGGTGCGCTCGACCTCACCGGCCTGACGATTACCCCGTCCGACCTGCCCTCCGCGACGCCCCCCGGCAGCAAGTACGTCATCGCCACCGCCGAAGGCGGCTTCACCGGGACGCCCACCCTCGACGGTTTCGACCCCAAGTGGAGAACCTTGCGGAAAGGCAACGAGCTCTGGCTCACCACCCTCGGCGGGACAATCATCCTGCTGCGCTAATGCCGATAGGATAGCCTTGCCGCCGCCGGGGCGCAAGGCTTTCAGGATGAGGATTAATCTCGCGCAAAGGCACGAAGGCCACAAAGGATTTAGGCGCCTGAACACAACCTTCGTCCCCTTTCACGATGGAGGGCGAACGAGAGATGGAGGGCGAGCGTCCCCGCGAGCCGTTAGACAAATGGAGGGCGAACGACAAATGGAGGGCGAGCGTCCCCGCGAGCCGTTAGACAGATGGAGGGATGGAGGGCGAGCGTCCTCGCGAGCCGTCAGACAAATGGAGGGATGAAGGGCGAGCGTCCCTTCATCTGTATTTTACACGCCCTAGGTCTCCTTGGAGAGCGGCGGCAAGCTACTGACCTGACGCACTCACCACGGGCCACTCATCCTCAAAACATCATGGCGCGTCGCCATCGCTGATTGCGGCGTCTTCTGCGGTATCCAGCCCTGTCAGCGCGGAGGCTTCGGAGGCGGGGAGGGCTTCGACTTTGGAAAGCTTGCCGGACAGGATGCGGTGGCGCTCCGAGGCTTTGCCCACGGCGGTCCCGGCCTCGTCCAGTTTCGCCTGCACCTTGTCCAGAAGGCCGCCGAACAGCCCGAGCTGCGTCTTGATTGCGCCCAGCGTTTTCCAGACCTCGGCGGAGCGTTTCTGGATGGCCAGCGTCCTGAACCCCATCTGGAGGCTGTTCAAGAGCGCGGCCAGCGTGGTGGGCCCGGCAATCAGCACGCGGCTGTCGCGCTGGATCCGGTCGGCGAGGCCGGGGCGGCGCAGCACTTCGGCGTACAGCCCCTCGGTGGGCAGAAACAGCACGGCGAAATCGGTCGTGTGCGGCGGGGCGATGTACTTGTCGCGGATGTCGCGGGCGAAGGACTCGACCGCCGCCGCCAGCGCCCGGCTCGCCGCCTCCGCGCCCTCCGCGTCAGCGCGGTCGGCCGCCTGCATCAGCCGCTCGTAATCCTCGCGGGGGAATTTCGAGTCGATGGGCAGCCACACGGGCTTGCCGTCGTCGTCGCGGCCCGGCAGCTTGACCGCGAACTCCACCACTTTGTCGCTGCGCGGGTTGGGCCGGACGTTCTGCGCGTACTGGTCGGCCTGCAGGAAATTCTCCAGCAGCGCCGCCAGCTGCGTCTCGCCCCACGTCCCCCGCGTCTTGACGTTGGCGAGGACGCGCTTGAGGTCGCCCACGTCGGAAGCCACCGCCTGCATCTCGCCGAGCGATTTGATGACCCGCTCCAGATTGTCGCCGACGAGCTTGAACGACTCGCCCAGCCGTTTTTCCAGCGTGGACTGCAATTTCTCGTCCACCGTCTGCCGCATCTGCTCCAGCTTCTCGGCGTTCTGCGCGGCCAGCGCATCCAGCCGCGCGTCCAGCGTCTTGCGCGTCTCGGCGGCGGCGGCGTTCAGTTCCGCGCGCGTCTGGGAGAGCGTTTCGGACAGCGTGGTCTGCACCTGCCCCAGGCGTGTGGCGAAATCGGCAAGCTGCTGGTTCTGCGCGTGACGCGCATCCGCGAGCGCGGCGGATGTCGCCTTCTGGAATTCGGAGGCCTGCGCACGCCCCTCTTCGCGCGACCGCGCCGCCGAATCGGCCATCTCCGTGCGCGTCTTCGCCATGATGTCCTCGGTCGTCGCCCGCATCTGCTCCAGCCGTTCATTCACGGCCTTGCGCGTCTGCTCCAGCCGTTCGTCCAACGCGCCGCGAAGCGCGTCGAGGCGTGTGTTGACTTCCGAACGGATGTTCTGTTCCGTCCGGTTCAGCGCATCGCCCAACGCCGTCAGGATAACGTCCCGGTCGATCTGCGCCACTGGACGGCGCAACAGAAGGCAAAGTAACACAACTGCCACGAATACGAGGCCGAGGAGAACGGAGAGGAGAATGATTGTCGTCATGGGGTCTTGCCTTTTTTAAGTCCGTCCGGCTGCTGGGCGAGAAGAATGGAATTGAACACTAATCCTAAAACTATATAAAACCAAAATCATGCCATGAGTATAGCTCGGGCAGGAAAATTACGCAACGGAAAATTTCAATATCCAATATCCAAGTAGGGTGCGCTGTGGGGTAACGACTGGTAGGGCGACGGCGGGGGCGGGCGCGAACGTAGAGACGGATGATTATCCGTCTCCGCAGGCCTTGCGGAATATCCAATAACCAACACGGAATATTCAATGTCCAAGTAGGGTACGCTCGGGGGGAGGGGACGGAGGGGCGAGGAATATCCAATAACCAACACGGAATATCCAACGTCCAAGTAGGGTGCGCTCAGGGGAGGAGACATAGGAGACGAAAGGGAAGAGGGGCGTTATGCCCCTAGGAAGCAGACTGAAAGCCTTGTGGTTATGATGCCGGGAGCGCAAGGCTTCCGCCTTGCTGACAATAAATGCAGGGCGGAAGCCCTGCGCCCTCGGAATACGCGATTGACAACGCCCTTTCAGGGCAATGTATAATGGATTCAACCGCCTTGTTAGTAACCCGATGGTTGGCCTCAATTATGCCAGTGGCCAAGCCCCGTGTACATCCAGTACCCGTAGCGTTTCTCTAACTTCCCCTCCCAGAAAACATTGGCGAGGGGGATGTCTTTGTTTCGAGCCATCTCCACCATGTATGTGTCCTCATCCACCCTTTGAAAAATAATCTCGATTGCGTCGAGCACGGTGTCCCGGCTGCCTCTTGTCAGAGGGTAGCCTTTCCGGATAAGGGCGTCCAGCAGATCGCCCGTGCTGACGGGCGGCGGGAGCCCGGTCACCGACAGGTGGAGCGGGGTGGACGGGAGAAGGAAACCCCTAAAGAGCATCACCTCGACCAATTCAACGGCGTCCTCCTCCGGGGTGTTTTGCCTGTCTCGCCGTAGCAACGCCACAACCCTTTCATTCGCGTTTGTCTCGTCGTGAAACAAAAAATACCGCTCCAGAGGGCGTTGGTTCTGGTCGCCGGTCATGCGCTGCCCCTTGTCCGCCCCTTTCATCAGGAGGAGCTCCATGACCCCGATTGCCTCCTCCACTGCGGCCTCCGTAATAAGGGGAACCTCAACGTAATCCTCACCTTCCCAGAGGCGGTAGTCCGGCGACACCTTCCGCAGGAATCTGGCGACGGCCTCAACATTATCCTTGGCAATCGCATCGCTCAACTCCCTGTCCGACAGGCATTGCCGGGCCGCCTTTGACACGCAGCCCGACAAGAGCGCAAGAGCGGCGAACGACAGCAGCAGCACGGCCTTCGTTTTCATTTGAGCATGGAGGTTATGAGGTTGCGGTGCATAAGGTGGTGCGGGCTGTATGCGCCCCTTCAGGGGAATTCCGGCCCGCAGAAGGAATCACGGGAAGAAATACCCGTGCCACCTTCTTGACAAAACTATGCGGACAAAAATCCATAATGAGAATATACTCTTATGGATGGGTTCATGCAACGTTTTTTAGATGACCCGCCTGTTTTTTCACGCAGAGTGCCGGGAGCGCAAGGCTTCCGCCTTGCACGATTATAATAAATGCAAGGCGGAAGCCTTGCGCTCCCGGCGATTCCTGATTCGAAGGCGCGGGGATGCCTGCCTCAGCGGGCCTCTATGCCGCCGTGCGGAGCCCACAGCCCTCCTTTTTCCCTGTCACGGGGAAATGCCAGACGCGGGGGCACGGCCCCGATGCATGCCCAAAATCATGTTGAGGATATACTCCTGCGGCGGGGATCGCGCAAGGGGTTTTGAGCAGAAATGTCAAATGAGGAGATACGACACCAAATGAATGTCCGACCCCAAATGAACCGAAGTATGTTTAATAGCACAAATGTTAAAACGGACCTCTCAATACGTCATTAAGTGCCTCAAATTCCGCCATCCTCGCACGCAACACTAAATCTACGCTATTTTCCAATGTTTTCAAGTGTTCTTGGTAATATTCAGAATTTATTACTGTAGAGCACGCAGAAAAAATAGCGCTATCAATTTCCGATTTTGGATAGATGTCTGCCATAACCAATTTCATCGTACCAATACGGTAGTTCAATAGAACAAGCTCGTCTAATGCATCTTGCAGTGCCTCAGGGAACGACCAGTCGCTGTTCGTAATGCTGGATGCTTTCTGAGTTTCTAAAGAAGCGCATGACGCTACGAGAGACAACATAAGCCCCAAGAGAAAAGGCACACGAAGCATTCGGTACGTAATCATTTTACCCCCTCCTGTATTTCCTGCAACGCCTTTAATTCCACTATCTTCACACGCAGTTCTAAATCTACGCTGCTTTCCAGTTTTCTCAAGTGTTCTTGGTAGCTTCCTGAATCTATCACTGTAGAGCACGCAGAAAAAATAGCACTGTCAATTTTCGGTTTAAATAAGACCATGCCCTCTTTCAGCCCAGCATTTAGACGGTTCACGCGGGCAAGATCGTCCAGTTTATTAGACAATGCGTCAGAGGACGGCCAGACATTATTCGCGAAGTTGGATGCTTTCTGAGTTTCAAGGGAAATACATGACGCTGTGAAGCATAACATCACTCCCGCAATAAAAGACAAATGAAGCATTCGGTACATAATCATGTTAGTCTTTCCTCCGTTAGGGTTACCTTGCAGGATACCCGCTAGTTATCTTCGTGAGGGGGTTGTGGGAGTAGGCGGCGGTGATTGCAGGGCGGAAGCCCTGCGCTCCCGGGGAGGCGACGGCGTCGAGGCGGTCGTGGGCGTCGTCGGCGTACTGGCCGCTGATCGCTAACCGCCGGCAACTGGACCCAAAACTATACGGGAACAGAATCATGTTAGGAGTATAGCCTTTCTCGGGAAATCGTGCAACGGTTTTTTACGGCGCATCCCGTTTTGGAAATGGCTTGCGCGGCGCAGAAGAATATGCGATTATTACTAACCGTGGAAAGGGGGGTGTGTTGCCCGTCCAAGGTGCCGTTGTCAATATGAAGGGGAAGCGAGGAAAGGAAGTGAAGAAACGCGGAACGTTAATTGGTGCGCGGGGAACGCTCTCCGCCCATTTTAAGAAGGTGGTGCGGGCATTCCTGCCCGCATTAGACCACGGGCAGGAATGCCCGTGCCACCTTATTCCTAATTAAATGTTATGGCGGAGGCTCGGCGACATAAAAAATCTTGTTTACGCGCGTTGTGGCGGGCGTTGGTGTTTGTGTTCCTGCTGGTGGCGGTGAACGCGGTGATCCTCGGGGTCGTGGCGTGGAACAAGCGCATCGAGTGGGCGACGAAAATTGCGCGGAAGGAGCTGGACAAGCGCGGGCTGTCGGATGTCTCGTTCGAGATATCGGAGTTGCTGCCTGACCGTGTGTCATTACAGAATATACGTGTCGAGACGGAGGCGGGGGAGACGTTGCTGGGTGTCGGCATTCTGTGCGTGCGTTTCTCTTTCCCGGAAGTGTTGTGCGGTGTAATCACCATGGTGGACGTTGATAAGGTCGATATTCCCGTTGACCTTGACGGGGCGCGGGTGACGGTGCCGCTGCTGGAGCGGCTGGGGCCGCTCTTGGAGGCGGAGGGGGCGCAGGAGGCGGGGGAGGCATCGTTGGATTTTATGGTCAGCGCGGTCAATGTTTCGGATGTGAATATTTTTTTGCGGAGCGGGGGCAAGAGCGTGTCGACGCTCCGCATAGCCGAGGCGAGGGCGATGATGACCCACCGCCGGGCGGGGTATGCTTTGAACCTGACCGTGCAGGATGGGTTGCGCTCGCCGCGTGTCCTGAATGTGAATGGGGAGGTCATCCCGTGGTGCGGCTTTGTGCAGCTGTATGGCGACACGCAGGTGGGGGACGTGGCATGGTTGCTGGATTCCGTCCAAGAGGTGATGCCCGAAGAGATGGCGCGGTTGCCCGTGGCGGTGTCGAATTGTAGCGCGGTGGTGCGCATGGAGTTGAACGCAAATGCGTGGACGAACATCGAGCATTTTCAGGTCACGGCGGAGTTCGGGCGCGGCAGTGTGGTGACGGTGCCGGGGCAGGATGTGGAGGTGACGCTGCAGTCGGCGAGGCTGGAGGCGTCGGGGAATTTGACGAACGCGCAGTGCCGCGTGAGCATGGGCATCGCGGGGTTGCGCTCGGGCGGGGACATCCAGGTGTCGCAGGAGGAGGGTCGGCTGCTGAGCGTGCGGGGGACGGCGGCGTTTCAGGAGTCGGGGACGAACCGCGCGTTGCGGGCGACGCTGGACACGGACCTGTCAGGGCGCGCGGCGGCGAAAATCCTGCCGGACATCCTGCCGTTGATGCCGCGCCTTCTGACGGACGGCGGGACGCTCCGCGCGGAGGCGGATTTGGCGCAGGCCACGGGTGCGGCGGAAGCGCCGTGGGAGGGCGCGGCGCGGTTCGTGGCGGAGGCGCGACGCACGTCGGTGACGCTGCCGGAGGGGCGTTTCGCGGCGGGCCGCGCGGCGGTCGAGGGGCGCGCCGAGATTCGCGGCGGCTGGTTGGGCGACGTGCGCACGGAAGTGGTGGTCGAGGACGGGATGTACAGTTCGCAGGGCAACCGCGCACACATGGATTTTCGCATGACGCTGGATGCGTCGCCGCCATACGGGCACGCCACGGGGACGTTCGAGGGCCGGGTCAACGCGAACAACTGGCTGGCGAAGAGCGGCGTACGGCTGGCGGACACGAACGGGATTGCGTTCAAGGGGAATGCGACGTTGCGGGATATTGCGGATGTCCCGAAGTGGGAGGCGGTGCTGCACGTCCCGGAGTTTGACGTGATGTCGGCGTCGGGTGATTGGCACAGCACGGTCCGTGGCGGGGGGGATATCCGCTACAGTGCCGTGGAGACAAAGATGGATGTGGCAGTGTATGCGGACAAGGCGCAGTGGACCTCACCGGAATTGCCGGGGGGGGGCTGTGCGACGGCCGGGGTTGAGCGCGCGTCAATGGTTATCGAGTTGCCGCCGTTCAGCACGGCCGATACGTCGAATGCGGTCGTGAACGTGGGGCTTGCGGTGGAGGGCGGCGCGTGCAAAGCCGGGGATGTGTTCGAGGTCAAAGACCTGAACGCGGCAATCCCGTTCACGTGGTCGATGGCGGAGGGCATCGCGTTCCCGGATGCGCCAGAGATTGCGTGGGAGCGGATGACGCTGGACGGGCTTGGCATCGTGCCGACGGGGTTTGCGCTGACGAACGCGGGCGGCGTGGTGGATGTCCGCGCGGGCGTGCGCTGCGAGGGGAGCGCGCTCAACATTCAGGCGTCGGCGCAGGTGCCGCTGGATGCCCCGGGGCAGTTGACGGTGGGGCTGGAGGTCCCTGACATGGCGCTGGGGCCGGAGGACGCGTTGGCGGCGTGGCTGCGGAAAATCGATGCGGAGACGCGCGTCAAGGGGAGCCTCGCGGTGCGGGCTGACCTGCGCCTGCTGGGGAGCCAGCCGTACCTGCTGGGGCAGTTGGATGTGTCGGGCGGCAGCCTGACGCGGGGGGGGCTTGACGTGTCGGGCATCACGGTGCGCGTACCGTTCGAGGCGGGCGTGGAGGCGCGCACGGTCCAGCGGCCGTTCGTCGCTTTCGAGGCAATGAAAATGGGCGACATCCGTTTAGACAATGGGCGCGTCGAATTTCAGGCGACGCCGAGGGAGTTTTTTATCGACCGCATGGAGGCTGATTTCTGCAAGGGCAAACTCTACACGTATTCGATCCACCTTGACCCGCAGAACCCGCGCGTGGAGGTGACGGTCTATGCGGACCGCATTGACTTGGGCGAGATGCTGATGGTGACGCTGCCGTTCAAGGCGGATCACGCCGAGGGGGTGCTGTTCGGGCGCTTCCCCGTGGCGCTCGACAACGGGCGCGTCCGCCTGAAGCCCGGCTACCTCTATTCGCTGCCGGGGCAGGGGGGCTCATTCCGCTTGGAGGACAGCAAGCCGCTGGAGGCGCTGCTGGCGCAGGCGGGGATACACTCGGACGTGGACAGGCCGCTGGCGAAGGCGCTCAGCGACATGGATTTCGACGCCATACGGGTTGAGTTGGACACGGACGACGATGGCGGCGCGGCGTTGCGCCTCTGGCTGCAGGGGAAGTCGAACTCCAAGGAATGGCCCGCGCCGGTTGACTTGAACCTGAATGTGCGCGGCTCACTCGAAACGGTGTTGAACATGGGGCTGAAATTGTCACAATGAAAAGGAGAGACACAATGAGAAGGCTATGCTTGACCGCCTCACTGGCGTTGGCGATGGCATCGGGTTTTGGCGGCTGCATCAAGACCCAGCATGATATTCGGGCGGAGATCGCGCCGATTAAAATCACGATGGACATTAACCTGAAAGTTCAGAAAGAGCTTGAGGACTTTTTGGATTTGGACTAACTCGCGGAAAGGATGTTTAAGATGAAACGGATAATCAGTGTTGCGGTGGCGTTGGTGATCGGCGTCGCGAGTGTCTCGATGGCGGACGCGCTTGCGGATGCCAAGGCCCGCCGGAAAGAGCGGCGCGAAGCGGTCGAGCAGTTGCTGAAAAAAGGCGTGGCCGAAGAGGGCGCGGCCGGGTATCTTGTCGTCAAGAAGAGCGCGGCGGACGACGAAGGCGTGGTGGGCGTGCTGAAGGCTGAGAACGCCGACCGCAAGATCGCCTACGAGGCCATCGCCCAAAAGAACGGCACATCGCCCGAGGCCGTCGGCAAGCAGGCCGCCGAGATCAACAAGAAGAAGGCGGCGGAACTGCGCTAGTGTCCTGTAAAATACAGATGACGGAGTAGGGGATTACCCTGTTTGGATGGCGTGATATGGAGGGCGAGATATGGATGGCGTGATATGGAGGGGGGGCGGGTGCCCGGGGGGGCGGGGCGAAGTGGGTCCAGCGTCCGCCCCCCCGGCCGCCGCGCTCCC
>WRJS01000050.1 GCA_009778475.1 Kiritimatiellota bacterium | reverse complement strand
GCTTTCAGCCCTGGCCTTGCCCTCGGGCAGGAATGCCCGAGCCACCTTAACTTGGACGTTGAATATTCCGTGTTGAATATTGGATATTCCCCGAGGGCTTCACCCTTCACGGCTTCCTGCCCCATTGGTCACACGCCGCGCCAATGGGGTCCCCTGTCTCGCCCTCCAATTGGGGTACAAAACCGAAGCGCATTTCACTTGGATGTTGAATGTTCCACAAGGCCAAAGGCCTTGCGGATGACAGCGTAGGGCAACGCCCTACGAAAAGGACGCGCAACGTAATCAAGGCTGAAGGCCTTGCGGATAAACGAAACCTGAGCCCGTGCGTCATGTTCCGCAAGGCCTTCAGCCTTGATTGCATTACGTTGCCCCAACGCAGGGCGTTGCCCTGCGCTATGATACGGAAGGGCTTCACCCTTCACGGCTTCCTGCCCCATTGGCCACACGCCGCGCCAATGGGGTCCCCTGTCTCGCCCTTCAATTGGGACACAAAACCGAAGCGCATTTCACTTGGACGTTGAATGTTCCCTGTTGGATATTGGATGTTCCCCGAGGGCTTTCAGCCTTGTGCCAATGCATAATGCATAATTTATAATGCATAATTAACAATTCCTGCGTGGAGGGAGGGGATGCGCGACCCCCAGAGCGCATTTTACTTGGACGTTGAATATTCCGTGTTGAATATTGGATATTCCCCGAGGGCTTTCAGCCTTGTGCTAATGCATAATGCATAATTTATAATGCATAATTAACAATTCCTGCGTGGAGGGAGGGGATGCGCGACCTCCAGAGCGCATTTTACTTGGACGTTGAATATTCCGTGTTGAATATTGGATATTCCCGAGGGCTTTCAGCCCTCGCCTTGCCCTCGGGCAGGAATGCCCGAGCCACCTTAACTTGGACATTGGACATTCCGTGTTGGATATTGGATATTCCCGAAGGCTTTCAGCCTTTGCGGCTTCCTGCCCCATGGGCCACACGCCGCGCCAATGGGGTCCCCTGTCTCGCCCTCCAATTGGGGTACAAAACCGAAGCGCATTTCACTTGGACGTTGAATGTTCCCTGTTGGATATTGGATGTTCGATCTCAATTCTCATCCAGCGTCCCGGCGTAGGTGACGCGGCGGACCTTCATGGTGGAGGTGCGTTCGAGCGCGTCTTTGCGGAAGACGATCTTGCGCGGCAGCTTGTAGTCCGCAAGGTGCTTGCGGCACAGGGCGGAGACCGCCTCGCGGATGGCCTCTTCATCGGCGACGGCATCCTCCTTCGGCACGATGATCGCGCCGACGCGCTCGCTGGTCTCGCCCGCGCCGTGGTAGCCCAGCACGATGACGTCCTGCACCAGCGGGCAGCGCTCGATGACCTGCTCGATCTCCTCAGGGTAGATGTTCTTGCCCTCGCGGTTCACGATGAGGGCCTTGCGCCGGCCGCAGATGCGGATGTTGCCGTGCTCGTCGAGGTGCACGAGGTCGCCCGTGTGGAAGAAGCCGTCCGCGTCGATGATCTCGGCCGTGGCCTCCGCGTTCTTGTAGTAGCCGCGCATCACGTTCGGGCCCTTGACGCAGAGCTCGCCCGCGCCCGTATTGTCCTTGTTGATGATCTTGTACTCCATGCCGGGGATGATGCGCCCGACCGTGCCGGGGATATAGTCGTCCAGGTCCGAGTACGCCACGCCCGGCGAGCATTCCGTCAGCCCGTAGCCCTCCAGCACGGGGATGCCGATGGACTGGAAGCCCCGCAGCACCTCCACGTCCGACGCCGCGCCGCCGATGCCGAGGAAACGCAGCTTCCCGCCGAACGTCGCGCGCACCTTCTTGCGCACGATGGACTTCAGCCCGATGCGCGGGAGCAGCCGCGCCACCACGCTGCCGTTCATCTTCTCCGTGATGCGCCGGTAAATCTTCTCCGCCATGAGCGGCACCGCGAACAGGATGGTCGGCTGCAGCACCCGCATGTCCTCCCCCATCGTCTTCACCGACCGCGCGAAGCTGCAGCACGCCTTGATGCGCAGCGGCACCATGAAGTTCGCCGTGAACGAGAACGAGTGGAACAGCGGCAGCACGTTCAGGAAATTCTCGTTCGCGTAGAACGTGATGCGCTCGAGCGTGGACAGCACGTTCGCCGTGAAGTTCCCGTGCGTCAGCACCGCGCCCTTCGGCTTGCCCGTCGTGCCGGACGTATAGACGATCGACGCGATGGAATGCTCGTCGGGGGTGTGGCCCTCGAACCACTCGCGGGCCGCCTCATACGCCGCCGCCGCGCAGTTGGTGACGGCCTCATACGCGCAACTCACGCGCCCCTTCACCGCCTCCACCATGCCCGAGCCCTCCCCCACCCACACGCACGACGCCAGCGACGGCAGCCCCGCCACCGCCTGCTCGATGACGTTCCTCAGCCGGGTCCCGGCGAAGATGGCCACCGCCTCCGAATCGCGCAGGATGTGGCACACCTCGTTCGCCCGCAGCTTCGGGTCCAGCGGCACGACCGCCAGCCCCGACCCCGCCAGCGCGAGGTAAATCTCCTGCCACTCCGGGCAGTTCTCCATCATCAGCGCCACGTTCTGCCGCCCCGGCTGGAGGTTCAGGTGCCGCAGCACGACGGCGGCGCGGATGACCCGCTCCTTCAGGCTCGCGTAGCTCCGCGACACCCACTTGTTGCCCTCAAAAAACTTCTGGGCGGGCAACTGCGGCGACTGCGTCACCGCGTCCTCGAAAAAACTACGTATCGTCATGAAACCCTTCTGTTAGCTGAAAAATTCTAGTTTACCCTAATTTCCCGAAAAATTCAATTGTGAATATCATGTTTCCCGTTCCCGGTTCCCCGCCCGAAAAACGCGCGGGCAATCTCGCCGACCAGCAGCACCAGCGATGTCGCGCTGAGGATGATGCCCCAGTCTAGCGCCGCCAGCGGCGTGACGTTGAACATCGCCCCGCCGACCGTCACGATGACCCACTGCCCGAGCAGAATCACCGTGGCAATCACCATGAAACCGCCGCTTTTCCCCAGATCGGCAAACGCTGTCCTGCCCGTCATGAACGCCTTCGCGTTGAACATGTTCCAGAACTGGAGCAGGACGAATATCGTGAAGAACAGCGACAGCTCATACGCCGAGAGCCCGTTGCCCTTCCCGAAGTTGAAATAGCTCCGCGCAAAATCCGACAGGCTGAACTGCGCCAGCGACGTGATGTCCGCGTGCTTGAAATACTGCATCAGCCCGAACAGCAGGAGCACGAAGAACACGCCAGCCCCGATGACCCGCCGCGCCATCGGCCCGGTGATGATGTTGGCGCCGCGGTCGCGCGGCGTGTCGCGCATGACCGCCTCGTTCGGCGGCAGGGATGCCAGCGCCAGCGCGGCGAACGTGTCCATGATGAGGTTCACCCACAACATCTGCGTGACCGTCAGCGGCGACTCCATGCCGATGAACGCGCCGATCAGCACGGTGAGGCCGGCCGTCACGTTGACCGTCATCTGGAACAGGATGAACCGCTGGATGTTCTGGTAGAGCGAGCGCCCCCACATCACCGCGCGCGTGATGCTGACGAACGAGTTGTCGAGGATCGTGATGTCGCTGGCCTCCTTGGCGACGGAGGTGCCGTCGCCCATCGAGAGCCCGACCTGCGCGGCGTTGAGCGCCGGCGCGTCGTTCGTCCCGTCGCCCGTGACAGCCACTACCTGCCCCTTTTTCTGGAGCAGCTCGACCAGCCGCTGCTTGTCCATCGGTCGCGCGCGGGCAATGATTTTCAACGCGCCGAGCCGTGCCAGCGCGGCCTCTTCCGAAAGCGCGGCGAAATCCGCCCCTGTGATCAGATTGTCTTCCGGCTCATCCGTGTCCCACAGCCCAATCTGCCGCCCGACTTCCTTCGCGGTCCCGGGCGTGTCGCCCGTGACAATCTTCACGGCGATGCCCGCGGCCACGCATTCGCGGATGGCCATGGGGACGTCCGCACGCACGGGATCCGAGATCGCGGCGATCCCGAGGAACGTCAGGTCGCGCAGGGTCAGTTTCCCGTCCGTGACGGAACTGTCCCCCGCGTCCAGGAAACGGAAGGCAAAGCCCAGCGTCCGCATCGCCCGGCCCTGGTATGCCGCGAGCCGCGCCTCCACATCCGCTTGCGTGGCCGGAGCCGTCCCGCACATCCCGAGGACAATCTCCGGCGCCCCCTTCACATGCAGGACGCGCCGCCCCCCGAACGCGGGCGATTCCGCGACCGTCGCCATATACTTGTTCTGGGCGGAGAAGGGGAGCTGCGCGATCACCTTCGCCTTATCGCGGATGTCTAGGTAATTGACGCCCTTGTCATGGAGCCAGAACAGCAGCGCAGCTTCCGTGGGGTTGCCCAGCGGCTCGGGGCTGCCGGGGTTCGCGAGGTTAAGGTCCGCCGTAGTGTTCACGGCAAAGCTCTCGTGGGTCAAACGCGCCACGTCTTCCTGCGGCCCGCCCGCGTAAAAGGCCGTGCCCGCAATTTTCATGCGGTTCTGCGTGAGCGTCCCTGTCTTGTCCGTGCAGATGACCGTCGTCGCGCCCATCGTCTCGCAAGCGTGCATCTTCCGCACGAGGTTGTTGGCGGAGAGCATCCGCTTCATGCTGAGCGCGAGGCTCAGCGTCACGCTCATGGGCAGCCCCTCCGGGACCGTCACCACAATCAGCGTCACCGCGATCATCACCGTGTTCAGCGCGAAGCCGACGAACGCCGCCCAGTCAAACGCCCCCTCCTGCACACCGAGGAGCCACCAGCACATCCGCCCAGTGATGATGAGGCCCGCCAGCACATAGCTCGCCTTCGTGATGAGCCCCGCCAGTTTGCCCAGCTGCTCATTGAGCGGCGTAACCACGCTGCTGTCGATCTGCACGCCCTTGAAGACCTTCCCTGCCTCCGTCCTGTCGCCCACACGCGTGATCTCGACCGTGCCGTGCCCGGTCAGCACCTTCGTCCCGCGCAAGACCTGATTGGAGGCGTAGGCGGCATCCTGCTTGAAATCGGCGGGGTTGGCGGTCTTGTCGCACGTCGGCTCGCCCGTCAGCGAGGACTCGTCCACTTGGAGTGCCACCGCCTCGACGAGTTCCCCGTCCGCCGGGAGCTCGTCGCCCGTCTCGATTTTCACGATGTCGCCGACTACCACGTCGCATTTCCTGATGCGGCAGGCCGCGCCGTCACGGACGGCCTTCACCAGCTCGCCGTCGTTGACCTTGTTCAGGACTTCAAACTTTTTGTTCGCGCTGCGCTCGAACAAAAACCCAACCACGGTGGCCAGCAGGACCGCGAGCAGGATACCCGTCGGCTCAAGGAACACCGACATGCCCGCGCGTCCCGCGAAGAACGGGTAACACGACACCCCCACCGACAGCACGAGCGCCACCAGCAGGATGCGTATGATCGGCTCTTCTAAACACCTCAGGAAATCCTTCCACCACGGGTTCCTCGGAGGCGGCGTTAACACATTCGCGCCGTGCTCCTGTCTGCTGGCAAGAACCTGCTCGCGCGTCAAACCTCGCATGGGCATGTCTCCATGAACACAATCATGTTTCGCAACCGCATTGCTACATCCCAGATGGATAAGAAGCCCACCGTTTCTGCCGTCTCAATCGAGCGTGTGCACGAGCAGGCCGGAACGGAGCTTGGGCTCGAACCAGGTGCTTTTCGGGGGCATGATCTGCCCCGCGTCGGCGATGTCCATCATCTGCGCGACGGTCACGGGATACATCGCGAACGCCACCGCGTCGCGGCCGGCGTCCACGCGCTTGACGAGCTCGCCCGTGCCGCGGATGCCGCCGACAAACGAGATGCGCGTGTCGGTGCGCGGATCGGCGATGCCCAGCACGGGCGCGAGCAGGCGGTCCTGCAGGACGCTCACGTCGAGCCGCCCGACGGGGTCGGCCTCGAACGCGTCCCACGTCAGCTTGTGCCACGCCCCCGCCAGATACATCCGCACCTCGCGCGGGCCGCAGGGCTCTGCGCCCGTCACAGGCTCGACGTTGAAGATGGCCTTGACCTTCTTCAGGAAGGCCTCGGCCGTGAGGCCGCTCAGGTCGGCGACGCAACGGTTGTAGGGCAGGATGCGCAATTGCGTCTCGGGGAACAGCGCCGCGAGGAACCAGTTGTACTCCTCCGCGCCCGTGTGCGCGGCGTTCTCCGAGCGGCGCTGCAAACCCGATCGGTAGGCCGCCGCCGCGCGGTGATGGCCGTCCGCCACATACGCGAGCGGGACTTGCGCGAACGCCACGACCCATGCGCGCGCATCGCCGTCCACGCGCCAGACCGTGTGCCGGATGCCGTCCGCCGCCGTGAAGTCGTAAAGCGGCGTACCCTTCTGCACTTCCGCGACGAGCGCGTCCAGCACGGCGGTGTCGCGGTAGGTGAGGAAGACAGGGCCCGAGTTGGCGTTGAGCTCGCGGCAGTGGCGCGTGCGGTCGTCCTCCTTGTCCTTGCGCGTCTTCTCGTGCTTGCGGATGATGTCGTTGGCGTAGTCGTCGATGTTGCAGCAGGCGACGACCCCCGTCTGGCTGTGCGCGCCCATGACTTGGCGATAGACGTAGAAATGCTCGGCGGCCTCGCGCAGGAGGACGCCTCGCGCCTGGAAGTCCGTGAACGCCTTCGCGCCCTGCGCATAGACGCGGTCGTCGTGGATGTCAACGTCGTCGGGCAGGTCGATCTCGGGGCGCGAGACGTGCAGGAAACTGTCGGGGTTACCGGCGGCCAGCGCGCGCGCCTCGGCGGTGTCCACGACATCGTACGGCACGGCCGCCAGCGCGGCCGCCTTCCCGGGCGCGGGGCGCAACGCGGCGAACGGTTTGATTAGCATGATGGCTCCTTTGGAATAAGCAACCCCGTATCCGGCAGGCCGGACACGGGGGATGATGAAAACACGGCGCTCTACCTGAAATTAGAACCCGATATTGACGATCGGGCAGAACGGCACGGTGCTGTTGCGGATGACGTTGATCAGGCCGACCTGGAAACCGTACAGGTCGTCGGCGCGGTTAATCAGCCCGATCTGGAAGCCCTTCGCGTAGCTCGTCAGGTTGACCAGCCCGAACTGGACGCCGTGGAACGTCGCCTGCGCTTCGTTCCAAAGGCCCGTCTGCAAGCCCGCGGCATGACCCATCCCGACCGAGTTGTAACCCAGCGAGATCTGCCAGCCTGCCAGCGCGTCCTCGACATCGCAACGGAGCAGGTTGATCTGAATCCCGTTGAAATAATGCGAGCGGCCGATGAGGCCCAAGTCAAGCCCGGTGACCTGCTCGCAACGCCCGCCGGCGGACATGCGAAGACCAACGATATCGATGTCCGTGTCACCGCCCCAAGAGAACCAGACAGGCCAACGCACCTCTTCAGCGGCACTTGCGCCGAATGCACACAGAAACGCCAACGCACAACCAAATAAAACCTTCTTCATCCTGTTCCTCGCTTTGTTTAGTGAACCTAGTCTCCTGCCACGGAAACCCAATCCGATTGAGAATGTGAAACATAATACCTGACCTGC
The DNA here is from genome assembly GCA_009778475.1 of Kiritimatiellota bacterium. Lineage (GTDB taxonomy): Bacteria > Verrucomicrobiota > Kiritimatiellia > RFP12 > UBA1067 > WRJS01. The sequence continues at coordinate 17,258 of WRJS01000050.1, read as the reverse complement.
GTGAAATACGCAACTAGAATATTGCAAAGAAAAAACTTTTTTTCAGGGGGAGGGGAGGCACGGCCCTTTCGCCGCGCCAATCAGGCACAATGGTTTTCACGATAGGCACAATAGCAATGCCCTGAAAATAGTGCCCATTGTGGTTAACGAAAACGGACATTTATTTTTGACAGGATTATTTTCGCGCAGGGACGCAAAGGCGCAGAGATTTTGTAGGGTCAACTTCTGGAAAAAAACTCCGCGTCTCTGCGCCTCTGCGCGAGAAAAAAAACGGAGGTTTATTTTTGACAGGATTGACAGGATTTTTAGACAGGATTAACAGGATTACTTATCACCTATCACTTGCTTTTATCTCACACAAAGGCACAAAGGTCACAAAGTATTTTCTGGCAGGAATACCTTTTACATATTACCTATTACTTCCCTTTGTGCCCTTCGTGCCTTTGTGTGAGAAAAAACGGAGGTTTATTTTAGACAGGATTAACAGGATTACTTATCACCTATTACTTATTACTTATTACCTCTCCCTCTGCGTCCCTGCGTCTCTGCGCGAGAAAAAAAATGGGTTGCCCTAAAATAACAAGGGCGGACACTATTATGTGTGAGGCAATCAGCCGGAATGGTTTTTGCAATTTCAGGAAACAACGCTTTTTTTCCTTAAAAGCGCATCAACTCTATTATAGCCCCTCGTCTCGCGTCAAGAAAAAAACAGGCGAACATACAACGCCTGTCACACCACCTCCGTGTAGCTGCCCAGATAGCGGAAGTCGGGGATCTGGTTCTCGAGCTCGCAGATGAGCTGCAGGAGCGCGGGCGAGTAGATGGAGGCATCGACGTCGAAGTAGAACATGAACTCGAAGTTGCGCCCTTGGAGGGGGCGGCTCTCGATTTTCATGAGGCTCATGTCCAGCGCGTAGAAACGCATCAGCACGCGATAGAGCGAGCCGGACTGGTGCGGGATGAGCAGCATCAGGCTGGTGCGGTTCGCGCCGGGGTAGATCTCCAGATTGCTCGAGATGCAGATGAAGCGCGTGTAGTTGGCGCCGCCGTCCTGCGGCGCGCCCGTCTGGAGCCGCGCCGAGCGCACGATGCTCACCTTGTGCTGCCGCAGCAGGTCGTAAACCGCGTTCACCGACCCTTCCGAGTTGTCCTCGATGGGCAGCACCCCGTAGCGGCAGAGCCCTTGCCCAACAGCCTTGAACACGCCCTCGAAGGTGTTGAAATACATGATGCTCGGCGTGACGAAGAGTTTGTCGCAAGCCGCCTGCGCGCGCGCCCCTTCCGCCCCTTGGCAGGCGATGACCGCCCGCTCGGGGAAGAGCTTCGGGGTCTGCTCGATCGCCGCCCCGATCGCGCCGCGCAGCTTCGATTCCCCCGCCAGGAGCTTGTGCTGGTACGAGCGGCTCAAATCCATCAGCGTGGAGAACAGCACACGGGTATAAACCCCGAACTCGGTGTCCACCTTCCCCGAGACGTCATGTAGAAGCTGCCGCTCCCGCACGTTATCGCAAACGGGCCTGCCGCTCTCCTTCTTGTGCCGCGCGACCTCCAGCGCGACCTGCATCCGCCGCTCGAACAGGTCGATCAGCTGGTCATCAATGGTGTCAATCTCGACCCTCAGTTTGTCAATGCTCATCTTGCCTTTCCTTACATTCCCGCCCATGCCTCAACAGTGCCTCCAGCGCCTCCGCGTCATGCCCCGCGATCGCGTCGCGGCAGGCCGCGAGCGACCGGATGAGGAAATCAATCTCCTCCGCCAGATAGTCGCCGTTCTCCAAAAACAACTCCGTCCATAACCGCTCGTTCAGCCGCGCCACGCGCGTCAGGTCCGCATAGCTCCCGGCCGAAAACCCGCTGTGCGCCTGTGCGCGCGGGCTCTTCACATACGCGTTAGAGACCACGTGCGCCAGCTGCGAGGTCAGCGCGATGACCGCGTCATGCGCCTCCGCCGTCGCCACCACCACGCGCCCGAACCCGAGCGGCAGAAACACCTCGCGCACACGCCCGGCCAGCGCATCCCCCACCCCATCCGGCGGCGGCACCACAATCATGCTCGCGCCCTCGAACAGACCCTCCTGCGACGCCCCGAAGCCCGAGTATTCGCGCCCCGCCATCGGGTGCCCGCCCACGAAGTCAAAGCCGTGCTTCCGCGCCAGCGCGAAGCCCTCCGCGCAGATGCCCCGCTTCACGCCGCAGCAGTCCACCACCAGCGCCCCCTTGCCGACACGCCCCGCGTGTCCCGCCAGAAACGCGCGCGCCGCGTTCGGCGGCAACGCCACGACCAGCACATCGCAGGCCGCCAGCGTGTCCGGCGCCAGCACACCGTCCAGCAGCCCCTGCACCTGCGCCGCCGCGACGGCGGCCGCATCGCGATCCAGCCCCATCACCGCATGGGGCGTCCGCGCGCGGAACGCCTTCGCCAGCGACCCGCCGATCAGCCCCAGCCCGATGATGCCAACCGTCATGGCGCGGCCACCTCCCGTATGCGCCGCACCTGCCCCGCCAAGTCGTCGAACTGGTCAGGCGTGAGCGACTGCGGCCCGTCGCACAGCGCGTCGGCGGGGTTGCCGTGCACCTCGATCATCAGGCCGTCCGCGCCTGCCGCGGCCGCCCCCATCGACAGCGCCTTCACATACTTCGCCACGCCGCACGCATGGCTCGGGTCAACGACCACGGGCAGGTGGCTCAGCTCCCTGATGACGGGGATCGCCGAGATGTCCAGCGTGTTGCGCGTGTACGACTCGAACGTGCGGATGCCGCGCTCGCACAGGATGACGTTCGCGTTGCCCCCCGCCATCACATACTCCGCGCTCATCAGCAGCTCCTTGATCGTGTTCGCCAGGCCGCGCTTGATGAGGATAGGCTTCCGGCTGCGCCCCAGCTCGCGCAGGAGGTCGAAGTTCTGCATATTCCGCGCCCCCACCTGAATCACGTCCACCTCGCCGAAGAGGTCCAGGTGGTTCGCGCTCATGATCTCCGTCACGACCGGCAGCCCCGTCTCCCGCTTCGCCTGCACCAGCAGGTCGATGCCCTCCTTGCGCAGGCCCTGGAAATCATACGGCGAGGTCCGCGGCTTGAACGCCCCCCCGCGCAGCATCGTCGCCCCGCCCGCCTTCACGCGCCGCGCGACCTCGAATATCTGCCCCGGCGACTCCACCGAGCACGGCCCCGCGATGAGCGCGAAATGCCCCCCGCCGGTTTTCGCGCCCCCCGCGTCCACCACCGTGTCCAGCGGGTGGAACTTGCGGTTCGCGCTCTTGAACGGCTCCGTGATGCGGATGACGCGCTCGACGATCTCCAGCCCCTCCAGGCACTTCGTGTCCAGCCGCGTCGTGTCACCGATGAGCCCGATGATCGTCTGGAACTCCCCCTTCGAGAGGTGCACCCCGATGCCCTGCCCCTTCAGCCAGGCCGTCAGGTGGTCCACCTGCTGTTGCGAACTCTTCTCCCTCAACGTGATAATCATGTTCATCTCCATTCACCAAAAAAGAGTCCCGCAGCTTTCTCACTGCAGGACTCTCCAACCGAAACCGACGCGCGTTATTGGGCTACAGTGAAAAAGAAGGCGACTTCGCGTAATAATACGCAAAGCACCGATCCGCAAAAACTGTAAACCAACTCGTCATCCTAACCATCTCCTGCGGCAGGAACCACCTGCCGCGCCGAAAGAAAGCAAACATTTAACACGATCCCCGCGCGAAAGTCAACATGAAAATGCGGGGAATTTCGGAGTGAAAAATCCACGATTTTCCGCTTGACACTTCCGTCATCCCGAGAATACACTAATGTTATTCTGTAAATTGTGGTTTTTATTGGTCTGTCAGGGCTGGTTCATAAAGGAGATGGTCAAATGAAAAAGTTGAGTGGTGTGGTCAAGACGGCGTGCATCGCCGCGAGTGTGCTGTTCGCGTCCCATGCGTTTGCGCAGGTGGAGTGGACGGGGAATGCTAAAGACGGGCAGTGGGCGACGGGGGCGAACTGGTCGACGGGCGTTGTGCCGCAGAATAACGCCGCCGTCCATTTCAGGGGGGCGGGCGGTGTCATCAACATCTCCGAGAGCGTCCCGACGATTCAGCAGATTCAACTCTACGGCCCGGCGAACGTGACGCTGAACATCGCCGAGGGCGTGATGTTCACTGTCTCCAACGGCGGCGGCACGGGCATACAGGTGCGCGGCGGGAATATGACCATCAACGGGCCGGGCCTGCTCGCGTTCTCCACGGGCGGCGACACGAACCCTCTCGACTGCGGCACGCTTCTGGGCTACACGCTCACCTACAACGCCGAGATCGTCGGCCCCAACCCTGCGGAGCCGTGGAACACGAACATCGAGACGTACCTCAGCAACACCTACGACGCGGGGACGGTCGTCATGGGCTGCCCGACCAACGCGTTCACGCGGGGGGACAACCTCATCACGACGGGCCACACGGTCGTGGTGCCGAAACTCGCAAACGTCGGTGAGCCTTCCTCCCTCGGGGCGAACAACGCGTTGCGCTTCAATTACCTCGCGACGCTGCGCTACACGGGCACGGGCGACACCACCGACCGGCCACTCATGATGAACGGTAACGGTGGCGGGCAGCTGGAGCAGGCCGGTACGGGCCCCGTCACGTTCACGGGCTCTGCCTATAACATCAACGACTCGGCGCAGACGCTTGTGCTGCGCGGCAACTCGTCCAGCGAGGGCCGCTTCACGGGCGCTATCTATGACAACACCGGCACGCTCGCCATCCGCAAGGAGGGCATCGGCACATGGGTGCTCGCGGGCAACAACACCTTCACGGGTGGCATCATCATCAACGGCGGGACGCTCGACCTCGACTCCGCCACCGCCGCCGGGAACGGCGCACAGATTGCGATGGCCGCGGGCGCGACGCTCTCCGTCAACCCGTCGGCGGCGGACGCCTTCACCGCCGCGCTCCCGGAGGTCGTCGCCTCCGGCAACGTCAAAATCAGAATCGCCCAAGCGGCGAACGCCTCGACCGTGACGCTCGGGGGGCTGAACGTACCGTTCGTTGCCATCACCGCGACGGGCGCCGGCACGGCCGCGAACCGCATCTTCATCACGGGCCTTTCCGCAGGCCCCGTGGGCGCGTGGCTGACGCTCAACGGCTCGCCCGCCACCTATGACCTTGTCCTCGGGCTGTCCGAGATGTCGCTGCCCACGCAGGGCCTCGCGACCCGTGACAGCACCCTGCCGAACAACGACGGCACCAAGGCCATCATCAATTCCATCGGGCCCGTGAACGGCTCACCCATCGCCCTGCCCGCGAACCCGACGCTCCTCTACAGCCTCACGATGGCGTATGCGGGCGACTCCGCGACCGTGGACACTGCGGGCAAGTACCTGATGCTGAGCGAGGCCGCCATCGCATCCGGCGCTGACGCGCTGACCATTGGCGTGGCCCCCATGGACGGCACGTTGCTGCCGCCGCTCACGGTGACACCGCCGACCCCGCCGCTGGCGTTGCCCGACAGCACCGCGATCACCAACCTGAACCCGCTCATCTGGTACGACCCCGCAGACGCGGCGACGGTGAGCACTTACTTCGGCACGGTCACGAACCTCCTGAACAAAGGCTCGCTCGCGGATGCGGACGGCGTGGTACGCGCCGGATTCGCACCCCCGCAGTTAGCCACGGGGGCGGCCTCGCACTCCGCCCTCCCCATGCTCCGCATCCACACCAACGGGCAGGGCCTCGAGAGCCGCGCCAACACGGGCATCGCGGGCAACTCCCCGCGCACCCTCATCGCGGTCATAAGCCGCGAGACGACCACCACGACCATCGAGGTCAACATCGGCACGGGCGATAACAGGCGCAGATTCTCCGTACTCTTCTACAATAACAACGACACGCGCTTCTCGATACACGGTCAGGACATCAACGTCGCCCCCGTCGCCCCCGCAACCCCCACCGTGCTCTCCATCATCAACGGCGTGGGCGACAACCCGTATTCATGGCAAGGGTTCGTTGACGGGGCTGCCAGCCCGACGCGGACCGACAACGACATGAACACCCTCGACACCCCCCTCTACATCGGCTACCTCTTCAACAGCGCGACGTCGGTCTCCCAGCGCGGGCAGGTCGGCGAGGTGCTGCTCTTCAACCGCGTCCTCGACGCCACCGAGCGCGAGACGGTCGAAAATTACCTGATGGCCAAATGGCAGCTGCCGCCGCCCGTCGCGGCGCCCGCGCAGAACGCGGCATTCGCGCTCCGCAACGACAGCGCGGCCGTGCCGCTCATCGTCAACGCCGCCGTGGCCGAGCCGCAGGACAGCGCGGTCTCGCTGCTCAAAATGGGTCTTGGCGACATCGTGCTGGCGGGCGGGGTCTCGCTCTCGGGCGGCGTGGAAATCGACGGCGGCGCGCTCACCGTCAGCACGCCCTTCGGCGCGTTCGACGCGCTCTCCGGCATCACCTTCGGCTCGGGCAAACTCGCCAAGTCCGGCGCGGGCAAACTGCTCCTTCCCCCGGCCGTCGCGAACTTGCATCAGGGCGGCACGGACATCAACGGCGGCACACTCCTCGTCGGCAACGGCGGCTCGCTCGGCCTCGGCCCCGTGGACATTTCCGGCGGCGGCACGCTCGACATCGGCGCGGGGCTGGTGACCGACGGTCTGACGATCCGCAACCCCGTCACTGTCTCCGGCGCGGGCGTGGACGGCATGGGCGCGATCGTCAACAACGGCACGGTCAACCAGATGAACGCCTTCCGCGACACCACCGTCACGCTGACCGACGACGCGACATTCGGCGGCGCAACGGCGCGTTGGGACTTGCGCGCGAACATGATCCTCGACCTCGCGGGGAACACGCTCACCAAGGTCGGCGGCTCGCCCCTGTACCTCTTCGGCGGCGCCTACGGCTGCGTCTCCAACGCGCCGCTGGCCAGCGCCAAGCCCGCCCTCGACATTCAGGGCGGCGCGGTCGGCATCGAGCTCGAGGGCCTGCTGCACCCGAACGACAACCAGCGCAATATGCTCATCGGCCCCGACGGCCGCTTCGGGGTGTACGCCACCGCCAACCCCGTCAACTGGAACATCATCCCCGCCGACGGCGCGACCATCTTCACCTACGGCCTTGACGAGTACACCAACAAGAACGTGTTCGCCTCCGACATCGCGTTGCCCGGCACGCTCAACCTCATCGCGACCGGCGTGTTCAACAAGAACTTCACGGGGCTGCTCTCCGGCTCCGGCGGCCTGAGCGTCTCCAACGGCGGCCTGCGCGCCATGAGCCTGCTCTCGCACCCGGCCAACACCTTCGCGGGGACGATCGCCGTCTCCAACGCCACCGTCGGCCTGCGCTACCCCGGCAGCCTGCCGGGCGGCATCGCCAGCGCGGCGGCCAAACTCATCCTCCAAAACGCCAGCGGCGTGCGCACCTACGCGGGCGGCGACGGCTGGGTCGTCAGTGAAATCACGCAGTTGGCCGAGAGCGGCGTGTTCGCCAGCGGCTCCGGCAAATACCTCGGGATCGACGTCGCCCCCGGCGCGGACATCAGCCTCCCCTCCCTCAACAGCGTCTTCATCGGCGGCCTCGAGAAATACGGCCTCGGCACGCTCGCCCTCGACGGCGACCTCACGCTGGGCAGCGGCGACCTGCGCACCTTCGCGGGAACCCTCGTCGTCACCAACGCCGTCACCTTCAACGCCGTCCGCAACAACGTCTCCTTCGGCGAGGCCGTCCCGAACGACGGCATCAGCACCGGCCACAGCCGCGTCATCCTCGGCGGCGACGCGATTCTGAAACACGAGGATCGCGGCTACAACACCGGAAGCTCCGCCTTCAACATCGCCACGCACGGCAGCACCCGCACCGTCGTGGACGTGCAGGATGACGCGCAGGTCGAAGCCAAGTTCATCATCGGCGGCCTCGACGGCGGCGACACCGCCGCCGTCGGCGCGGTGTACCAGTCCGGCAACAGCCGCTGGCTCAGCCTCGGCGGCGCGGGCAACGACGGCCGCCTCGGTCGCTACGGCCACGGCTACTGGCAGCTCGACAGCGGCGAACTCACCCTCAAAGGCTACACGCAACTCGGCTGGGCGGACAACGGCAACACCGTCGGCTTCCTCCGCCAGAACGGCGGCGCCCTCATCTTCAACGGCTTACGCTGGGGCATCCCCGCGAACGGCACCGTCGGCGACTCCTACAACGGCGGCCTCAGCCTCAGCCGCGGCGGTCGCGGCGTCCTCCACCTCGCGGGCGGCACCTTCGAGCATTACGGCGAACTGCGCCTCCTCGACGAGTCCGACAACAGCAGCAACAACGGCACCGCCATCCTCACCGTCACGGGCGACGCCGACGCGATGACCGACCGCGGCATCTACATCGGCGGCCGCAACAACGCTTCCGCGTGGGCCATCGTCAACCTCAACGGCGGCACGCTCACCACCACCCACTTCCAGCGCAAGAACCGCTCCTCCACCGTCAACGTCAACTTCAACGGCGGCCTGCTCAGCGTCACCAACAGGGTGGCGCCCGAAACGCGCCTCTTCGCGATTGAGAACGCCGCGAACACAACGGACGCCTACGTCTATCCCGGCGACGCGCGCATCGACCTCGGCTGGGACGTCACGCGCTCCATCGACATCCCGCTGAAGGCCCCCACGGGCCTCGGCATCACCGCCATCGCCCTCACCAGCGGCGGCACCAACTACATCGCCCCGCCCTACGTCAACATCAGCGGCGGCGGCGGCAACGGCGCAACCGCCATCGCCACCATCGACCGCGCCAGCGGCGCCGTCACCGGAATCGAGATCACCAACCCCGGCCGGGACTACTCCTCCGCCCCCACCGTCGCCTTCATCGGCGGCGGCGGCAACGGCGCGGCCATCGGCACCGTCACCCGCGCCGCCAACATCAGCGGCGGCCTCACCAAGACCGGCCTCGGCACGCTCATCCTCAACGCCCCCTGCACCTACACCGGCCCCACCATCGTCGAGGACGGCACCCTGACGCTCGGCGACCCCGAGGCCATCCACCCGCAATCCGAGATCATCATCCACGACGGCCTGCTCAACCTCGGCGGACACACCATCACCAACCTCAAGGTCACCATCACCGGCACAGGCGGCATCGCCAACGGCACGCTCGCCACCTGCCTCGCCACCAAGACCGGCACCGGCACCGCCACGTGGGACGCCGCCGTCGAGTTCATCACCGCCGACGTCCGCCAGCCCGGCCTCTGGGAAGGCCGCATCAGCGGCCGCGCCAACGCCAACCTCACCATCCCCAACCCCTGCGACGCGATCGAGTTCACCACCACCGCCGCCAACGGCTACGTCGGCGAGAACCAGAGCATCAACGGCAAGAACTGGCCCAACCAATCCACATGGATCTACACCGGGTACATCTGGAACCGCAACGGCACCAACGAGACATGGACATTCGTCAAGAGTTTCGATGACGACGTGCACATGACCATCGACGGCATCGCGTACATCAACCACACCCAATACGACCAGATATTCAAGGTCGATGTCCCCGTCGCCCCCGGCGCCCACCCCATCGAGATACGCTTCGGGCAAGGCACCGGAAACGTCGGCGCCATGCGTCAAGGCTGGTGGCTGCTACCCGAGCTTAACCAAGAGCGTACCCTCGGCCTCGGCGTGGACTACCTTGGGCGCGGCGAGGACGTGCTGGAGAACTACGTCCACATCGCCGACGACGGCAGCGGCGACCGCCTCACCCTCACCGCCGCCATCGACACCGAATGCTTCACCGGCATCCGCGTGTTGGAAGGCGCCCTCCAGCTCCCCACCTTCGTCGCGCGCGAGGCCGGCCTGTGGGAAGGCACCATGGCCCGCCCCAACAGCGACAACAACCGGGCCCAGCCCATCCCCCGCGCCTCCATCGAGCTCACCACCACCGCCGCCAACGGCTACAGCAACACGACCCCGAGCAGCGACAACATCATCAACGGCAAACCCTGGCCCGACAACACCGGCTGGGGCTACTTCGGGTACATCTGGAACCGCAACGGCACCAACGAGACCTGGACCTTCGTCAAGAGCTTCGACGACGACCTCTACCTGGTCCTCGACGGCGAAGTGCTGATCAACAACACCCAATACAACAGCATCATCATGACCAACGCCATCGTCACCCCCGGCCCGCACACCTTCGAGGTCCGCTTCGGGCAGGGCGGCGGCGGCGTCGGCGCCATGCGCCAAGGGTTGAACAACTGGTGGGACACCAACGAAATCGGCCTCGGCGTGGACTACCTCGGCCGCGGCGAAGAAGTGTTCGCCAACTACGTCCGCATCGAAGACCCCGGCGACGGCTCACGCCTCACCCGCAACATACCGTACGAACTCACCGACCAGACCGGCAACATCTTCGCCGCCTCTGGCGGCGGCGCGCTCGACCTCGGCGGCGTACCGCGCCCCGGCCTCATCCTCTCCCCCGCCGGAGACGATGCCATCGGCGTGATGGGCATCCTCGGCACCGCCAACAGCGCACTCGACGGCGCCACCTACCGCGTCACCCTCGACGGCAACCTCAGCGACCTGCTCACCTCCACCGAGGCGATCGACCTCACCGGCCTGACCATCACCCCCTCCGACCTCGCCTCCGCCACCCCCGCGGGCAACAACTACGTCATCGCCCAAGCCGACGGCGGCTTCACCGGAATGCCCACGGTCACCGGCTTCGAGGACGGCAAGAACTGGAAAGTCATCCGCCGAGGCAACCAACTCCTCCTCTCCACCCAAGGCGGCACGATACTTATCTTGCGATAAAAATTGCCGGGAGCGCAGGGCTTCCGCCCTGCAATTAAAGTCATCTATGGCGTGCGGTGGTCCTGCGTGAGAATACAACCCTGAACCTGAACGCGCATCCCTTCAGGTAGAGCGCGAACCTCGCCGACGCCATGCCGTTGCTGCTGCGCCGATGATGGCGGCCGCACTGGCGAGTATGGCAACATTGTTCAGCCTGCTTTGCTTGCCTTTGTGCGTCATGCGGTAATGCCCTGTGATGTCCGCCTGGAAAAGCGCGTCCTCTTCCCGTGCGCCGCCGCCGATGTTGTGGATGACAAGCGGGACGCCTTGTTCGTTTTTCCTGTCGCTCACAATCATGATGTGTATGATTGAACCCCACGTGACGATATCTCCGGGCAGGTAGTCCTCCGGCTTGCCCGAAACCCCGACCGAGAACCCTTTGCGCTCGAAGTATCTCATGAGATTGAGCGTCCTGCGGTGGTCAATGCTGCTGTCCGGCAGTTTGAGCCCCCATCTTCGCGGGTACAGCAGGAAGGCGGCCCGCATATCCTCATGGACAAGCTGCTGCAGGTCCATCCCCAGCGCGTCGCGCAACGCGCGGACAATCACATCCGTGCAAACCCCGGTCTCAATGGGGACGTCGCCCAGCGGGTAGCTCAGCCGGGCATACGAAGGGTCATAGTTCACCGTCCTGCCGATCTGGCTCCGCGCGGCCGCGGCAATCGCCAGCCCCGCGTCACCTGCCGTCCCGGTCGGGTCCGTCGGCACGGAAGCTGTGATCGCCGACATGGGGCGCCTCCGCGCCGCCAGCCAGTCCCGTAACGGGAACAGGCACATGGACAACGCCAGCGCCGCGAACAGGAGATGGACCAGCTTAACCCGCAATCTCTTTCTTGGCAAACTCACTTCGGTCTCTTGCTTTCCGCCATGCATCGGCAAGCCAAACGTGGCGTCCCCCTGAGAGGGGTTAGTCCCCCGCATTGCCCAGATACACAGCGACGCGATGAGTGTCGCAGATTTTTTTACGTTTGTAAAGCGGAATCCTGAAGCAGTCCTAACGTTCTAAAATGGAGGGTGGAATGTGGAGAGCGGAGGGTTAGGAATCCCCCGTGCCCGTTTGTCCCTAACCGTCCGCTCACGTTAGAACTTCCGAATTTGAGAACGTCCCTCTCCCGCCAATCCCTAATTCCTCATTTCTAATTCACGCAATGTCCGGTTGCCCTGCCGTCCAAACAACCATTGCACGCAAAAAAAAATCTTTCGCATTTAAGGGTTGCAGAGATGGCGGGAAAGCGGTACACTTGTGTTATGTTAAATCGGGTACAGGGTTTTCGGGGCAGCCGCTCGGGTCAGGCGATGCTGGAGTACGTCGTGGTTTTCGTGGCGTTGCTCGGGCTGGTCTCCGTGATGGCCGTCTGCCTGTACGCGGTGCGGCAGCAGGCGAACCGGACGCTGGTGCTGGTCGGGTCGGATTACCCGTGAGCCGCGTCCAAACGAAAAGGAGAGGGGATAAACATGAAAGCACGTTTCAAACGTTGTAAGGGGCAGACGATGGTGGAGTACATCATCATCGTGGCGCTCGTGGCCATCACGCTGATCGGCCTGTTCGGCTACTTCAGCAGGGCGGTGGGCAAGAAAGTCACGGGCGCGACGGCGGCGCTGGATAGCGACATCGGAAGCCAGGCGCAATCGGAGCTGCAGAACATCGATGGCAACAGGATCCGCAATCTTCAGGAAGACGGCTCGTTCAATTAGTCTATCCCGGCGCCGTCATTCAAGGTCAGGGCAGGCGATGGTCGAGTCGATCGTCGTGATGCTCATGATTGGCCTTGTCTTCTTCGCGCTGTTCCAGTATTCGAACCTGCTCTCGGCGCGGCTGGTGCTGGACCATGCGGCGGCGCGGGCGGCGCGGGCGCGGACCGTGGGGCTGAACCACTGGATGGTGCAGAAGAGCGCGCGGGCGGCGGCGATCCCGGTGTCGGGCAAGTGCCTGACGGAGTTCACGGAGGGCACGGTGGAGGACACGGGTGTGGCGGCGCTGCTGAGCCGCGTGCACCCGGGCCGCGTCTGGAACGCGGCGCTGCGCGCGTCGCCGCAGTCGGCGCGCGCGCAACTGGAGCGCGCGCGGATCCCAGACTACATGGACAGCGTCAACGGGCCGACCGCGAACGAGGTGCTGGACTATGAGCGGTGGGAGAGCATGGTGGTGGATATGGACGAGCCGCTGAGCCTCGACGGGTCGATGCCGGGCAAGATCTCGGTGTCGGTGCGCCAGGACCACCCGCTGCTCATCGCGTTCCCCGCGCTGCAGCAGGGGGACCTGCGCGGCCTGCTCGAGGGCGACGTGGGCTTCGTGCGCCTGCACGGCAGGTTTTCGATTGAGAGCCATTACCCGCTCTACATGGAGAACATGAACTGGTGAAGCGTTTGCCGACAGGATGCCGCGGGCGCCGCCCCGCATGGTTCTGCGCGCACCGGCCGGGGCAGGCGGTGGTGTTCCTGCTGCTGGCGGTCACGGTGCTGGCGTTCCTGCTGCTGTTCAACATCGACCTGCACCGCGTCATCCAGCGCAAGAACCAGGCGCAGAACGCGGGCGACGCGGCCGCGCTGGCGACGGCGCGATGGCAGGGCGCGACGCTGAACCTCATCGGCGAGCTCAACCTCCTGCATGTGCTGGCGCTCGCGGTGGATGAGCCGGACGCCGGGGCCATCAACGCGATCACGAACATGCAGGCGCGGCTGAACTTCACCGGGCCGCTGGCGGCGCTGTACGCGGCGCAGGTCGCGGCGAAGAACAACCACATCTACGTGGACCCCGCGCTGACCGCGTTCTATCAGGACCACGCGGCGACCATCCGCAACCAGTACGCGAGCGCGCTGGACGCGGACGGCCTGCTGTATTACGCCGAGCCGTGGGAGGGCGCGTGGCAGGAGTACGCGTCCATCCTCCAGACCATCTGCGACGACGGCATCGCGGCCGGGCCGGACAACGCGCGGTTCTTCTCCGACCCCGGCGGCGGGCACATCCTGTTCAACAAGGGTTTTTACGAGGCGGTCGCGGGCGCGTCGTGGTGCTGGTTCCACCTGTACCAGCGCGGCCTGCTGGAGGCCTACACGTCGTTCCACTACTGGCCGCCCATCCCGCCCATGGATGCGGAGGACTACACGAACAGCGAGATTTTCGGGCTGGGCCTGCACCCCTACGTCTCGCGGGTCACGGACTTCCGCAGGGTCGAGGAACTGGAGCGGCACCTCGATGACGCCCGGCTCGCGGACGAAGGCCAGATCCCGCTCAACCCCGTCTCGAACCTCATCAACCGCGCGGCGGAGGTCTGGTACATGTACAGCCGCTCGGAGTGGTCGTCGTGGGAGGACATCAAGCAGGGCGGCGACCTCGACTTCCCCGCCGCGGGCGAGATCCGCCCGCAGTACGACTACACCGGCGCGGACGCGGTGCTGCGCGTCACGGCCGCAGTGGACCGCATCATGCCGGAGGGGCGGCGGCGCGGGCAGCGCACCGTCACCGCCTCCTCCGAGGTCACATGGACCGCGGCCGCGAAAGCGTTCGGCTACCTGGAGGACGGCTTCACGCGGATACGCCCGGACGCGGCGGCGGCCTTCGTGCTGCCCGCGTTCCGGGACGTGCGCCTGATCCCCGCGGACACGGCGTCCAACTCGGACGCGTTCTCGTCGGACATCGCGTGGGTGATCCACCTCAAGACCCACCTGCGGCCGTACATCGACACGGGCGCGACCGAGCCGGGCTGCCGCTACTGCGCCGCGCTGGAGACGTGGGAGCAAGCGGCGTTCCGGCAAGCGGGGATCGACTGGCTGAAGGAGAACAGCAACAAGTGCCAACTCCCCTCCGGGGGCGGCGGCAGCAGGGGCGGCGGAACCCGCAAGGGGCATTGATTTCGGGAGGGTCGTTATGAGGCGTCATCACAAAACAAAAAGGCGTTGCGCGGGGCAGGCGGCGGTCGAGTTCTGCATCGGCCTGATCGCGCTGATGCTGCTGGTGACGGGCATGATCCACGTCAGCAAGATGGCCCGCGCATCCCTCGGCATACTCGGCGAGATCCGCGCCGAGGCCGGCGAGATGGCCATGCTCAGCACCCTCGGCACCGCGCCCGAGGCCATCTCCGACTGGGACAGCGGCGCCGACAAGATCCGCCACACCGCCGACGACAAGCCGCGGCTCAACGCCACCGCGTCGATGGGCATCATGGATGCCGTGGTGCGCAACTCCGTGGGCGCCAGCGACGACTGGATGTACGTCAACGACGTCACCCGCCTGCCCGTCTCCATGGTGCAGCTGCACGGCATGATGGGCCTGTCCGTATTCCTCAGCGGCACGCAAGAGGACGACACCCTCCGCATCAAGGTTGACCCCTTCATCCGCCAACTCCTCTTCGACGCGCAAGAGGTCAACGTCAAGGAAGAGGTCTGGATGCCGCAGATGGGGGGGCTGTTCTGATGCGCCCCCCCCGCCGTTTGCTCGCGGCGCGATGCGGCAAATGGATTTTAATGCTCGCCGCGCTGGCCCCCCTGCTCTCTTCACACGCGCTCTTTTTCTTCCGCACCAAAGGGCGGGTCGCGGACACGCTGAACGGGCTGGGCGGCACGCGCGTCTATTCGACCCCCGCAGAGGTCAACGGCTCGCCCGGGACGCTCTCCGCCTACGCCTTCACCGGACGGGACGCGCACGAGGTCTCCGCCGTGCTGACCAAGCAACTGAAACTCCCGCCAGCGCCGCGCGGCTCCGGCGCCCTCCTGACGTACAAGGACAACGACCGCGTGCAGCGGCTCATCGTGCTGCCCTCGGGGCAAGGATCCGGCGACTGCATCGCCCTCGTGTTCGACCAGTCCCTGCGCGACGCCCAGCGCAACGCCGACGCCCCCCCCGCGTGGCCCGACGGTTTCCCCCCCCTCCCCGGCACGCCGCGCTTCACCGCCGTTTGCGCAAACACGCGCACCGCCTTCGCCTCCGCCGACGCGCACGGCGCCCCCGAGGACGCGGCGCAAGAGGCCGCCGCCGCCCTGCAGGCCGCCGGCTGGCACGAGACCCCCGCCTCCACCCCCGCCTTCCGCCTCTTCTCCGACCGCAACCGCCTCTGCGCCGTCTTCGCCTCCCGCGACCCCAAGACCGGCCAGACGACCCTCAGCGTCGTCCAGCGCAACGGTGCGGGCGGGAATTGACCTTGCATTTGCCTTACACAGGCCCCCCCGCAAACGGCGGTTGTGAGCGGCGGCACGCCGCCCGAAAAAAAGCACGCCCCTCGCATTCCCCCCTTGCGCCGCCGTGCTCGTTTTGCTATAATAACGACCGTAAATCAAATCTTCAGAGGAGAAGAGAGCGGAACGAAAGGACGCACGGGCGCCATCACATCGGACAAAAAACTTTCCCGCGCACGCCTTAATGGTGCGCCCACAGCCGAAAGGCGCATACCCCGCAAGCGAAAAAGTCACAACAAACGTGCAGTTCATGAGGTGCGTCCACAGCCGAAAGGCGATTGCCACATACTCGCCGCAAGCCAGATTATTTCCATATAGGAGGTGCGCCCACTGCTGAAAGGCGATTACCACACTACGTTGTCGAGCAGCAAATAGTCCGGTATTCATAATGCATAATTCCTTCACGGCTCGCGGGGACGCTCGCCCTCCAATTGGGACACAAAACCGAAGCGCATTTAACTTGGGCGTTGAATGTTTCCTGTTGGATATTGGATATTCCCGGGGGCTTTCAGCCTTCGCCTTGCCCTCGGGCAGGAATGCCCGAGCCACCTTAACTTGGACGTTGAATATTCCGTGTTGAATATTGGATATTCCCCGAGGGCTTTCAGCCTTGTGTTTCTCTCACGCCCATGACACAGGGCGTTGCCCTGCGCTATGATACGGAAGGGCTTTGCCCTTCACGGCTCGCGGGGACGCTCGCCCTCCAACCCTGCCATTGCCCCGTAGCGCATTTAACTTGGACATTGAATGTTCCCTGTTGAATATTGGATGTTCCCCAAGGCTTTCAGCCTTCGCGGCACGCGCAGGGCAAGGCCCTGCAATCACTAGCGTAGGGCAACGCCCTACGTCAGGGCGGAAGAAAAATTTCAAGGCTGTAGGCCTTGCATCATGATGGTAGGCCTTCAGCCTACAGGCATGGGGCGCGGCGGACATAGGGCGTTGCCCTATGCTAGTGATATAGCCCCTTCGGGGCAGAGAGGGGATGGCCGCCCGCCATCAATGCATAATTCATAATGCATAATTCACAATTTCATCGCGGCAGGAGGGGATGGTCGCCCTCCCGTAGCGCATTTAACTTGGACATTGAATATTCCCTGTTGAATATTGGATGTTCCCCAAGGCTTTCAGCCTTCACGGCTTCCTGCCCCATTGGCCACACGCCGCGCCAATGGGGTCCCCTGTCTCACCCTCCAATTGGGACACAAAACCGAAGCGCATTTTACTTGGACGTTGAATGTTCCCTATTGAGATTGCCTTTGTCTTTGCATTCGCATATTGTTATCTGTATTTTACAGGACAC
>WRJS01000049.1 GCA_009778475.1 Kiritimatiellota bacterium | reverse complement strand
CCGCACCCCTGCCAGAGAGCCTTCGCGTACCACCCGACGGCCTGCCCGACATCCCTGTCCGCGCCATGCCCCGCCGCATAGCGCATGGCCACCCTGAACGATGCCCAACGGTCGCCCTGCTCGGCCTCCTCCCGCAATACGTCAATCTGCCTGGAGTCCCGCCTCCATGAGGGTTTCGGCAAGACATCCTCGGCCATCCCCGTGTCAACCCCCCCGGCGAAAAACGCAAAGGCGGCGGCAAGCCCGGCCGCCACCCCAAGGCTGAGGCTTTGAGACACAGGTGTGCCGCGTTGCCGCGCCACCCTGCTGAACCGGCAGGACAGGGCAACCCCGCTCGCCAGCGCGAGCAAGGGCGTGTGGATAAGGATGACCGGCGGGATTAGCGATATGAGCAACATCACCCCAAGGGTGCGCAACGGCATCACGGCCAGGATGTAATTCATCGACAGGAACGAGAACAGCGCACAGAACACCAATGCCATGCCAGCCCCTAACGCCACCATGCGATACCACTTCACAGGAATACGCGCGTCCCTGCAGACGGCAAGCCACAACGAAAGAAGGCTCACGCAGGAAAAGGAAACCATCGCGGTGTGCCACGGCGTCGCAAGCGGGACGAACCCGCTGAACTTGGCGCAGAGCCGCGTTGCGCTTTCAAGCAGCAAGGCCCCGGACGGCAACAGCACCGCACCAGTGAACAAGGCGGCGCAGGCCGCTTTCTCCCGGGCGCACGCCCCCCGGGACGTTTTTTTTGCTGACACCGTAAAACCGTTTTTCATAATCAAAACCAAGCTCCTCTGTTATGGATAGGGCGGATATAAATTCATCGGAGACGTGAAATACCAATCAACGTCTGAAAAGTTCCGTGGGTTACGGTAGTTGTCGGCTGGCGCAAGGTTTGGCCACAGCTTTTCGTTTTTCCCGTCGGACTGATCCCATGCCTGAGTGACAAGGGCCGAGACGGTCTGCGCATACGGTGCGCCGTTCGCGACATCCCGTCCCGCCTGCCAACTCAAAGTCGCTGATCCATCATTTGGTGTGCCGATGCTTAATCCCGCAACCCATTGGAAAAAGTCACAGACCCCTATTAACTCGGCTGTGTAACCTATCATGAAGTTACTCAGCTTTGCGGTTTTTATGGGTTTCCCTGCCCATGTCGCCACAGCAGCAGCCCCGAACTGGGGATTAGGCTTACCGTCGGGTAATATCGGCGTGCTGTTCACCTGATTGTACGTCCAGACTGTAGGGTTCCCCTCATTATCAGGCCTTCCTGAGTAATCACCTGTACTGCCCCTGCTGAACCATCTCGCCCCATTCCAAGGAAGCTGCCTTGAAACCTTGGAGTAATTCGCTTTTAGGTGCGTGGCGAACGCTTGCGCCCTCACCAGATCCGCCTCCATGATATCATCCACAGATGCACCCGCCAGCGGCAGGACGACGCAGAACTCGGTGGGTTGAAACCCGTCCAGCTCGAATTTGAACCTGTACACCCCGCCTTCCTTTGGATTCACATAATCCACCTCAACTCCCGTCGTGGAGCTTAACGCCCCTGAATTCGGTCCGCTCAGTTTTGTCCAACGCGGGCTCAGGGAATTCAGAGTGCCGGGCGGTAGTTGAGGCGTGATGTTCGCTTTCAGCGTGACGCTGAAATCCTGCACGTTGAAATGGGAGTTGACCACATCCTTGTAGAACACGACGAAATGCTTGTCGGGGTTGGGGCTGTGCGTGACATCGAACGCATGGGCTTTGCCCCCCTCAAACGGCGGCGGGTTCGCGGACACGCCGGCCTTTGACGACATGACATCAACCTCGACTCCCAACACCGTGATGGGCAGGGAGTTGGAGCAGTTGAAGCCTTCGGCGGCGCCGGTGCCGATGAAGGAGAATGTGAGCGTGGCGGTTCCGGGAGCGATGGCCTCGACCCAGACGTAGTAGTGCCAGTGGTTGGTGACGGACTGGCCGGGGACGAGCAGGGGCTCGCCGTCGGCGGCGGCGGACTCCCACACGCGCACCGCGCCGGGGTCGCCCTCCAGCGTGAGGACGTAGTCGCCGGGGTGGCTTCCGGCGGAGACGATCCCCGCGACGTGCGTGACGCCCGTCGCCGCAGGGATGGCCCAGCCGCCGGGGTCGGGGAAGAGCGAGCGCATCACGTCGTTGCTGCCGTGGGGCCAGCCGTCCCCGTCGAAGTTCGCGATGACGGGCGTGCTCATCACCGTGAAGGCGTTGGTCTGCGTCGCGGTCTTGCCGCCGCCCTCGTCCCACTCGAACACGGCCCGCGCCCCCCACGGGGTGCTGGAGCCCACCCCGGCGACGATGACGGGCTCGCCCCGCTCGACGGTGCTGTTGACGGCGAGGGGGGCGCCGTTGGTGCGGGTGAGGGCGATGTGGCTGGTGACGGACACGAGCTTCGCGGGGCCGGTGTGGTGCCCGGCGTGGGCGGGGCAGGGGCAGCAGCCCCCGCCGCCGGGGCCGCCGTGGGGATAGAAGCGCACGAGGTGCTCCTTGACGGGGTGGCCGCAGATCTCGTGGATGCGGACGGTGCCGCGCTCGGCGTAGGCGGCGAAGGGCCCGGGGGCGCCGTTGGTGTGGCAGGGGGGGTGGGGCTGGTCGTGCCACAGGGGCTGCCACCACTCGTCGCAGGTCTCGCAGTATTCCTCGGGGGGGGGGATGCCGCAGTGGGGCGTGTTGGGGAAGGGGGGCGTCCACCACACGCCGCAGCGCCCGCAGTATTCCTCCCCTGCCTCGCCGGGGGCGTTGGTGTCGGCGGCCCGCGTGCAGTACCACACGGGGCGGGTGATGCTGACGCCGGAGTCGAACCCGTAGGGTGTGAAGGTGGCGGTGACGGAATCGGGCCAGTTGGTCTTCCAGCCGTCGCTCCTCGGGAGGAAGGCGGTGTTGCCCTGGAGCCGGAGGCCGCCGTATTGCCACTCGAGGATGCCGTCGTTCTCCGGCTCGGCGGTCGCGGCGATGGGGTGCGGGCCGGGGCTGTGGAAGCAGACGTAAGGCTGCGGAACCTCGAAGCGCGTGACGTAGAGCATGACGGTCTCGTCCGCCGCGCCACCCCCCTTCGGCGCGGGCGCGGGCGGCCCTTTCGGCGCGGGGAACACGGGCTCGGGGATGCGGGTGAGCCCGCCGATGCCGTACCCGCCGGGGGGCAGCAGGGCGGTCCCGGTGGCGGGGATATACTCCCCGAACGGTGGCGGGTCGAAGTTGAAGGATCCGAGCGGCCCCGCGAAGGGGCGGGCGAGGCTGGCGAGCTCAACCGGCCTCGGGGAGTCATAGCACGGCCTGCCGGAGGTGTCGATGGCGAACGGGACGCTGACCGGCCCGGGGGACTCGGTGCGCGCGACGGTGGCGTTCCCGCCGCCCGTCAGGGGCGCGGAGCCCCACGCGACCGTGTTGGAGCTGAACGCGAGCGGCGGCGACCACACCAGCAGGTAGAGCGGGTGCGGGAACTCGACGCGCGGGGGGGCCGCCGCGAGGTCCACGGTCAGGGTGGCCGGGCCGTTGCCGTAGGGGTCGAGGCCGAGGTGGACGCAGCTGCAGCTTCCGGCCATGGAGGCGGGGTCCGCGGAGCCGCCCGACCACCCCAGGCGCGTCCACGCCTCCTCGGACCAGCCCGAGGGTGACCCGAAGACGCGCGGCGACCGGGCGAGGTAATACTGCTGCCAGCCCCACGTGCGCTCGATATTGAATGTGCGCGAGAAGACCACGGGCAGCCAGGACGGGATCTCGGCCGAGAAGGCGTCGCAGAGCTTGATCGCCGTCACGCCGGTCCCCGGCGGGCGCTCCCCGGACGTGCTGGCCGTGAAGCGGGCGGGGTCGATGCCCGGGCCGTTCGCCGTGACGGTCACGCCGCAGTGGCCGCCGGAATTGTTCTCCACGCGGAGCGCGGTCCCCGTGACGTTGGTCGTGAGCAGCACCCCGCCCTGCACCGTGACGGTGTAGTCCGCCGCGCCGTCCACGGGCGTCCACCAGAACGTGTCCCGCCCGTCCCACGACACCGCCGCCGTCACGCTGAACAGCGGGCTGCGGCCGTACATCTGCATGGCCACGAGGTTGCAGAACCCGTCCCCGCTCGAGTCCTCCGCGAGGACGTCCGGCGAACACCCCTCCCCGAACCACCCGTCCAGCCACGCGCCGACGTCGACCATGCCCAGGTCGGACGGACGGACGCGGAAGAAGCCCATGGGCGGGGGCTTGCCGAAGGGGTCGCCCGGCTGCGCGAAGCGGTTGAAAGGCACCTCGAAATCTTTCACACCCAGCGCGGCCTCCACCCGCACGTCGTCATCGAGCGTCACCCACCCGTTAGGGTCCAGCAGGTCCTCCGTGAAACGCACGTCCAGCCGCCCCAGCGGGAACCTCTGCGACAACGGCCACTCCGCCCTGAGGTAGAACGAGTACGCGCCGATCTGGAGATCCGTGACGCTCAGGCGGTCCGGCGGCCCTGCGCCGCGCGGCGGCGCGCCCTCCTGCTGGCGCGCCCCCCCGCCCGGCGCGAGGATGGAGTCCAGGATGCCCCCCCGCGCGAGCCACGGGAAGAACACCGCCAAGTCCCGCCCCAGCCCCGTCTCCACGGCCTCCAGCGCATGGTGGTGATTCTCGAACTTCACCACCTGCTCCACGGTCTGCTGCTCGCCGCCGAGGTCCCGGATCGCCTCGCGCAGAAGCAGCTGATTTGCAAGCGCGACCAGCGCGGCCAGCGCACACGCCGCGCCCCACACCAGCACCGTCCTTTTCGCATTTTTCGTCATGACATCATTACTCCTTCCGCCGTTAAACCGCCGCCGTGAAAAAAAACATGCCGCCATTCTACCACACCCCCCGCCTTTTAGCCACACGCGATATGCCCCGCGCGGGATTTTTTTCGGGGGGGGGAGGGTGGGGGCGCAAGGCTTTGACTTGCCCTTGGGTAGATGCAGGGCGGAAGCCCTGCGCTCCCGGCATTTAGCGCAACAGGATCAGGGTGCCGCGCGGGTCGGAGAGATAGACGGCGGTGCGGTCGGGGTTGTAGATGAGTTTTGCGGTGGGGATGCCGGCCACCGTCCAGAGCGCGAGGTCGGCGGGGCCGTCGATGGGGGCGGGGGAGATGAGCAGGGGCCATTTCGTGGGGGACTTCACTCCGGGGGTGAGCGGCACGGCGTGGACGATGCCTTCGGGGGGCAGGGTCAGGGTGCCGTCGATGGCCGCGGTGTCGGCTTGCGCGGCGGAGGCGTAGTGCCATTTGAGGCCCGCGCCGTCTTCGAGGGTGACGTCGCCGCCGAAGGTGCCGTGGCCGAAGAGCAGCGCGCCGTCCTGCACGGTGACGGGGCCGAGGGTGGCGGTGCCGCCGGAGCCGACGCCGAGGGCGCCGCCTTCGACGGTCACGGGACCGGTGGCGGTGCTGGAGCCGGTGAACAGGAGCGTGCCGGGGCCGCGCTTGGCCCATGGCAGCGTTCCGGAGGAGGCGCCGCTGAAGGCGGAGTCTTCGGTCATGTCGAACACGACGGGGCTGTCGTGGACCTCCTCGTTGGTGAGGGCGTAGAGGTGCCATGTGGCGTTGAGGGCGTGGGTCTCGTTGATGATGGTCAGGGTCGTGCCGGTGGGGGTGTAGCGGTAGGCGAGGAAGTTGGGGGGCTGGAGGTCCTGCTCGAAGATGAAGATGTTGGTCACGGCGGGGTCGGGGACGAAATAGACGGTCTGCCGGCGGCCGCCGGTTGCCAGGGCGTTGGGCTCCCACACGCGGTTGTAGATGCGCAGTTCGTATTGCTGGCCGGGGGTCAGGCCGGTGAGGCGCGTGAAGCCGGGCGCGTCGGTCTCGGGGTTGTTCTGGGCGCCGTAGAGCATGTCGGTGAGCAGGTCATGGATCCCTTGGGTGGTGTCCTCGATGCCCGTGCTGGTGTTCCCGCCGTGGCTGCCGGGGGCGATCCTGTCCCAGCCGTAGCCGTTGATCTCTCCGGCGGTGTTGCCGACCTTGTCGAACGGCACGCCGTTGACGACTGCGGGGCCGCCGGCCCTGCCCCCGAAGTCCATCTTGTGGGTGTAGGTTTTGCGCGGGGAGATGAGGGTGGTCGCGTCGTCGGTGAAGAAGTGCTGGTAGAGGGTCTGCGGGGGGTAGTCTTCGATGGTCGCGAAGGCGCCCTCGCCGGTCAGCCCGCCGAGCGTGACGCCGCCGAGCAGCGCGGAGAGGGCCGCTCCGGCGGCGACGTCGGGGGCGCCCCGGATGAGCGCGCCCGGCTCGAGCGCGGCCTCGCCCGAGAGCACGGCGAGCGCGCCGCTCAGGGCGTTGGTGCCGCTGAAGCGCTGGGTGCCGGGGCCGTCCACCACGGCGGTGCCGTAGCCGCTGATGGACCCGGCGTAGAGCGCCTCGGTGCCGTCCGGCGGCGTGACGGTGAGGGTCAGCGCGTCGCCGAAACTGCCGCCGAGCTCCTCGTTCGTGAGGGCGAAGAGGTGGCAGGTGGCGGCGGTGTGCGAGAGGACGCGCACGTCGAGCGTGCCGGTGGCATCGGTGATGTAACTGCAGCGCAGCAGGTGGCGGTTGGAGGGGTTTCCGGCGAAGTCGATGTTGTAGGTGGTCTCCCCGATGACGTTGCCGCCGACGGAGAAGGTGAACGTCACGTTGCGGTCGGGGTTGCCGGATTCCCATTTCTGGAAGTAGAGGCGGGTCTCGTAGGCGGCGAAGGGCTGTAGCCCGGAGAGGTGGAAGGTATAATCCGGGGCCGCGTAGTGGAACCCAGACAGCAGTTTGTCCATGCCTAAGAGCGCGAGGGACGGGGGAATGGTGTTGCCGGGTATCGTCAGATCCACCGAGAAAGACACGCCCGCGTTTTGCCCGAACAGCACGCCGTTGACCGTCGCGGGGGTCTGGTTCGTGGGGAAGTCAAGCAAATGCGTGTAGGTCTTCACGGGGGATATCTCGCAGTCGGTCTCGTTGGTGAAGGGGGTGACGCTGAGCGTCGCGCCGCCGAACTGGACGAGCCCGCGGCCCGAGAGGTGCGCCACGGTCTGCGCACTGAACAGGATGGCCGTGCCCGGCTCATAGACGTTCAGACGGCTGGCGGGGGTGAGCCAGTCCGGGTCCCACAGGATGAACGAGCCGCTGCGGATGCTCACGTCGCCCGCGGCCTGCCCCGCGGGCGCGTCCCTGACGTCCAGCGTCCCGGGCCCGGCCTTCTCGAGCAGGCCGCCTGCGGCGATGCCGATGCCCCCGGTCAGCACGCCCGAGCCTTTCTCGCCGACGCGCACGTTCGCGCCGCCCTGCACGGCCACGGGCCCGGCGCTGTTCAGCGGCGCGCCGACGGTGGGCATGGGCGTGAGCCAGTCGTTGGGGAGCGGGGTGTAGCCGGGCGCGGAGGGCGGCCACACGTGCAGGCGGATGCCCGCGTCGCCGCCGAGTTGCCCCAGCCCGGCGAGGATGTCGTGGCGGCCCGCGGTGAGGTACGCGGCCTTGCCGTACTGCATCCCGGTGATGAAACGGTTCGCGCCATGCACAACCTCGCCGTCAATCGCGAACAGGACGTAATCGTCCGCGAACACGCCGAAGCGGTACACGCCCGTCTCGGGGACGGTGATGCTGCCGCGCCAGACCGCGATGAAGTCGTACTGGTGCGGCCCGGCCACGGTGCCGTCGGTGCCGAAGGGGTAGGGGAACGTCAGGGCCAGGTCCTGGCCCTGCGGGTAGTCGAAGTCCTCGTGGTCCAGTCCGCTCGGGGAGATCAGGTCGGGCGCGCCGCGCGAGGCCACGAAATTTTCCAGCGCGGCGACCGAGAGGAACGCGTTGGAGTACGACTCGATGACCTGGCGGTTGCCGACATAATAGAAGTAGCCCATCAGGCCGTTGGTGGCGGCGGGGGCGAAGGTGAGCGCCGTCCCCGCGTCCGCCGTGACGGGCCCGAGCAGCGACGCGCCCGCCAGGACGGTCTCGCCGCCCGTCTGCCGGAACACGCCCTGATAGAGCGAGCGGGCCTCCTCCAGCGTCCACGCGCCGCTGCCCGTCCGTACAATCTCCGTGTTCGCGCCGCCCGTGAGCATGCCGCTGAACGCGCCGGCCGCGGTCTGGTTCACGGTCAGTCGGCTCCCGGCTTGGAGCGCGAGTGCGCCCTGCGCCGCGCCCTCGAGGCTCGCGTGGATAGAGGTATTCGCGCCGTTCACCGTCAGGGCCGTGGTGTCCCCCATCGTCAGGCCGCCCTGCAGGGCCGCCTCGTCCGCGAGCGTCATCGCGCCCTGCGCCAGCAGCACCTGCGGGCGGACCGCGGCCTGCCCGGCCAGCGTCAGTTTCCCGGCCGCCACCTCGACGGTCAGCGGGGCGGCCGCGTCCAGCGTGTTGGCGATTGTGTGCGCGCCGCTGAGGATGCCGAGGTAAGGGTCGCTGCCGCCGAAGGCCAGCGTGCCGCCCGTGAGCGTGTAGCCCCAGAACGGGTTGTTGAAGAGCAGCGAGCCGACGGTGAAGGGCGCCCCGAGCGTGACCTCCGCGTGGTTGGTGATGGCCGCGCCCATCAGGGCGGTCAGCGCGGGGCTGTCCGGCGCGTCGCCGGTGTCCCAGTTCGCGCCCGTGTCCCACAGGCCGCCCTCGTTGGACTTCCACGCCGTGTAAAGCCCGGGGTCGGCGTTCTCCACCGTGAGGGTCAGCGCGCCGCCCGCGACGTCAAACGTGTAGGTGAAGCCCGGCATGGCGTTCGCGACGGAGAGGTCATTCGGGTCCACGCTCATCGTGCCGGAGCAGGTCATCAGCGTGAAAACGCCCGTCTCGTTGAACGGCAGGTCCGAGCCCCAGAGGTAGAGGCTGAAGACCGTCTCGCCGAGCGTGATGGCCGCCGCGTGGAGGGAGGAGCAGGCGCCGCCGCCGAAGTTCATGCCGATGGTGCCGCCCGCCGCCGAGAAGGCGTTGACACGCGAGGCCGCCAGCGTGTCCACGCCAAGGCGGAGGGTGCGGGCGCCGATGTCCAGGTTGATGTCCGCGCCGTCCAGCGCGTCGCGGATGGTGACGCGCGAGAACCCCTCCAGCGCGAGCGGCTCAACGCCCCGGTAATCCTGCGCGGCGATGACGGAGCCGAGCGTCAGGTGTGCGTCATTCGCGCCCGCGAACGTCACGTCGCGGTGCAGCGTGAACGTCCCCGCGAACATCGTGTCCGCGCTGTCCGCCACCTCGAAGCGCACGTCGCCGCCGTAATCGAAAACCTCGAAGTCATGCCCGATGTAGCGCTTGTTGCCGGACGCGACAAACGTCAGATTGTCCGTCGAGAGCGTCCCCGCGTCCCCCACCCGCACCGCATCCGAGAGCGGCCCCGCGCCCAGCGAGCCGCCGCGCCCGTCCAGCGCCGCGCCATTGTACGCCAGCGTGCCGGTGACGTCCCCCGTGTCGTCCGCCAGCACGCGCAGCGTCCCGTTGCGCAGGGTCGTGCGCCCCTGATACGCCCGCTCAGCCCCCGTGTTCAGGCCGCCCTCGCGGATCTCCAGCGTGCCGCCGCCGGCCTTGAGCAGCCCGCCCTGCTTGTACCGCGCCTCATTCACAATCACGAGTTGGCGGAAGGAGAGCGTGTCGCCGCCCGCCACGTCGAACACCGCCGCCGACGGCGTCACCACGCGCGGGTGCCCCGTCAGGCTGACCGCCCCGCCGCCCAGTTCCGTTGACACCACGCTCAGGCCCGAGCCGCAGAAGACGATGCCCTCGTGATGCGCCGCGCCCGCCTGATCCAGCACCACGTTCACGCTGCGCCCCGGCAGCGACAGCGCATAGACGAACCGAGTGCCCACAGGGGCCGTCACCTCGCCGAGGCACAGCCGCCCCTCCAGCACGCCCATGTGCTGCGTCAGCGCCAGCGGCTGCGGGAAGGCCATCTCCCCGAACCCGCGCTTGCTGGGTATCGCGCCCATCACGCTCAGCGAACCGTCAAGCCGCAGCGCCCCGAACACGTCGAGCACCGTCCGCGCCCGCAAGGCCAGCGGCGCCGTCACCGCCACCGCGCGCCCGTCGCTCACGGAAAAATGCGACATCTCCACCGGCACCTCATTCGTGATCGTCAGCCCCGTGCCGCCCAGCACCGCATTGCCCGATGCCCACACGCGCCGCGCCGCCCCCTCAACCGTCAGCGTCGCCGAATCCCGGATGCGCAAAAGCGCCTCCCCGCCCATCACGAGCGGCGGCGCCCACGCGCCGCCCAGATGCTCGAACCACAGCCCCGTCGTCGTCTCGCCCCACGCGCCGGGCCCCGACACCGCGCCGCCCGCCGCATCCAGTTTCGCGACCTCCAAGTTGCCATCGTGCCCCAGCACCGCAAACGCGCCCGCCGCGAGGCGCACCTCCGAATCCCCCCCCAGCGCCCGGCACGCCGCCGCCGCGCTGAACGCAGGCGCCAGCACCACGTCATCCACCATCGTCGCGCGGTCCGACCAGTCGCCCTCCCCCGCGAGGCCCAGCACATGCGCGCCCGGCCCCAGCCAGAACGGCACGCTCACGAAACGCTTGTGCCGCCCCTCCCACGCGTCATTGAAGATCATCGCGAGCGGCGCACCGTCCACCGTCACATACAGCACCGTCTCCTGATACCCCGAGCGCAGGAAATGCGACAGCGCCACCTGATGCCAGCCCGCCTGCGCCACCGCCACCTCCTGCGTCACCGCCCCCTCCATCTGCAGGATCAGCACCTTGTCCCCCTCCGGCGCCATCCCCGCTGAATTCCACGGCGACCCCGCCGCCGCAAGGTTCTGGCCGCCCACGCGGTTCGACGACACCGCCACGCACCACTCCGTCAGGATCGCCCCGGTTGAGGTATAAGCCCAGCCGCCGGGCGCAAGGTTGAACTCCTCGAACCCCGCGTTCCGCACCACGTTCAGCGCACGGTCCGGCTCCCCCGCCGTCACGACCCGCGCCCCCGCCGCAACCTCCACCTGCGCGTCCGCGAACTGCGACGCCGTCGCCAGCAGGTCGCCCGCCGTAACGGTCACGCGCCCCACGCACTGCCCCAACGCCACCGCGCCCGCGCCCGTTTTCTCGATACCGTTCGCGCTGAATAACTCCACGCCCACGCTGTTCGTCAAACCGCCCGCAACGGAAATCTCGCCCTCCAAGCGGATGCGCCCATGCCCCACCAGCGCATAACCGCCCGATGCGAACACCAGTCCGCTCGCCTCAACATCCGCCGACACCTCCACGAAGCCGCCTGCGCCGTCGAACTTCGCCACCGCCCCCGGCACCCACGCCGACGGCGCACCGCTCTCATCCACCCAACTCACCGACGCCGCATCCCACACCGCCCCGCCGTCCCACGTCAAGACAGGCGCATCCGCAAACGCGAACCCGCCCGCCAGAATCCCGCACAACAGACCATACTTCAGTTTCATACAAGCACCCCATACAAGATTAATCAACGATGAAAATGATTGTGAGGGTTAGGCGCGGGGATGTCAAGCGGGAAGAGCGTTTTTTCAGAATTTTTCATTTAATGCCATCCTCCGTCAACACACCCTCAAAGGACTCATCGTGCGGGAAGCTTTTTTCGCCGCCGCTACTTCTGGAGAAATCATGTTGAAAGTAGAAATTGGTTTTATGTCCGGCACACCCAGAAGCCGCCCCATCCGACTACGGCGGTCCCACCCACAACAAAAAAAGCCACGCGGGCGGATGCCTCGCGTGACTTTCGATTTTGAGCGGCGCTTGACTCAGTTCTGGGGGTTGCCCCTCTGGCCCTGCCCTTGACGGCCGCCTTGCGGGCGGAGCTCGGCCAGTCTCTTCTGGAACGCTTCCGGGTCTTTCTCCCGCAGCGCGACAAGCTCTTTATACTGCTCCTCGTTCGTGGTCTTGATGCGCTCGAGCATACGGGTCTGGTTGATCTCGGTCAGCTTCTTCTGGAACGCCGCCGGGTCTTTCTCCTTCAGCGCGACCAGTTCCTTGTACTGCTCCTCGTTCGTGGTCTTGATGCGCTCAAGCTGGCGGGTCTGCATCTGCTCGAGCTGTTCGGGGGTCATTTGCGGGCGCTGCCTCTGCCCACCGGCAGGCTGTGCGTCCTGTGCCATCACGCCTGTCGCCAACGTTGCCATGACGGCAAACGCCATCAGTGAATACTTCATGTCAAACTCCTTCTCTAAATGTGGACCGATTTAGTCCAGTGAAACCAATAAACGGGACGACCTGTTTTTTATTGCCGCGCCGCCGCAATTTCTCCAACTATTTTTCCAGCCGCCGTTTCAGCCAGGGCCGGAAGCGCAATGCCAGAAGCGCAATGCCGGGAGCGCAGGGCTTCCGGCATCATGAACGCAATCGCTTCCACTCACTGCTCGTTAAACAGCTTATGCTCGATGCTGTCGAGCAGGGCTTGCCAGGAAGCCTCGATGATGTTCTCGGAGACGCCGACCGTGCCCCACTGGGCGTTGCCGTCGCCGGATTCGATAAGCACGCGCGTGACGGCCCGCGTGGCTTCCTTGGGGTCGAGGATGCGGACGCGGTAGTCGGTGAGGGAGATGTCGTTGATCTCGGGATAGAACGGTGCCAGCGCGGAGCGCAGTGCGGCGTTGAGCGCATCGACAGGACCATGGCCCTCCCCGGCGGTGAGCTCGGTCTCGTCGCCGACCTTGATCTTGACGGTCGCCTCGGAGATGCACGGCGCGTCGCGGCCGCGCTTTTCGACGATGACGCGGAAACCCTCCAGCTCGAAAAAGGGTTTGTGCTTATTGAGCGCCTTCTGGAGCAAAATCTTGAACGAGCCGTCGGCGGATTCGTAGGAGTAGCCTTGGTTCTCGCGGACTTTAAGCTCGTCGAGGATAGCGCGGACATCCTCCTTGCTGATGGCGGAGACGTCGATGCCGAGCTCCTTGGCCTTCATCATCACGTTGGACGCGCCAGAGAGCTCGGAGACCAGCACGTGCCGCTCGTTGCCGACCTGCTCGGGCTGGATATGCTCAAACGTCCGCGCGTTCTTCTGGACGGCGTTGACGTGCATCCCAGCCTTGTGGCTGAACGCCGTGCGCCCGACGTAAGGCTGGCGCGAGTCGGGACGCTGGTTGGCGAGGTCGGCGGTGAGCGCGGACACGTTGCGCAACTGGCTCAGCTTCCCCGCGCCGACGCACCGCAACCTCATCTTCAACTCGATAGCCGGGATGATGCTGATGAGGTTCGCATTACCCGTGCGCTCGCCGTAGCCGTTGACAGTGCCCTGCACCTGCCGCGCACCCGCGCGAACGGCCTCCAACGAGTTGGCGACGGCCAGCCCGCTGTCATTGTGCGTGTGGATGCCGACCTGCGCGTCGGGGAACGCCTTGAGGACGGCCTGTGTGATTTCAAAAACCTCGTTCGGCAAGCAACCGCCGTTCGTGTCGCACAGCACGATGCCCGCCGCGCCCGCGCGGAGTGCGGCGTCCAATGCGCTCAGCGCATACACGCTGTCATCCTTATAACCGTCGAAGAAATGTTCCGCGTCGAAGAAAACGTTGCGCCCGGCATCCCGCAGAAAACCAACGCTGTCGGCAATCATCTGAAGGTTGTTCTCGCCCGTCGTCCGCAACACGTCCGTGACGTGCAGCAGCCATGACTTGCCGTAAATCGTGACCCACTCGGTATTCGCCGCGAGCAGCCCCGCCAGTTGCGGATCGTCCTTCGCATCCATGTCCGTGCGGCGCGTGCTGCCGAACGCCGTGATTTTCGCGTGAGACAATTTCTCCTTGCGGATGTCATCGAAGAAACGCAAGTCGCGCGGATTCGACCCCGCGAAACCACCCTCGATGAAATCAACGCCGAAGCCGTCGAGCATTTTCGCGAAATGCACCTTGCTCGCATCCGAAAACGAGATGCCCTCACCCTGCGCCCCATCGCGCAATGTGGTGTCGTAGATGAAAACTTTGTCGGTGGCTGCGTTCATTGAATGACCTCCTCATGCGTGTTTCTTCTGCGTCATTGTTCCCCTGCGACGATTCGGTTCCAAGCGTCTTTGTGGTTGAATTTGACAACGGGGTCGGTTTTCATGTTGGCTATGTAACAGGATATGAAAGCATCCGTATCTTTAAGGAGGCGGAGGTAATATTTGAGGGTGGAGAAAATTCCGTTGATAATGACTTGGCAACCATGCTGCCGCGCAATCTTGTCAATCTCCGTATTGAGCGCGTCCCAGTCGGCGGAATCCATGTTCGCCGTCGTGAGGAGGTAATATCGCTTAATCGTATGGTGCTTGAATTTTTCGTATGCGGTTCTGACAAGCCCGGGCGTAATAGGGATGCCATGCTTTACCTCAATGGCCTCAAACACATTGCCAGACGGTTCGGTGACATCAATGTCCGCAACACGTCCTGATTGTGAGTCGGCGGAGGTGTGCGACTCCAAAGGCAAGAGCGAAAGCCCGGCGTAACGCTGCACTTCTTGCATCATACATTGATATGCAGAATAAATCGCAAGCACGGGAAGCCGCGCCGTTCCGACATACCGTAAGGAAAAATGGCGGTCAAGGTATGAGATGATTTGAGCTATGGAAATATGATGAGGATGCGCCAAATCGATTGCGGAGTTATCTCGCTGGCGTATCAGCAGTGCGAAAAGCATTTGCAGGCAAATCCTTGGATTACCATTCTGTGACTGGATGAAATCAATGACAGACAAGAACTCTCTTTTTATAAGTTGGATTTTCCCCTGATAGTCCAGAGTGTATGGATGCGGCTGTTCCAGTGAGCGCGTGAGCCACCCTGATTCACTCATGCAGGGGAACTGATTGCGCTTCATAAAAGGCGTTACATAACGGGTATCAATGACACGCCCAGAGAACCCATTAGGCAGGTTGCACTGATGGCATCGGACATCTTGATCTGGGTGGACTATTTTATACAAGAGCAATGTGACAAGGACTGTCAAAACCCCCTTGCACCGTTCGGAATTGTCGATTATCTTCTTGATGTCGGCATTTACCGATGCGCTGCCGGTATCCTCTGAATACAATTGGCTAGCTTCAGCCAACACCTCTTCCAATGCTGCCTCATAGTTGTCAGCCATGTTACCTCCTAGACAAACCCTTGGGTTAAAAGCGCATCTCCTATTGCCTGAATCATAGGCACGCACACTGAGTTTCCGATTTGCAGGTATTGCGCAGACGGTGTCGGAGACATCCTGAATTCAGATGGGAATCCCATAAGGTTATAGCACTCGGAAATGGTCAATTTCCGCACCCTGTTTCCCCGTGTCAGGATAAAGAACCGTCCTGCGGATTCTTGCGAGGGCAATGTGGGGTGTAGCCCTTCGACAGAATAAATACGGTTAGGTTGCTTGTGGACTCTGGACAGGTGTTCTGTCCCCGCCCTGACTCCAGCCTTTCGGATAGACTTGTTGCGATAACCCACAAACATGAGTCCCGAGTCCTGACGCTTCGGCGAAACAATCAATGTATATTCGGCAGGGTTAAGATATTCAAACGTACCCTCATTCCCCAAGACTTCATGCAGAAAAACCCTCGGCTCGGTCTTAACGGCATCAAAGTCAAAAGGCTGCTTTTTCGTCCCGATAATAATGATGCGTTCCCGGTTTTGCGCCACCCCAAAATGAGACGCATTCAACAGTTTCTTTTGTATGACATAACCTAGCTCTTCAAGAGATTGCAAAATAACACTCAATGTAGTGCCACGGTTGTGATGGATGAGGTGCTTGACATTTTCCAGAAGCACAACCTTGGGGTTCTGTTTTTTGATGATTTCACAAATGTCAAAGAACAACGTGCCGCGTGCATCATTGAACCCCCCCATTCTCCCTGAGATGCTAAACGGCTGGCACGGGAAACCCGCGCAAAGCATATCAAACCCTGTGGGAATCATGTCCTTGATTTTTTGCTCCGTAATGTCACCAAACGGGATCTCGCCGTAATTACATTCATACGTCTTCTGCGCGGCTAAATCCCATTCGCTTGAAAAGACACATTTGCCCCCCACATTTTGCATTGCCATTCGGATGCCGCCGATACCGGCAAACAAATCGATGAATGTGAATTTTGGCTTTTGGGGCGGCGGGAACGGCACATCAACGTCGAACAACAATTTTTGAAGCCCGTAATCGGCAACACGGTCTTTCCTGCGTTTTTGCGGGGACAACGCCCCGCAAAAACTGTCATGGAAAAGGGCGTAAACTTTCGCCTCCGGGTTCTGGATCCAATGAGACACCACTGCGGGTTCCATACCCTCGATGCAAGGCATGGGGTTTTCTTTTAGGAAGCCTAAGATGGTCTCCCGAGCAACTGTATGATTAATCGTATTTACCATCATGGCTATCCCTCGTTGAAAAACGCCTCGTAGAGCGCGTTGACGGCGTTGGCGCGGTCGCAGGATTTCACGCCGAACATCATGCTGATTTCGGAGGAGCCTTGGTTCATCATCTCGATGTTGACGTTCGCGGCGGAGAGCGCGGCGGTGGCTTTCGATGCCATGCCGACGGTGTAGTACAGACCCTCGCCCACGACCATCACGAGCGCGTAGCCGCGTTCAATCTGCACGTTGTCGGGGCGCAGGTCGCGCAGGATGCGCTCGCGCACACGCGCCTCGCTCTCCGCGCTGAAATTGCGGTCGCGGATGACCACGGAGACGTTGTCGATGCCCGAGGGCATATGCTCATACGACACGCCCTCCTCCTCCAGAATCTGGAGCAGCTTGCGCCCGAAACCGACCTCGCGGTTCATCATGTACTTGTCCACGAAAATGTTGCAGAACCCGTCGTCGCTCGCGATGCCGACCACGCCGCCGGACACCGCCTCGCGCGTCTGCACGATCATCGTGCCGGGTTCGGAGGGGCGGTTGGTGTTGCGCACGTTGATGGGGACGGCGGCCCGCACCGCCGGGATCACCGCTTCGTCATGGAACACGCCGAAGCCCGCATACGAAAGCTCGCGCATCTCGCGGTACGTCATCTCCGCGATGCCGCGCTTCACCCCCGGCACGAGGCGCGGGTCCACGGGATAGACCGAGTCCACATCCGTGAAGTTCTCATAGACATCCGCGCCGACCGCGGCCGCGAGAATGGAGCCCGTGATGTCCGAGCCGCCGCGCGGGAACGTCGCGACCTTCCCGCCCTTGGTGTAGCCGAAGAAGCCGGGGAAAATCACCAGCCCGTCGCGATCGCTCAGCATCCGCTCCAAGTGCGGGTACGACTCATCCAGCAGTTGCGCGTTCCCGAAATCGTCGGTCAGCAGCATCCCCGCCTCTTTCGGGCTGAGGTAAAAAGCCTTTGCGCCGCGCGCGCAAAAGGCCTGCGCCACGATTTTCGCCGCATTGTCCTCGCCCGCGGCCTTCATGCAATCCATGAACATCCCGTGGTGTGACTTGTCGCCCGCGAGGCGGTCGCGCAAATCCTTTTCGATTTCCGCCACGATGCCGACCGGCAGGTTCAGGCCGCGCTGGATTTCCGCATAGCGCCCGACGATGAGCGCCAGCGTGTTCTCCGTGCATTTACCCGCCAGCGCCTCCTCCGCGCAACGGATGAGCAGGTCGGTCACCTTCGTGTCCGTCTTGTCGCGCTTGCCCGGCGCGGAGACCACGACAATCCTGCGCCCCGCATCCGCCAGCACGATGTCCACGATTTTCGCCACCTGTTGCGCGTCCGCGACCGACGACCCTCCGAACTTGCACACTTTCATTCCCGAATCCCCAGACCTTCCATACTGCAAAAAATTGAAAGCATTATAATACCCCATCCCGCCCCAGTTTGGCAAGGCGCAAAGGCGCAGGGATGCAACTAGTGTTCTGTCAAATACAGATACCTCTTCGCGCCCATACTCTCGAAGGGGTTCCACAATATCACGCCCTACCGCACATGGAGGGCGAGCGTCCCCGCGAGCCGTTAGACACATTGCGGCGGCTCGCGGGGACGCTCGCCCTCCAATTGGGGTCCCCTGTCTCGTCCTCCATATCACGCCATCCAAACTCTGTGTCTTTGCGCGAGACAGGGAATGGAGATTTTTTAGACAGGATTAACAGGGTTGACAGGATTGGTTCTCAATCGAAAATCCCCAATCCCCGGATTTAAAATTCCCTGTTGTGTCCATCGGGCATTCTATTGGAACCTGCCTTCGCCGCCCAGTCCGCCTGCCGCGCGACGCCCATCATGATGGCGACGTCGTCTTCGGAGAATGTGCCGCGCGAGAAAATGCGCTGGATGCCTTGCATCATGTGGTCGGCCTTGTCCTCTTTCATGAAGCCGATCGCCAGCAGCATCGCGCGCCATTTCTCCAGCAGTTTCAGTTTCTGCGCCGCTTGCGCGGGGAGGGATTTCTCGACGGGGGCCTCGTAGGTGCCGAGCGCGGCGTAGAGCTCGTAGCAGCACAGCAACACGGCCTGCGCGAGGTTGAGGGAGGCGTAGCCCGTGTGGACGGGTATGCGGATGAGGTGCGTGCAGATGCCGATCTCGTCGTTGGAGAGCCCCTTGTCCTCGCGCCCGAACACGAGCGCGACGCGCCCCGCGCAGGCCAGCCGCAGGAGCTCGGGCGCGAGATCGCGCGGGGCCTTGACGTGCTGGCGGTAGAGCCCGCCGCGCGCGGTGGTGCCGACGACCCACGCGCAGTCCGCGACGGCCTCGGCGAGCGTCGCGGCCTCGCGCCGCGCGTTGAGGATGTTGTCGGCGTGCACGGCCATGCGCGTGGCGTCGTCCCAGCCGTCGCAAATCTTGGGCGCGGCCAGCACGAGGTCGGAGACGCCCATGTTCGCCATCGCGCGGCACACGGACCCCACGTTGCCGCTGTACAGCGTGCCGACGAGGACGATGCGGATGTTTGACAGGATATTGCTCTCGGAATTCATTTTAGACAGGATTGACGGGATGGGCAGGATGGATTGGATTGACAGGACGACGGGTTTCTTTTTTTAGACAGGATTAACAGGATTGACAGGACGACGGGTTTCTTTTTTAGACAGGATTAACAGGATTTCACAGGATTGACAGGACAATCTGCTTTTTAGACAGGATTGGATTTGCCGTCG
Organism: Kiritimatiellota bacterium; assembly: GCA_009778475.1. Lineage (GTDB taxonomy): Bacteria > Verrucomicrobiota > Kiritimatiellia > RFP12 > UBA1067 > WRJS01. Next base: position 5,964 of record WRJS01000049.1, on the reverse strand, counting down.
TCCCCCGAAGCAATCCTGTAAAATCCTGTTAATCCTGTCTAAAAAAAAGAGGCAAATCATCCTGTTAATCCTGTCTAAAAAAGAGGCAGATCATCCTGTCCATCCTGTCTAACGTGAAGGCCTCATTTCGCGGGCGCGAATTTCCCGATGAGGTCATTGTCGTTGGCGTAGGTGTAGGTGAAGTTGTTGAATGTGTCTGCGGTGCTCAGCACGGGGGGGACGCTGGCGCCGCTTTGCTGGCGCGGCAGGTACTGCACGGCGCAGGCGCGCGTGGGGCGGTTCAGCGCGTCGGTCTCCTGCACCCTGTGCCCGGCGTAGGTGAAACGCTCCGCCGCGGCGGTGTTGCCGCCGCGCATACGGTACCAGCCCTTCAGCCGGCCTTGCGCGTCGTACTCGTACAAATCCTTCCAGCCCTTGTGGAGCGTCAGCACGGGGTCGGCGTAGCGGTGCGCGGTGTTCGCGTAGTCCACGGACTGCACCTTGCCGTCGTCGCGGTAGAGGCGCTCCTCGTTCCCCAGGTACCCGAAGGAGACGATGGAGGGCGGCGAGTAATAGTCCCCGGCCTTGACGAAGCACCCGATGTCCACGCGGCTGGTCGGCAGGGCGGCCTGCGAGCCGTCGGCGAGCGTCGGGCGGTAGGTGCCGTGATAGCCGACGGTGATCTCCACGCGGGCCGCGTTCGGGGTCAGCGGCTTGATGGTGATTTTCTTCTCGTCGCCTTGCAGGACGCGCCAGAGGTATTGCGTCTGCGCCCCCGGCGGCCCGGGCGCGACGGCCTCCAGCGTCATCGTGCGCTCGCGCGTCAGCACGCCGCGCACCACGCGGGCGATGGCGAACGGCGTGTCGAACAGCCCCTCGGGGCGCAGGTCGAAGTAGTCAACGCCCATCTCGGCCTTTGCGTCGCTGACCGTGCGCAGCATGACCAGCGGCGGGAGCGTCTCGGGGGTCAGCGCGTGGGCGAGGCTCACCATCGCCTCCGCGTCGAGGTTGGCCGCGTCGAACACCACGGGGTGCGCCGCGCCCGTCAGGTAGTCCTCGGGCTTCTTCACCGTCTTCTGCGTGGCGCGGAGGGTCATCTGCAGGATCGGCGCGAGCCGCTTGCTCTGGATCAGCGCGCGCTTCGTCTCGGGGCGCAGCGCGGCGAGCGCGGCCGCGAACGCCTCCATGAACGGCTTGTCGGTGAACGACGCCCCGAGACTCGTCACGTAATACGGCACGTTCGCGAGGAACAGGTCGCCGTTCTCCGGCGTGTAGTCGAGGTGCGCGGGGTAGAACCAGCACTGGTTGTTCAGCGTGATCTGGAAGGCCAGCAGCGGCAGGAAAGGGTCGGTCTGCGCCGCGCGCGGCATGCTCCGCTGCATCGGCCCGCTCGCGATGGCGATGGATGCGTTGCCGATGACGGGGAAGTCGAAAAGCCCGTTCGCCAGCCCCCAGTGGGCGTTGCGCGTCTTCGCCTCCGCGCTGTACAGCACGGGTGTCAGCCCGGGGAATTTGGCGGCCTCCAGCGCGGAATGCCCGTCGTCGCGGTTGAGGTAGATGTCCCCGAAATTCCCGCTCGCCTGATTCTCCCGCAGCCACCCGGCGACGGCCTCTTGCGCCGGGCCCTGATAAGCCTCCGCAACCTCCTCGCCCTTCTTGTCCGGGCGGATGAACGTGAAGAACGACTGGAACGCGCCCACGTTGAAATCCCACGTCGTGTTGCCCGCGTTAACCTCAACCGGCAGGCCCATGATGCCCGTCGTCGGCCCGACCTGCGGCGCGCCCTCGATCGGCTTGCCCTTCAACTCCGCCGCCTTCGCCACCAGCGCCTTGAACTCCGGCAACGCCGCCAGCGACTTCAAATCGCTGTCCTCCGCGATCACCTTGCTGTCGCGGAAGCCCAGCATGATGGCCCTGTCGAGCGCGGCCAGCGCATCCGCCTTGTCGGCGCGGTACGCCAGCGCGCACGCCAGGTTGTACTGCCACGTCGGGTCGTCCGGCATCAGGTCGATGCCCGCGCGGCAGATCTCCTCCATCTCCGCCGTCTTGCCCGCGCGGAACGCCTGGATGAACTGCTGCTGCAGCTGGCGGTGCTGCGGGAAAACCTGCGGCATATCGAACACGTTCCCCGCCTCGGCCGCCGCCGCTGCCGCCAACAAACCGATGATGACTCGTTTTCTCATAACATAACCTCTCCTAAAAAATCGCTCGTTTCGGGTTGCTCGAAACCGGTTGCCATCGACCGCCATCGGAATCAACACCTTCCCGCTTTCCACGCCTCTAAAACCACTTCCAGAACTTCCACCACGCCGCCTTCTCGCGCGTCTGACCCAGCAGCCACGCGATCACCTTCTTGTCCCCATACGCGCGGTCCCAACTGTTGTGACCGCCCTTCTCAAACTCCGTGTAGTTGACCTTCTTCGCGCCGATCGCCTTCAACTGCGTGACCATCCGCCGCGAGCACTCCACCGGCACATTCTTGTCGTCCTGCGCGTGGAACACCCAGATCGGCATCTTCTTGATGTCCCGCGCCTGCCGCGTGTCGCCGCCGCCGCAGACGGGGATCGCCGCCGCGAACATCTCCGGGTGACGCTGGATCGCGTCCCACGTCCCGAACCCGCCCAGCGAAAACCCCGTGACATAGATGCGGTCCGGGTCCGCCTGCCGCGCCTCCACGAGATGACGGCACAGATCCAGCGCCACCTCCAGCGACGGCGCGATGTCCTTCGTCGGCGAATAATCCGCCGTCATCGCGAGCCGCTTCACCCACCAGTCCATCGGCTGGCACTGCGGCGCCAGGACCATCACCTGCTCCGGCTGCTTCAGCAGCGACGACACCAGTGTCGGGATGCCCACGGTAATCTGCTTCTGATTATCCGTCCCGCACTCGCCCGAGCCATGCAGGAACAGGATAAGCGGATACTTCTTGCCCGCCACCGGGAACTGCGGCGCGGACAGCCGGCACGCGAACACCTCCCCCGCGTCATTCGTATAGGCATACGGCTTCATCATCTGGTCATACGTGAACTGCGCCAACGCAGGAAGCGCAAGCAAACAACAGGCAATCACACTCTTCATCACATTTCCCCTTAAAGTGCCATCCATCATACCACGTCCCCCTGCCAAAAACGACACAAATTTTCACGCCTGCGAAAGCCCCCCGATGGGCGGCGTCCCCTACGCCCATCCGCGCCAGTTTTACAGTTTTCAGTTTTTAGAGCCGCGCCTCCGCCTCCTCGCAACCCAGAGGAGGGCGAGGAGGGCGCAGGGCGGGATGAAATGCCGGCACCCCGGATTCGCCCAGTCCTTTTCAGGGTAAACTGGAAATGTCAAGTTCTTTTCATTAAGCCGACACCGGACTTCTTCATCCCCGTTTCGAGTGTCCTGTAAAACACAGATTTCACGATGGAGGGCGAGCGTCCTCCATATCACGCCATCCAAACAGGGTAATCCTTTATCTCGTCATCTGTATTTTACAGGACACTAGCGTACCCCAGAATCTGATAGGTGTTCGGATGATTTGTGGCGGTCATCGCCCCCATGAACCCTATGATTTCCTGAGCGTCTGGTATAGAAGAGTGCGTCTCGCCAAATATCCGGGAGCGCAGGGCTTCCGCCCTGCCGATAAGAAATGCAAGGCGGAAGCCTTGCGCTCCCGGATGGCCACAAGGCATCTCACCCCCTTCTGCGAAAGAGCCAAAAGACCGTCACGGCGCAGATTGCGCAGAGGGCGGCGGCGGCGTAAGGCAGCCAAGGACGGCGGGGCGAGGACGCCCTGCTGTCTTCGGGCGGGGGCGTTTCCGCCACATGGCGAGGCGTGGGTGCCGCTGCCCTGCCGTCCTCTCCTGCGGTTGCGTTGGGTTGTGCGTGTTCGGACTGTTCCTTTTCCTGTTTCTCTCGTTCCTTAAACTGTCTCATAAGGGTATCACTTATTTTGCCTAATTCTGTCCAAGTCCCAGGCTTATTGCCTATTCCTATCCAAACTCCTTCAGGCAGCTGCCCATAAACAGCTTCCCGTGCGGCAAGGAAAGCTTCCGTGCTTGGATAACCATAAACGAAAGGCGCTGGCTCATCCCCCGGCACAAGAGGATATTTACTGAGCACATCCTCGAAACAGGTTTTCCCATCGAATGGCACAGTCTTGTCACGAAGCCCGTGCAAGATTGTCCGCATTACCTCCTTATCATCGATGTAGAAGCGGGACTTCGTGTCGGGATTAGTGAACGAAAAAGTTACAAACAACGCCTCTTCGTTGGCAGCAGGCAGTTCCTTCAGATGGGGCTTCACGAGATTGTGGATTTCCTTAATCGGAAAACTTCCCTTTGGCGCATCGGCTGTCACAACAACAACGCTATTGACACTATTATTCCTCTGCAGTCTAGCCGACCCGTCAAGGCAGATTTTCCCTCTCCACCCGTCGCGGTCGTGAAACGACAGCGAAATCTCAGTCAGCTTGTCGAAATCAGGCAGGGGCATTTCTGTCTCTGCCGTCGATGCGGTCAACGCAAACAGTGTTCCAGTGATTACCGTTGCGATTTTTTTTGTTTTCATAAGCGGCTCCTAATTCACACCATCAATAGGTCTCTCGTTTCCGAGTGGTTTTATCAAGAACTTCCATAAGGTTATTGCCGGGACTGTCATTCTCTCTTATAATGAGAGCCCCTCTTTCAACCCCGTTTATCATCACTATTCTCAGCATAAAGTAGTCCGCTGACACCTGCTGGTCTATCCGGGAGCGCAGGGCTTCCGCCCTGCCGAAGAAATGCAAGGCGGAAGCCTTGCGCCCCCGGATGGCCACAAGGCATCTCACCCCCTTTTGCGGAAAAGCCAGAGGGCAACGGCGGCGCACCGCCCGCAAGCAGCGCGGCGACCAATGCCATGCAATGTTTCATTCTCATTATCATCCCCTCTGTTTTCGTTTCTTGCGCACGACCCACAGGGCGGCGAGGAGGGCGCAGGGCGGGATGAGCGCGTAGGGCCAGAGGGTGCGGGCTTCGGCTTGCGCCTCGGGCTGCGCGTCTTCTGCGGCGGCGGTCTGGGGTTCGGCTTTGCGGGCGGCGGGCGGCGGTTCGGGCGGTGGCTCAGGGCTTGGCTGGGGTGCCTGTTTCCAACGCTTGTTTGCCTCGATAGACCGGAGTATGGCCTCGAGAGGCGGCCCCAGCCTCGCCTTGTCTGCCGCCTCAAACGGCTTCCATTTCGCAGCATCGCGCAGTCTGCCAAACTCGTTTCGCACGCCGTTCAGTATCATCTCCACGTCTTCCTCCCCCACCTGCACGGGTGTGTCGCTCAGCGCAAGGTACGTGACGCTCTTCGTTTCCATACCCCCAAAAAAAATGGCATAATGAATCCTAAACCCCTTCATCTGGTTTTTGAACGAGACGGGCGTGAAGATAACGCCAGCATGACTTTCCGAAAGCGACACTTCTTTGTCTGGCACTAGGACGATCTCCTCGTTACGGTCTAACCAAGGCATCCTCCTGTCTTCCTCTCCATGAACCCGGATCGCCCACATGGAATTAAGCGAAGCGCTTGTCTTTAGCACCATGTTCGTTGATGTGACAACGACTGAATCGAAAATCAGAAAATTGTTCAGCCATTCAACCCCGCCCATCCCGTGCGCGCCGCCCGCAAGCAGCGCGGCGACCAATGCCATGCAATGTTTCATTCTCATCGTCATCCCCCCTGTTTCCGTTTTTTGCGCACGGCCCATAGGGCGACGAGAAGAACAGGCGGGATGAGGGCGTAGGGCCAGAGGGTGCGGGCTTCGGCTTGCGCCTCGGGCTGCGCGTCTTCTGCGGAAGTGTCGGACAGGGGTTCGGCGTTCGGGGGCGGTTCGGGCGGTTTCTCAGGGCTTGGCGGGGATGCCAGTCCCCCGCGCTTGTTTGCCTCGATAGACCGGAGTATGGCTTCGACAGGCGGCCCCAGCCTCGCCCTGTCTGCCGCCCCGAACGCCCCCCCTTTCCCATCCCCCCTCAGTATCATTTC
>WRJS01000048.1 GCA_009778475.1 Kiritimatiellota bacterium | reverse complement strand
CGTCAGACGGACGGGCGCCGAGCCGCGCACGTCAAAGTAGCCGAAGAGGTCCACGGGCCCCGCGAGGACCACCGTGCCGTTGTCCATCCGGCTGTTGAGCGATCCCGCCGTCGAGGTGATGGTCATGGACAGGGTGAGCGTCGCGCCCTGCAGGTCGTCATAGTTGCCGAGGCAGACGGTGGCGGCCTGATCGATGCGCCCCGTGAAGTCGAGCGCCGAGTCCGTGAGGAGGAGCGTCCCGGCCTCGTTGCGGAGCGTGCCGCTGAAATTCGCCAGGGAGTTGGTGATGTAGAACGAGCCGCCGTCCGTGTGGCGGAACACGCCGGGGTCGCCCGGGATCTCGTCGGAGAGGATGCCGTGGAGCCGCAGCGCCCCGTTCCCGTAGGTGCGCCACCAGCCGCCCGCGGGGCTGACCTTGACGGGGAAGTTGATGATGCCGCTGCCGACGCCGCTGTTCCCGTAATTCCGGGAGGTGATGCCGCCGCCATCCAGGATGACCGTGCCGGGGTAATTCGTGTAGCCGTCGTAGAGCGCAGCGATCTCGCGGAAAAGCAGATGGCCGCGCTTGATGCGGAGCGTGTCCCACACCGGCAGATGCTCGCCGAAACTGACCCCGCCCGTGTAGCCGCTGCCGCCCGGGCCTGTGCCGACGGAATAGAGCGTCACGTCGCCGCCGATGAACGGCACGTCGAAGACGACCTCGTTGGCCTGCGCCACGAAGGAGACGTCCACCGTCTGGTCACTGCCCGAGAGGGTGAACGACTCCGGGCTGCCAGCCGTCACCGGCGCGAGATACATGCTGGCCCCGCCGCTGAACGTGAGCGCGTTCGCGGTCACGGGCGCGGCCAGCGTGAGGGTCGTCGCCGCCGCGGCCGTGTTGGTCACGAAGGCGCGGTTGCCCGCCCCGTTGATCCAGTCTGACGGGTCCCATGTTCCCGTCGCCCACCACTCGTTACCCGCGGGGGAGGTGATGCCACGAGTGAAATCGACCCCAAACGCTTGGGTGCCCACGAATGCCGCCAGAGCGGCCGTCCGCGCAATAAACACATATCGATTTTTTGCAAACAAGTTCATCCTAATGCTCCTTTTGAATCTCCACAATAGCATTTTTCAGTTTAGCGTGTCTTGTACAATTCCGACGAGTTTGTGTACGATTCCGACATTTTCAAAAAATATTTTCCATTGTGACCGACTTTTGGCACCATAGGCACATTATAGCCATTTAACGTGAAGTTGTCACAGCCATCTGTGAAATGCAGATAACGGGATAGATGATTACTCTGTTTGGATGGCGTGATATGGAGGGCGAGACAGGGGTCCCAGTTGGAGGGCGAGACAGGGGACCCCATTGGCGCGGCGTGCGGCCAATGGGGCAGGAAGCCGCCGCAATGTGTCTAACGGCTCGCGGGGACGCTCGCCCTCCATCGTGAAATCTGTATTTTACAGGACACTAGCACGCTTCGGTGCTATGTGACAACATCAGGTTAAACTACTCTATATGTTGTCGTGTAATAGGCTTGTTTCCGCGCCACGAAACGCTTATACTGGTGTGCATGAATTTGAATGAAAAAGGCAAGGGGCGCGTGGTCGCCATCGTGGGGCGCCCGAACGCGGGTAAGTCGGACGCACCGTTTTCAACAACGCCTTCAAACAGAAGAATGCAATGAAAGGTCAAATTCACGGACTGATGTTGGGGATTTGTGCCCTGTTGTGCGCCTGTGCGGCGTCTGCCGACCCGATCGCCGTGAACGCCGAGCTCACGGACGCCGAATTAATCCAAGAGTACGAAGCGGCAGGGCTTGCGGCGAATGGAATACTTGTGAGTCATCTGACGGATGAGTATTGTCATTATCCGGCGTTTATAGATCCCGATCCAAGGCTGGAAACAGTCCAGGCGGAGATTCGGCAGCGAGGCTCACGGGTTGTTCCAGCACTGATTGCATTCCTTGAACAGGAAGTACCCAAGGAACGCGAAAAAGAGAAGAACGGGCTTACGTTGTCTTTTGTCAGCGATGTGTTGCAATTGCTGACGCAGATCGGTGACCCGAGGGCCGCGCCGATTGCGTTGCGCATCTTGGAGGGATGGGACGGGAAAGCCAACGAACATAAGCAACGCGCCGCGCTTGGTGCTTTGCAAAGACTCACTTATTTCAGTTTTCGTAAGATCAAGCCTCACGTGGTTCCCTACCAAGACAGCCTCGAGCATCCCGAAGTGGTGGATGTCGGACATTCCTCTTATTACGAGGCAATGGCGAAGCGTTACAGGGAGTGGATGGAAGGCGAGGGAAAAGAGCCGTCCCAATGGATCGAACTCGCCAGGAAGCGGGCACGGCAATTGCTGGCGAGTGAGGACTTCGAGCAGGTGTACTGCGCCGCAACGTTTTTGCGGCCATCCGCAGGCCGTGACGATAACCCCGACGCCACCTTGGCGCGCCTCGCGGAAATCGTCGGGCAAATGAAGAAGGGGAACAAACCGCATCGTTACGAATTGGCGGGCAAACCCGTGCCGGTTTCGTATGCTAATTGGACGGGGATGATCGCAGAGTACGGGCCCCGCGCCCGACCCTACGCCGCGACGCTATTGCGAATCCAAAAAGAGCAGGGCATGAACAACTGGTCGGGATACGCTCAATTGCGGAAGATAGGGGGGCTGGAGATACTGACCTTCCTGTTCGAGGTACTGCCCAAAGTCACGGCGGAGGTCAGCATCCTCGAGGCAAAGGGACTTAGAAGTTTTACTAGCGATGATCCACGCGGTTGGTGGTTTGACTCTCAACGCGAAGTCCGGTTCGGGATAGACCGCTGGGCAGGCCGTATGTTCGATAGCGACGCGGAACGCGAGGCGTGGTGGAAGGAGAACAAGACGAAATCGCCAGAGGAGTGGCTGGCGGCCAACTTGGACGTGTTGAACGAGCAGGTTGCCAGCAATAAACGTTGGGTGAGGGCCTTTGCTCATGAAATCCTTCCCGATATGCCGGGATGCGCGATGGAATGGGAAGGGGAAAAGGTCGGGATCGGAAAGAGAAGGGACGCAGAGCCGTTCCGGATTGAATGGCTTGATGAGCACCGGAAAGAACTGCGCTATGATGCAAACGCAGGGTGTTTTCGGCTGGCACATTAGGGCAGGAACAATCAGCCGCTCGTATAGTGGTTCAACCTCATGTTGTCACATAGCACCGCAGCGTGCTAAACATGAATAACCGTCGGTGGAGCGTAAGCGGAACCGGCGGCAGACGGGAGCCGTCAGAAACCCCTGCCCTGCAAGGGCTGAATGATGCGCCTTGTCCAGCCCCTGCCGGGGTTGATGGCGGTCACCCGCCGTCCGCCGGTTCCGCTCGCATACGCTCGCGCCACCGGCGGTTACTCACGTTACACGCCTTCGGCGTTTTCATAGATGGCTGTGACAACTTCACGTTAAACGACGATAATAGGCTTGTTTCGGCGGCGGTGAACGCTTATACTGGCACGCATGAATTTGAATGAAAAAGGCAAGGGGCGCGTGGTCGCCATCGTAGGGCGGCCGAACGTGGGCAAGTCGGCGGTGTTCAACCGCATCGCGGGGCGGCGCGTGGCCATCGTGCATGACGAGAGCGGCGTCACGCGCGACCGCCTCATGCGCGAGGTGGATTGGGACGATCAGAAATTCAGCCTCGTGGACACGGGCGGCATCATGCTCCTAGACGCGAAGTCGGGCAGGGACGCCATCGAGACGGGCATCCGCGCGCAGGTGGATTCCGCGCTGGCGGACGCGGCCGCCGTCATCCTCGTGGTGGACGTGCAGCACGGGGTGCACCCGATGGACGAGGAGGTCGCGCAAATCGTCCGCAAATCGGACGTGCCGTGCGTGGTGGCGGTGAACAAGTGCGACCTGCCCAAGCACGAGGTGGGCGCGGATGAGTTCATGCGCCTCGGGTTCGCGTGCTTCCCCGTGGCCGCGCAGCACGGGCGCGGGATGGGCGACCTCATGGACGCGGTTCTGCCGTACCTGCCCGAGGCGGTGAACGAGACCGCCGAGAAGCCGTTGCGCGTGGCGGTCGTGGGCCGCCCCAACGCGGGCAAGTCGTCGTACATCAACTGCCTACTGAAGGAGGAGCGCGTCATCGTCTCCGACGTGGCCGGCACGACGCGCGACTCGATCGACGTGCCGTTCACCATCGGTAGCGGCGACCAGGCGCGGCACTACACGCTGATCGACACGGCCGGGATGCGCAACCGTCACCGCGTCGATTCGGCCGTGGAGCGGTTCAGCCTTTTCCGCGCCGAGGAGAGCGTGAGGAACGCGGACGTGGTCGTGCTGATTATGGACCCCGAGCTGGGGCCCACCGTGCAGGACAAGCACATCGCCGCGCTCATCCAGAAAGAGCACAAGGCCTGCGTGCTGCTACTCAACAAATGGGATCTCGCCATGGCGCAAGGCATGAAGGCGAAGGAGACCGAGCAGACGCTCCGCGCCGTGATGCCGTTCATGAACTACTGCCCCCTGCTGCTCGTCTCCGCCAAGACCGGCTACAACATCCGCAAGAGCGTGGACGTGATTGACGCGGTGGCGGCGCAGAGCCGCCTGACCCTCCCGACGGGCATCCTGAACCGCACGCTGACCGAGGCCACGCACCGTGTGGTGGCGCCCGCGAAAGCGAGAAAGCGCCTGCGCGTGTACTACGCCGTGCAGGTGTGCGTCGCGCCCGTCACGGTGCGCCTGTTCGTGAATGACCCCAAGCTCGCGACCAAGCAGTACACCGACTTCATGATTCGCTCGCTCCGCAAACGCTTCGGCCTCGAAGGCGCGCCCGTCGTCATCTTCTACCGCGCGCGGGCGCGGCCCGAGCGCACGGGGGCGAGGGGCAAGGCGGCATCGATTGATGCGACTGATGCGACTGAAACCGACTGAGCGCGACTCAAATCGATTTCAGCCGAATTAAATGTTACACAGAGCACCACAGAGATGCCACAGAGGTTCACAGAGGAATTCTAAAAAACTCTGTGCAACTCTGTGTAACAAAAACGGAGTTTTTTTGACAGGATTAACAGGATTTTACAGGATGACTTTTAACCACGATGGACACAATGGGTTTCACAATAGGCACAACAATAGTGTCCATTGTGCATTCTATTGTGTCTATTGTGGGTAACGAAAACGGAGGTTTATTTTAGACAGGATTGACAGGATTTTTTTAGACAGGATTGACAGGATTTTTATACAGGATTAACAGGATTACTTATCACCTATTACTTATTACCTCTCCCTCTGCGTCTCTGCGCGAGAAAAAAACGGAGGTTTATTTTTGACAAGGTTATTTTTGCGCAGGGACGCAAAGGCGCAGAGATTTTGCATGGTCAACTTTTGAAAAAAAACTTCGCGCCTCTGCGCGAGAAAAAACGGAGGTTTATTTTTGACAGGATTAACAGGATTACTTATCACCTATTACTTATCACCTATCACCTCTCCCTCCGCCTCCCCGCGCCTCTGCGCGAGAAAAAAAGGGAGGTTTGTTTTGGGTATGATGAAAAAGGCAATGCTCCCCGCCGTGCTGCTCGTGATACCGTGCGCGTTTGCGCAAGAGAGGCCGGAGGCGGAGATTGTCGTGGAGGTGGAGGCACGGGCTGTCCCTGAGCGCACGGATATGCCGGAGACGCTGTTCCGCGACATCCCCGGCGTCTTGCTGCGCAAGCAGGGCGAGGGCTCGCCGCAGGCGGACCTCTCGGCCCGCGGTGCGCCGTTCAACAGTTCGGGCTACCTGCTGGACGGGCTGGCCTTGCGCAACGCCCAGACGGAGCACTGGCAGTTCGACGTGGCCCTCCCCGACCAGTGGCTCTCAACGCCCGCGCTCCTGACGGGGCTGGATCGCTTCCGCCTCTCGCCGGGCCACCCGTCGGGGTCCGTCGCGCTGGAGCTCGCGCCGCTGACCGAGAACGAGCGGCGCATCGCGGCGGGCGGCGGCGAGAAGGGGCTTGCCTTCACCAGCGCTTACGCGGCGGAGGCCGAGACCTTCGGCAAGGCCGTCGCCGGGGCCTCCGCCTTCGCGACCTTTGACCATTCGGACCGGACGGACGCCTACAAGGACAACCACCTGACGCGCGCGACGGGAGGCGGCCGCATCAGCGCGTCCCGTGAGTCGCTGCAGGCCGACCTGCTTGCGTCCTACGCATGGAAGACGTGCGGGGCGCGCGGCTGGTACGGCACGTCGCCCGCGTACCCGGCGTCGGAGGACGTGCGCCAAATGACCGTCGCCGGAACGCTGAAGCTGACGCACGACGAGCCGCAGCCGCACGTCTCGCGGGTGACGGCGCTGTGGCGGCGCGTGGAGGACGTTTACCTGCTCAACCGCCACGACCCCGCCTTCTACAAGAACGAGCACCTCACGGATTTCATCGCGCTGCACGGCGAGACACGCCTGACCCCTGCGGAGGTGTGGAGCGTGGACCTGCGGGCGGACGGCGAGCTCGAGGACATCGTGAGCGCGTCGCTCGGCGACCACACGCGGGCGCGCGGCTCGTTCGCCGTGCTGCCCAACGCCCACCTCGGTCCACTCACGCTCACAGCCGGCGGGGCGCTCGACATCTTCACGACGGACCGGCCCGCATGGCTTCCGGCCACGGGCGCCGCGTGGGCGGTGACGCCGCGCCAGACGCTCTTCGCCTCTTACACGGAGGCCGTCCGCCAGCCGTCCTACACCGAGCTGAACTACAACTCGCCCGCGTCGCTCGGCAACACGGGCCTTGCGCGTCAGCGCACGCGCACCACGGAACTCGGCTGGAAGGGCGAGGCCGACACCGCCGCGTGGCGCACGGCCGTCTTTTACGAGAACAGCCGCAACGTCGTGGACTGGGTTCAGGACGCGCCCGGCGCACGCTGGACCGCCGTCAACCTGGAAGGCCTCGAGGCGTTCGGGGCCGCGGCAGACGGGCGTGTGCGCATCACGCAGACGATCGCGCTCGGGCTTGACGCGCTCGCGCTCGCCAAGACGTGCGACACCGCCTTCCACGCGAGCCGCTACGCATTCGATTACCCTGAGGCAAGTCTGGGCTTGACGTGGCGGCAGTATTTGTTGCATGATTTGTTCTTACACCTGCGGCAGGGGATTTCGAAGTTTGAGCGAAACCCCGCGCGGCAGGGGGACGACTGGTTCTGGGATACGCGGGTGGATGTCCGCTGGCATGTGCCGTGGGTGACGGGGTTCACGCTGGGCGCTGGCGCGAGCAACCTCCTGGGCGAATCCTTCCAAGTCTATCCTGGACAGGCCGCGGCCGGACGGCGGTTCTACGCCTCGGCAGCGTATCAGTGGTGAGGGAAAGAGGGTGTTTTCGGAGAATCGGCCACACGAAAACCCGCAACGAGATGAATGTTATGAAAAAGACGATGTTGGCAATCGCCGCGCTACTCGCGACGTGCGGTTTCGCGGTGGAGATGAAGGATCCGCAGTGGATGGCGGGGACGCCGGTTTGCGCGGAGGTGCTGGACAATGATGCGTTCACGGTGTGGCTGAAGGGGGCGGAGACCTCGATGCTTGATCTTCAGGCGAACCCGAAGGTCACGCCGGAGTCGGTGCTGTGGAGTACGACGACGAAGAACATCGTCTATTACGGTCTCACGTTCGGGGCGGGCAAGGAGCCGGGGCCGCGCCATTTGCGGTGCGGGTTCAAGTCGCCCGTCGCGGTGGAGACTGTCCTTGTGGCGGGCGGCGGCGTGTTGAGCGTCTTGAAACCTGACGCGCCGTACCCTGGCCGCATGGACAGGGAGGCGGACTGGCTCACGGCGCAGCGCCTTGACGCGCAGGGCAAACCCACGCAGGATGCCGTGCCGAAGGAGGGCTTCGGGGTGTGGACGCTGCCCGCCGGGACAAAGACGCGGGCGTTGCGCTTCACGCACGTCGCGTTGCCGTCGGACAGCAAGCCGGAGGGTTTCCTCGGCGGTGCGCTCGTGCTGACGAACCGCTTCGTCAACGTCGCACCGCACGCGCAAATCGTCGTCCCCGAGAACCAGCAGCACGTGTCCAAGCTCACGGACATGACGCGCCACAGCTGGGGCGCGTGGGGCAACATCCCCGTCGGCACGAACGCCACCCGCGCCGTCCTGTCCGAGGCCGCGCCCGAACCCATCATCCTCGTGTGGGACGCGCCCGTGACGCTCGACGCGCTCGTGGGCATCGCGACCGCGTTCTCCGCCATGGAGGTTGACGCGTACACAGGCCCGGCCGCCGCCCACCCGCGCATGGCGGCGGAGGCGGACTGGAAGCCCGTCGCGCAATTCAGCGGTTTCCGCCTCGGCTATCCCGTCCACCTGTGGCCGAACTATTTCGCGTTCGACGCGCCAATCACCGCCCGCGCCATCCGCGTCCGCATCACCGCGCCCATGCCCGAGGATCACGAGCACCTGCGCACAAAGACCAACGGCGGGCGCCGCTTCTGGCTCGACCAGCTGCTCGCGCTGGCCCGCCCCGCCGCTGGCCCCTTCGCGTTGCCCGCGGGCCTCATCCGCGAGGAGGCCGCGATCAACCCGCCCATCCCCGTGCCTTTCCGCATCCCCGAGGCGGGCTACGTCACGCTCGTCATCGAGGACAAGGACGGCACCCGCGTCCGCAACCTCGTCTCCGAGACATGGTTCCCCGCCGGGCGCAACACCGCGTGGTGGGACGGCACGGACGACCTCGGGCGCGACCTCGACGCGGCGCGGCACGGCCTCTACAACATCCCTCTCAGCCCCGTCGCGCCGGGCGCGTACACCGCGCGCGGCCTCTGGCACAAGGGCACGAAGCTCGCCTACGAGTTCTCCGTCTATGCGCCCGGCAACCCGCCGTGGGACACGCCCGACCACACGGGCGCGTGGCTCGCGAACCATTCGCCGCCCTCGGGCGCGGCGTTCGTCCCGGCCGCGCAATCGCCTACGGGCCAGGACGCGGTGTTCCTCGGCTCGTTCGTCACCGAGGGCCCCGACGGCTTCATCTGGGTGGGCATGGACGGCGTGAAGCAGGGCGGCCTGAAATGGATCGGCGGCCACTGGACCGCCGCGCCGTACATCGCCGTGGACACCGGTCCCGCGGCCGACACGAACACCTGCGCCTACATCGCCTCCGTGTTCAGGATGGATGACAGGTCGAAGAAAATCCTCGAGCTGCGCCTCTCGCGGATGGACAAAAACAAGCGCACCCACGAGGTGCTAAAGACCCCCATCGGCGATGAGATTGCCGAGCACGACATGATGCGCGCCATGCACGGCATCGCCGTCCGCGACGGTCGCATCGCCGTCGCCCTCACGTGCAGCAACGCCGTGTGGATCGTGGACGCGGCGACGGGCAAGGTCGAGAACGACATCCGCCTCCCCGCGCCCACGGGCGTCGCCTACGCACCCGACGGCCAACTGTACGCGCTCTCGCTCGGCAATGTGGTGAAGGTCGTGCCGGGCGGGAAAAATATTTCCGTCATCACCGACGGCCTCGAGGCCCCCGTCTCGCTCACCATCGACGCGAAGGGCAACTTCTACGTCAGCGACCACGGCAACAGCCATCAGGTGAAAGTGTTCTCGCCCGACGGCAAACTCACCCGCGCCATCGGCAACCCCGGCAAGCCCCAGGCGGGGCAGTACGACCCGTTCCATATCAACAGCCCGTGGGAGGTCGCCGTTGACAACGACGGCCGCGTGTGGGTCGCCGAGAACGACTACCTGCCCAAGCGCGTCAGCCTCTGGAGCGCGGACGGCAAACTCCTGCGCGCCTTCTACGGCCCCGGCAAATACGGCGGCGGCGGCCAGCTTGACAGCACCAACCCCAACCGCTTCTACTACGCCGACGAAGGCCACGGCACCCTCGAGTTCACCCTCGACTGGAAGCGCGGCACCGACCAGCTCGTCAACGTCCTCTACCGCAACGACTCCGCCCCCTTCGCCCTCCCCCGCCGCATCGCCGCGCCCGAGACCGCCTACCGCGCCAACGGCAAGCGCTATTTCAGCAACTGCTTCAACTGCAACCCCACCGGCGGCAGCGGCGCGTTCCTCTTCGAAGAGCGCAACGGCGTCGCCGTCCCCGTCGCCGGGATGGGCATGGCCAACGACTGGCCCCTCCTGCACGGCGACGCCTTCAAGCGCCTCGTGCCGGAAGGCTCCGACCTCAAGCGCGGCCTCTGGGACGACAACCGCAAGCACGCCATCTTCTTCATCTGGAGCGACCTCAACGGCGACGGCGACGTCCAGCCCGACGAGGTGCAGATGAGCCGCGAGGTCACCACCGGCGTCACCGTGCTGGGCGACCTCTCCTTCGCCGCCGGGTGCATCAACGGCAAGGCCATCCGCTTCAAGCCCGAATGGAAAAACGGCCGCCCCGCCTACACCCGCGCCAACGGCATCACCCTCGCCGAAGGGGTGTACCGCCCAGCCAGCAGCGGCGGCGACCAGATGCTCGCCGACGACTCCGGCGAGGCCATCCTCACCCTCGGCGTCGAGCCCTTCCACCAGCACTCCATCTGCGGCGTGAAAGGCGGCAAGGCCGTGTGGAGCTACCCCAACGCATGGCCCGGCCTGCACCCCTCCCACGAGGCCAGCGTCCCCCAGTTCCCCGGCCACGTCATCGGCCCCACGCGCCTGCTCGGCGGCCTCATCCAGCCCAAGGGCAGCCGCGTCAAACCCCTCTGGGCCATCAACGGCAACATGGGCAACATCTACCTCTTCACCCGCGACGGCCTCTTCGTCAGCCAGCTTTTCGAGGACGTGCGCCAAGGCAAGCTCTGGCAGATGCTCAGCACCACCCGCGGGATGCCCCTCGAAAACATCACCCTCCACGACGAGAACTTCTGGCCCTCCATCGCCACCTCCAACGGCCAGACCTATCTGGTGGACGGCGCCCGCACCAGCATCGTGCGCGTGGACGGCCTCGACACCCTCCGCCCCATCGACCCCATCAAAGTCAGCGTCACCCCCGCCCTCCTCGCACAGGCCCAAGACTACCGCCAGGCCCTCGAGCAACGCCGCCAGCAGGCCAGCGGCACCGGCGTCCTGCGCGTCCCCGCCATCGACGGCATGACCGTTGACGGCGACTTCGCCAAATGGCGCGACATCCCCCCCGTCGAGATCGACAAGCGCGGCGTCGCCGCCAACTTCAACTCCAACTCCAAGCCCTACGACATCACCGGCCGCATGGCCATTTCAGGCGGCCGCCTCCACGCCTGTTGGGACACCCGCCTGCCGCAACTCCTCCGCAACTCCGGCGAGATGCCCACCGCCCTCTTCAAGACCGGCGGCGCGCTCGACCTCATGCTCGGCACCGACCCCGCCGCCAAGCCCGACCGCCGCGCCCCCGCCGCCGGAGACCTCCGCCTCACCGTCACCCGCGTGGACGGCAACGTGCGCGCCCTGCTCTACCGCCCCAAGGTAGCGCACGGCGTCCCCGCCACGCCAGTCCCCTTCAGCTCCCCCTGGCGCACCATCACCTTCGACGAAGTCCTCGACGTCAGCCAGCACGTCCTGCTCGCCGAGGACAAGCAAGGCCTGTACGAGATTTCGGTCCCCCTCGACGTGCTCGGCCTCGACCCCAAGCCCGGCCAGCGCATCCGCGGCGACATCGGCATTTTGCGCGGCGAGAACAACCAGACCACCGCCCGCACCTACTGGGCCAACAAAGCCACCGCCATCACCGCCGACGTCCCCAGCGAGGCCGAGCTCACCCCCGCCCTCTGGGGCCTACTGGAGTTTCAGTAATCAGGAAAGAAATGAGGAACGAGAAGTTGATATGACACACACACCTATCATTACCTTTACTCCGAAGCCTCCCGGCATCTACACCTGCGAAATCTGCGGCAAGACGTTCGAGAGCCGAAAAAAGGGGAGGAAGACGTGTTCACTCGAATGTCGCTACAAATCGCAAGCTCGCAGCAATAGCGCCACCATCCAAAGGCTACGGGCAGAGAGAAGACCTCCCCCCGCCATCTGCGAAATCTGCGGCAAGCCCTTCGAGCGCAAAAACGGCCGGCGTACATGTTCACGGGAGTGCATGGACACGTTGAGAGTACGTAGCGCAATCGCCAACAAAAAGAAAAGGCTGGAAGAGGGCACGTATATTCCCCGGCCGCGGAAAACAGTGATCGACACCTGCAAGGTGTGCGGAAAGGAGTTCGCGCGCGGAACGAACCGGAGCATGACGTGTTCGCCAGACTGCAGAAGCGAACTGATCCGGCGTTTAACGATTGCGCACTACCAGAGGAAAAGAGCCGAGAACCCTGTTCGCACCAGGCACATTCCCTTAATGAAGCCGTTTATTCTAACCTGTAAGATTTGCGGCAAGCCCTTTGAGAATTGGACGTTCAGACTGAGGGCTACCTGTTCACCGGAATGCAAGGCTGGATTACTCCGGCGCATAAACAGGGGACATAGGCCAGATTCAGATGGGATAAAACAGGGTTTGTGCGAACCATCGCCGTATGAAACGCACTGTGTCGTCTGTGACAAAGTCATCCTCAACACGGCTGAGTCCATCCGGTTGACGTGCTCGCCAGAGTGCCTGCGCCACCGCGCGAAGCTACGGCGTACCCGCCCGCTTTCGTACGATAAGGTCTGTGTTGCCTGCGGAAAGACTTTTACCATCTATACCCCGGACAAAGCCTCGCAAGCACATCGCAAACGGAAGACCTGCTCGCACGAATGCTTTAAACAGCACGCTCGCAACATGAGGCTGGCGCAAAAGCGTATATGGCCTGGCAGCCCGTGTATTATTTGCGGAAAGCTAATCCATTCCCATTACAAAGCCGTCAGGAAAACATGCTCCCACGAATGCCTGTCGGAATGTTGCCGGCGACGACAGGCAGGCAAAACGGTCCCTAATCGAAAAAAAACAACCCAGCAACTGCGCACCGCCGTGCTACATACCCTGACGTGTATAATCTGCGGAAAAATGTACACGCTCACCCCAAAACAATTCCACCCTAACCGGAAGACATGCTCCTTCGAGTGCAGAAACAAACAAATCTCGATTGTCAATAAAAACCAGAGGAATTCACCGGAGGCCTACGCAATCATCGGGGAGAAGGCGCGGACACACCCGAAGACCGGGCATTTCATGACGAATTTAAACGCGAAGGAGTATTCATTCAAGTCTCCCACCGGTGAAACGTATAATTTCCGCAATATCTCGCTCTTCGTTGACATGCGCCGAGACCTGTTCAGCGATATCTACGGTAGCGCCGAGCGCGTCAAATACAAGACAGTATGCGGTGCTCTAATGCGGCTTGCGCCCTGGTCAAAGTACCGGCAAGCATCCTGGCACGGATGGACATGGTACGACCCGTCAACGGCTGACCCGCAACCGCAAGACGCCGATTGCGGTACGGATCAGGGACGCCCAACATGACGGAACACCCCCGCATTATCCTCCTTACCGGAGACGGCAAAGGCAAGACCACCGCCGCCTTCGGCATGGCGTTGCGCGCGGCAGGGCATGGGTTACGGGTGTGCGTCATCCAGTTCATCAAGCAGTCCGACGACACCGGCGAGGCCCGCGCCCTCCGCCTGCTGCCCGGCACCGAACTCCACGTCTGCGGTAAAGGCTTCGTCCGCCAGTCCGACTCCGACACCCTGCGCGGCAGCCACTGCGCCGCCGCCGCCGCCGGACTGGCCCTCGCCCGCGAGAAACTCGCCGACGCCGCCACACATGTCGTCGTGCTGGACGAGCTCTGCTCCGTCCCCGCCCTCGGCCTACTCCCCCTCCAGCCCATCCTTGACTGCCTCGCCGCCGCCGCGCCCGGAAAGGTCATCATCCTCACCGGCCGCGATGCCTCCCAGGCGCTCATCGACCTGGCCGACACCGTCAGCCACATCCACGCCGTCAAACACCCCTACCCTACCCTCCCCGCCCAGCCCGGCGTGGAATTCTAGCAGCCCGTTCGCTTATGCCCGTGATTCTCACAGTCGAGCGCAAATCGTTGAAGGCGCGGGTGTTTCTCGCGCTGGTGTATTCCGTGCTTGCGCTGGGCGGGGTGACGATGGTGGTGCCGTTTCTGGTGATGCTGGCGTCGTCGCTGACGGGGCCGTATGATTATTACCGCTTCTCGCCGGTCGTCCGCGCGGTGTGGGATCGCAATGACCGTTTCGTGCGTTATGTGGCGACGTGCTACCCGAGCTTCCCTTTCGCGGTCTATCCCGACGCGCCGCCGCACTGGGGCAGCTGGGTGGCGGTCTCGCGTGATGAGGCGGGCAGCCGCGCCTTCGCCGCGCGCGAGCTTGCGGCCATGCGCGACCCCGCGACCGCCGCGCAGTGGCAACGCAGGGCGGCGGATTATGCGGACTTCAACCTGCACTACGACATCCGCAACAGCGAGTGCAACTTCGACGCGCGCGACGTGGCGGGTTTCGTGCGGCGGCATTTCGAGGGGCGTGTCCGCGACGAGAACCCCGCCGCCTTCGCCAAGCTCTCGACCGCCCAACGACGCGATGCCGCGCTCGATCTGCTCAACAGGGAGTGGGTCATCCGCTACCCCACGTTCTTCGGCATACGGATGATCGCCCAGCAGCGCGCGCCGCTCAACCACGCGAACTGGGACTACCCGACGGACGACCCGAAGTCCGACCTCTATCAGGATTTCAAACGCTCGTACAAGACACGCGCCGCGCCCGACTCGCCGATGACGCGCACCGTGCCGTTCGAGTCGCGCCAGATGTGGCTCAAACACCTCAAAGCCCCCGACACGCAGCAACGCCTCGGCTTCGCGGTGGACAACGCCTTCACGCCCGCCGACTACGCCGCGCTCTCGGGCGAGCCGTGCGAGAGTTTCGCGAACCTCCCGTTCCCGTTGATTCCTAATTCCTCATTCCTAATTCCTAATTCATTATATGAGGAATGGTCGCGCTTCATCCACGAGCGTTACCCGCGCCGCCTCCTGCGTGTGCGCGTCACGCCCGGCCTGGAGGAACGCTACCGCGCCTATGTGCGCGACACCTGCAAGTCCGAGGCCGTCTATACGCAGTTGACGGGCCGCGCCATCGACTCCTTCGCCGACGTGCGCCTCATGCCCTACGAGAACAGCGCGTTGTGGCGCAACTTCATCCCGCACGTCCCGCTCGGCGACCTCGACGTGCTGAGCGCGGAACAGGCGTGGCAGGACTACCTGCTCGCGAAATACGGCACCGCCGAAGAGGTGTGCCGCGCCTACGGCTGGAGGCGCATCGAGGAGGCGCGGCTCCCCGTCCGCGAGGCCATCGCCGTCACCTTCGCGCGGCGCGGCTGGCGCGACTTCGCCGCCGGGACGCTCGCCAACTACCGCATGGTCGGCGAGTACCTGTTCCTGCGCGGCGCGGCGTTCGGCAACACGCTCCTCTTGGTCATCCTCTCCATCCTCGCCACGCTCACGGTCAACCCGCTGGCGGCCTACGCGCTCTCGCGCCTCGGGATGCGCCGCGCCGAGAAAATCCTGCTCTTCATGCTCGCGACGATGGCGTTCCCTGCGGCGGTGACGGCGATCCCCGGCTTCCTGCTCATCCGCGACCTCGGGCTGCTGAACACCTTCGCCGCGCTGGTGTTGCCGACGGTCGCGAGCGGGATGTCCATCTTCATCCTCAAGGGCTTCTTCGACGCCCTCCCGCGCGAGCTTTACGAGGCCGCCATGATCGATGGCGCGAAAGAGTGGCAGGTGTTCCTGCGCATCACGCTGCCGATGACCACGCCCATCCTCGCGGTCAACGCCCTGCACGCCTTCGTGCACGCCTACAACAGCTGGGAGTGGGCGCTGCTCGTGTGCCAGCGCCCGAGTCACTGGACGCTCGCGGTGTGGATGTACCAGATGAGCCAGCAGCTCGGCGACCAGCCGTGGGCGGTGATGGCCGGCTTCGTGATCGTCTCCTTGCCCACCGCCGTCGTGTTCATCCTCTGCCAGAAGATCATCCTGCGCGGCATCGTTTTGCCCAGCATGAAATGAGGGGTGCTGAGGGGACATAGGGGACGAACCCTGCCGGGAAAAAACGCGGCAACGCCGTCATTACCGGCTTGAACAAACCCGCCCGGTTTGGTCTAATGTTTCCACTGCGGGTAACGATTGAGACAGGAGGTTAAGATGGGAACTGAAAGCAAACAGGGGTTTTCGCTAGCTGGGCTGCTCGTGGTGATGGGGGTCGTGTTTCTCTTCATCGCGGTGATCATTCCCGCATGTTGCAATGCGGTAGCGAATGCGGGGCTTAATGTTGTCAGTGCGCGCGGAAAAGATATTTACGTTTCGATTGTCAGCGCGAACGTGGAGCGCGAACTCGCGGGGGTTGGCAGCGTGTGGTCCAAGACGCAGATTGACGAGGTGCAATGCGGCGATGACGGGAAGCCCTTTGATGATATCGTCAACATGGCGTTCAGCAATGCGGTCGATTACTTTAAGGTGCTGTACGATGAGGAGAACGCCAAAGACCCGGATAAATGGGCTCCGTACTACGGGTTTGATTACTCCAAACTGGCGGGCAGGGGTGTCCGGACCGCCCCCAGTGGGCGATTGAAGGCAGACTACTGCATGTGGTGCATTGCAGGGAATGTGCGGGACGAGATGGAAGCCATCATCCCCGTGCTGGTGACACGGAATGTCGATTGCTCGTCCCTCTATAAAGATTATGACGGCACCACGGAAACGCCATTGCGCTGGTCGGAGAAATATGACACCCCATATCGGGAAAAAGGGTTCACCATCGTTCGCAAAGGCGGCGCAGTTTTCACTGCTGGCGCGCAATATACGATTTCGCCTGTCGTCTATCAGAAGCAGAGTTTTACGACAACTGCCGAAGGCAAAGCCCCCCTCGTGTACCTGACCCCCGACGGCATCGCGTACCCGCAGTGAAGGCGCGCGTCTCGCGGGGACGCTCGCCCGCCATGACACGTCCCCTACCCTCTCCGCCGTGCCTTCGTAACGTTGTGTGAGATTGACTTCCATCCCGAAACAGGGGATAATCAAAACCATGTTAAAAAAAGTGTTCAAGTGGATCGGGATTGTCGTGCTGGCGCTGGCCGTGTGCGTGGCGTTGTTTTACGCGGTGGAGAACGTGCGGGGCAAATGTGCGTGGGAACGCTATGTACGCGAGTGCGCGGAACAGGGGATGACGCTCGACTGGCAAGCCTTCATCCCGCCGCCCGTCCCCGACGACGAGAACATCGCCATGATGCCGATTTTCCGCGACCTGCTCGCAATCCCTCGCAATAAGAGGATCTGGCTGCCGTCGCCCCCACGTTCGCAAACCAGCACCAACAACACCGTCAGCGGTTCTATCTGGCAAACAGGCAGGTATGCGGGGCTGGATCACTGGCGCGTTGCCCTGAGCAACGACAACCTGCTTGCCGCGCTTTCGGTTTACGACGACGACCTGCGCGAGGTCGAGGAGGCACTTGAACGCCCCTCGTTCCGTTCCGAGGGATGGGATGATGCAGTCATCACTGACCCGTATCCTGATCTTCATCTTGGGGTCACAATACTTTTAGCCCGCATGTACACCCTCCGGGCATTGGCAAAGTATGAGGCGGGTCAATACGATGGGATGACGGAGGACATACAGACGGGATTTCGCATGGTCAACTGTTGCCAGAAAGCATCCCCCGTCATTGTTTCCGCACTTGTGAGTTCACAGATGTTTCAGATGTTGTGCACCCCGTTATGGTGCGGCATCAGCGGGCGCATGTGGGACGAGCGGCAACTCGTCACGCTCCAAAACATGCTGGCGGAGATAAACCTTGTGGAACACACTGTTCGGGCGGTTCAGTTTGAACGCGCCTGGTTTTCCTCTCAAACGCTATCGGCTTCTCCTTCTCCTGCCGACGTTTACAATGCGATGCTTATGAGGAAAACACCTGTCTGGTTTTACATGATACCGAGGGGGTGGTTCTACCAGAACGCGGTTCTCCTCGCGGAGCATATCGGACAACCGGAGCGTATGCTCCATGCCGACGAGCGATGCTTCGACATCGCGCAACTGAAACACATCGAGGCGCCAAAACACTATCCCCGTTTCATAACGCTAGATCCGTTCCCCCTCGTAGATGTAAGCATACAGCGCGTTGCCCAAGCACAGGCGACCCTCCATCAGGCGGTCATCGCCTGCGCCATCGAGCGCTATCGTCTGGAACACGGGCGGATACCCGAGACGCTCGACGGCCTCGTGCCGCAGCTCCTCGCGAAAATCCCCTGCGACCCATGCGACGGCCAACCCATGCGCTACAAGCCCGAGGGCGACGGCGGTCCCCTACTCTACTCCATCGGCTGGAACGGCACCGACGACGGCGGGCAGCCGGGCGTGAAGAAAAAGAGCGGCATTGATACCGTGGACATCGACAGCGGCGATTGGATCTGGCGGCTAGCCCCGGCAGAGGAATCAGAAATCAGGAATTCAGAACTTCAAACCACGAATGAAGAACGCCACGCTTCACCCTCCACTCTCACGGAGTCACTGCTTTCCTTGCCCCGGTTCCGAATCTCAATCTGATGCCTAACTCCCCGCCATCTGGTTCCTAATTCCTAATTCATTATGCATAATTCCTAATTCCTAATTGCTAATTGCAGGGCGGAAGCCCTGCGCTCCCGGCGATTCCTAATTCCTAATTTCCAACTCCCCCCTCCCCCATGCCTCCCGAAGAAATAGAGATTGTCCCTTTCATCTGCGAGATTGCCACATGGCTGATTTTCGGTGCGGGCATAGCGTGCGGGCTGGTGCTCGTGTTCCTGGCGAACCTCAGGAAACAGGGGGAACCGCTGCTGCCCGCGCTCGGCACGTTACAGGCACGCCCGTTCACGTTCCGCCACGCGGTGCCGGTCGTGGCGCTGACCGGGCTGGGGGCGCTGACGGGGGCGCTACAGGCGCCCGCCGCCGAGGACGCCGCCGCCACGCCGAAGGCCATCATCATCGGGATGAGCGCCCTCTCCGGGTTCGGGTTCCTGATCATCGCCCTCTGCACATTGCTGACAGGGAGGGGGCCGCGCACTGTCTTCGGCAACCCTGCCGGCACATGGCTGGGGGCGGTCGGCAAAGGCCTTCTCTACGGGCTTGCCGCGCTCCCCGTCGTGCTGCTGGTCCAGCTCGCCGTCGCGGCGGCT
This sequence comes from Kiritimatiellota bacterium, assembly GCA_009778475.1. Lineage (GTDB taxonomy): Bacteria > Verrucomicrobiota > Kiritimatiellia > RFP12 > UBA1067 > WRJS01. Next base: position 6,404 of record WRJS01000048.1, on the reverse strand, counting down.
GGAAACGCGCTGGGCCTCGACATGGCCTCGCAGGAGATTTTCACATGGCTGGACGACCCCGCCCAGCCCACGCCCGTTTTCGCGGCCGTGGTATTCTTCGCGGTCGTGGTCGCTCCCGTCTCCGAGGAACTGCTGTTCCGGGGCATCCTCCTGCCGTCGCTGGCGAAAGGCCGCCGATTCGGGTTCGCGGTGCTGCTGAACAGCTTCTACTTCGCCCTCATCCACCTGCACGGGCCCTCGTTCCTGCCGCTGATGCTCCTGAGCGCCCTCTTCTCCGTGGCATACGCCGTCACCGGCTCCATCCTCACGCCCATCATCATGCACGCCGTGTTCAACGGCACGGTGGTGCTCTTCTTCTTTACCTCAAAATAATCAGCGTTGCGCCGTGGGAGATGCGGTAGAGGTTGTTGCGGAAGTTGCCGCTCCAGGCTTTGGGCAGGTTCTCTTTGGCGAAGGGGGTTGCGGGCGACACGGTGGTGGCGGTGAACACGTCGATCACGCCCTTGGCGTATTCCATGCCGTTGACGATGAGCCGCGCGTTCGGGCCCAGCACGAGGTTGTCGAAGGAGACCAGCCCTGCGGTGCTGCCGTCGGGCAGGAGGGTGATGACGAGCGCGTCCGTGACGGTGAGCGTGCCGTTGATGACGCTGCCGCCGCCTTCGCCCGCGATGACGGTGGAGACGGTCTGCGATGAGCCGTTGAGGTTGAGGATGCCGCCGTTGCTGATCTCGATGGTCAGGCCTTCGGGCAGGGCGATCTCTGACGACTGCCCCGGCGTGAGCCATTTGTCCATGAGGTATGCCTCGATCAGCTCGCGCTCTTGCCCCGGCAGCTGGCGGTTGTACACGAGCAGCTCGCCGACCTCGCCACGGTAGTAGCGGAGGTGCAGCGTCTGCCCGCACCAGTAGAAGCCGAGGGTCGTGTAGAGGGGGTTCAGCCAGCCGGTCCATACGTTCCCTGTATTCTGCATGATAAGGACCGGGACGGTGTCGAGTGCGCCGTTGTCGCTCTTTAGCGCACCGTTCACATAGCAGCTGCCGCCGTTGATGAAGTCGTTCACGTCGTAGCCGGAGACGCGCAGGCCGGTGGAGTTGTTGACGCAGCGGATGCCCTTGTCGGCGCCGGTCTGCCCGAAGATGCCCGCGTTGTCCACTTGGTTCGCGGTCATGCGGGTGACGAGGAACACCGTCTGCACGACAGTCTGCTGGGAGGAGGAGAGCCACGTCGGGGCGTACGCGCCGCTGAGCTCGTTCGTGCCGAACACGACGCCGCCCTTGCCGCCGAAGGCCTCGGGGACGTAGAAGGGGCTTGACGCGGTGTCGCTGTTCGTGTACACCGATGCCCCCGCGAGGGAGAGCCATTGCGAGACGCTGCCGTTGCCGTCAACGGTGAGCGTGCCGGGGTTCGACGCGTCGAGCATGACGGTCAGGCCGTCCTCGACGGGCGGGGAGTCGTTGGCGATCACGGACCATTCCGTGCCGTCGATGGTGACGTGCGAGGGGGGCAGTTCGCCGCTGTTGCCGACGATGACCCTGCCGCCGCCGGTGACGCCCCACGACGCGCCTTCCGACACGTCCAGCGCCCCGTTCAGGAAGAGCGAGCCGCCTTGCGTGTCGAACACGACGCGGCCGCCCTCAATGGTGAAGGGCTGGGTGATCGGCGCGTTGCCCACGCTGCGGACGTAGAGCGTCCCCTCGCTGCACTTGACGACGGTGCCGGTGCCGCCCCACAGGGTCACGGCGTAGTCCTCGTCGCGGGTGAAGCGGAGTTCGCCGTTGTTGACCACGGGGCCCGTGCCGAGCGTCCCGCCGTCGGCGAGGTTCAGCGTGCTGCCCGCGTGGATGAGCCATGTGCCGAGGAAGCCGTCGTTGTCGCCCGCGAGGGTCAGCACCTGGAGGTCGGCCTTCAGGATGGCGGCGGACGCGGGGCCGACGATCGAGCCGTTGAACGTGGTGTCGGCGGTGGCGCGGTTCATCCGCAGGTTGCCGTCCTCGTTCAGTTGCAACACGCCGCCGGGTGCGCCGCCCGTGAGGCTCGCCATCGTGACGCCCGTGAAGTTGTTGTTCGGGTTGGCCGAGCCGATGTAACTGGAGACGAAGGCGGGGGCGTTACCCGGCACGGCGATCTCGAGGGTGCCCTCGGTGGTGTCGATATAGCCGAGGGTCAGCGCCTGCGCGTTGTCGAGTATCTGGCGGCCGGGGCCGACCTTGCGGAGCGTCGCGGTGGCGGTGGAGACGACCGTGCCGGAGAAGGTCGCGGTGCGGCCGTCGTCCGTGCCGATGCCCGCGACGGCGCTGCCGTTGAGGGTGATCTGCGTCGCGGCGGGGCCGTCCACGCCGCCGAGGCGGGCGGTGACGGCGGGCGCGGCGGAGGTGAGCAGCACCTGCGGCAGCGGGGTGAGGCTCGCGTCCGACGGGGCCTGCATCAGGATGTTCAGACCTTGCTCGCCGCCGCGCTCGTAGAAGCCGATGGCGATGTCGTGCTCGCCCGCGCTCAGGGGGATCGTCCCGGTCTTGGTCGTCGAGGTCGTGTGGTTCACGACGTTCACGCCGTCGATGAACACGACGCCGAAATCGTCGGCCTGCACGCCGAAGGTGTAGGTCCCGCTCTCCTCGGCGGTGAACGTGCCGCGGTAGATGGCGATGAAGTTATCGGCGCGGCTCTCGTCATACGGCGCGGGGAAGCGGCAGGTGTTTTGAGTGAACCCGAAGTCGAGCGTGTCGCCCGCGAGCGCGGTGTCGGTGACGTTCGTCGGGGAGTTCGAGTAGAAGAACGTGTCCAGTGCGCCGAGCGTGGGCATGAGGTTTTCGTTCAACAGGCTGTTGTTGGCCATCTGGTAGTAGTAGGCCGTCAGCCCCTGCTGCCCTGCGGACGCGCCGCCCGTGGGCGCGTTGCCGTTGACGGTGACGATGCCGGAACCCTCGAGGGTGAAGTCGCCCTTGATGCCCGCGGGCAGGGTCATCGTCACCGTCCCCGCCTTGACGCGCACGTCGTGAACCTCGGGGGAGGCCAGCGTGGTGGTGCCGACACCCTCTTTGACCAGCGTGAGGGCGGGGTCGAGCCGCGCCGTGAGCGTCGAGCTCGTGTCGTCCACGCCGACCGTGACGGTCTGCGCGCCCCCGAGGCCGTCGGTCACGATGCCGGGGTTGATGATGCCGTTGACGGCGATGTCGCGGCCGTTGACGTCCAGCGCCGCCCCGAAGGAGATGCTGACCTTGCCTTTGCCGACGCCGGCCGGAAGCGCGTTGTCGTGGTCAACTTTCAGCGTCCCCTGATCGACGATGGTGTTGCCGTTGTAGGTGTGCGCGACGTCAACGGAGAGCGTCCCCGCGCCGCGCTTCTTCAGGCCGACGTTGAGGCCGTCCGCCCCGAGTGGGGTCACGAGGTCGGTGGACCATGTGAGGTTGCCGTCGTACTGGATGCCGAGGTAGCCGATGCCGAAGCCGGAGTTGGTGATGACGAGGGAGGGGTTCCAGCCGAATGTCAGACCCGCGCCCACGCCCAGCGTCGAGCCGTTTTCGCGCGGGTCGAACACGCCCGCGAAGGCGCTCACGTCGCCGAAATAGACGTCGCCGCCGTCGGACGTGAAGATGCACCCTGTGCCAGTCAGCGCACCCGCGAACGTGGTGCAGGTGTTACCCCACGGGTTGACCTCCATGCCCTCCGGCCCGGCCGTCACGGCGACGCGCGCGGGGATGGTCATGCCGTCCGCCAGCCGCAGCGTGCCGTCGTTGATGTAGAGGCTCGTTGCGTTGGCGAGCAGGTAGGAGTTGTTTGAAATCCAGAGGCCGCCCTTGTTCGTCACCGCGATGCCGCCGGAGAAGGTGCTGGCGTTCAGGATACGCGCCGTGCCCTCATCCTCGATTACGAGGTGGCGCGGGGTGCCGTTGTCGTCCGTCAGGTTCTGGAGGCTGATGCCGCTGCGGGCGCTCTGGAGCCTGTACTCCTGCCAGCCGCCTGCGGCGCGGTAGGTGTCGCCGCTGGGCGTGAGGGTGCCGCCGTACGTGCGGTCGTTGTCCGCCGTCCCGAGGTAGATGCCGGGGTGGCCCGAGAGGTTGAAGTTCATGTTCGGCGCGGCACCGTTGATGAGGATGTGGCCGCGTGAGCCCGCCGTGATGCGCGCGAGCAGCGCCACGGGGTCGATGGTGTTCGCGTTAATCAGCAGGCCGCCCTCGCCCGCCAGCGTGATCATCCCCGTGCCGAGTTGGGCCAGGTTGTCGAGGCGGACACGCCCGCCCGTGATGGTCGTGCCGCCCGTGTAGTCGTTCGCGCCCGTGTTGTCCAAGACCAGTGTGCCGTTGCCCTGCCCGCTCACCACCAGCGCCATCGTGTTGGTGATGGGGTGGGTGTAGGTCAGCGTCGAGCCGTGCAGGGGGCCGAGGTTGAGCGGTGCGCCGGGCGCGGTGACGACGGGCTTGTTGAGGGTGATGCCCCCGCGCGTCGCGAGTTTCAGGTACGGGTGCGTGGACAGGTCGATGTCGTCATCCACGTTCTCGGAAAAGACCGCGAGGTAGCCCGTCGCGCCCGTGTCGATCAGCGAGAGCAGCCACGGCACGGCCCCCGCCTCGGTGCAGCCGACGACCGCGTTGGGGTTGTCGAAGATGATTTCCCCCGCATACCCCGGCATGAGGTCCGCCCGCGAGAAGAACAGCAGCCCCTCCTCGAGGTGGATGTCGCCCGTGAACGTGTGGCCCGCGCCCGAGAGGCGCAGCAGGCCCGGCCCGCGCTTGACGAGGCCGCCGTCCACCGTCGCCCCCAGCGCGGGGTCATGCAGCAGCGCGCGCTGGAGGGTGATTTCCGTGGGCGGCCGCTTGTTGTCGGAGATGACATCGAAAATCGCGCCGCCCGCCTGCACGAACAGGTTCGTCATGTTGGCGTTGTTGATGAAGTCGCCCTGCGTGCTGATGTTCCGCACGACCGTGCCGTTGAAATAGATGGCGTTCAGCCCGTCCGTCTTGTCGGTGTTGATGCGCGTCAACTGCAGCACGCCGCCGTTGAGGTAGGCGATCGCCTCCGAGTCCGCATACCCCGTGTTGTCCGAGAAATACAGCATATCCGACAGGCGCACGAAACCGTCGTTCATCTCCAGCACGCCCTTGCCGCCGTTAGAGACCAACGTGAGGCGCGGGTAGAGGATCGTGCCGCCGTTCACGGTCAGTTTCCCGTCGCCCCGGTCCCGACCCACACGCGCGTAGCCGCTATTGACATCGCCCACGCGCGTCAGCGTCCCGTTGGGCAAGACGGTTATCCGCCCCATCGTGCCCAAGTTGCTCCCGAGGTAGATTTCCCTGCTCACCTCTACCCGCGCCGGGAGCGCCCCGCCGCCGATGTTCACCGTGCCGAGCGCGTCGGCGGCATTTCCGATGATAAACTGCCCCACCGTGTTCGGGTCGCGTATGCCCAGAAGGCCCTCCACCACGTTCAGCGTCCCCGTCGCGCCCATCGCGTCCGCCACATAGAACGGCATCCCCGGCGCGGCGGTCCACACCTCCATCTCCGCGCCACCGGACAGCCACAGTTCGCCGTCCGTCACCGTCATGGCGCGGAGTGGCCCGGCCGGCGCGGTCAGGCTCGCGCTGCCGCCATTCGGGATGAGCGCGCGGACATCCGCCGACGGCTGAATCCCGCCGAACCAGTTCCCCGCGTCCGCCCACGGCTGCGGGGACGTTGACGGGTTGTCCCAGATGGCGATATCGCTCTCCCTGCCATACGCGCCGCGCTCGACCGCGTAATTCACGGCCGCGTCATGCAGCGGCATGAACCCCGTGTGCACCCGTATCTGCCCGATGTACCCCGACATCTGCTGCTCCCAGCCGTTGCGGTTGCTGTTCTGCGTCGCCCCAATGGTGAAGATACCGTCCGGCAGGATGTTGACGTTCGGCTTCGAGACCGCCGCCGTCTGCACACCGTTCACATAGACATACTCCATCCTCGACGCGCCATCGCGCGTCAGCACCACATGGTGCCACTGATTCTGCGGCGGCTTCGTGCCCCAGGTCACATTATCGCTGTGATGCTCGATCGCGTTCCCGTCCGACGAGTACCGCGCCTCGAACAGGCGGTAATTCGGTCCGCCCTGCCCGTCCGAGCTCGCCCCTCGGAACGTCCATGCAAAATACGTCGTGGTGTACGTCGGCAAGACCGGGACATTGATCCACGCCTCCATCGTCCACGAGTCCCTGCCCGTGATGGCCGGGTCCGGCGTCATGCCCGCGAGGATCGAGTTGTTGTTCCGCGCCCCGTTCGACTCGCCCGAGAAATACACCGCCGGGGTGTTCGCCGCGCCGTAGGTCGTGAGCGCGGGCCCCTCATTCGCGGTGACGTTCGTGAACACCCCGCCCTGCGACCCCATGTTCGGCCACTCCTGCACCTTCCCCCCGACCACGACCGACACATTCGTCGCC
>WRJS01000047.1 GCA_009778475.1 Kiritimatiellota bacterium | reverse complement strand
GCTTCCGCCCTGCATCGTGTCTAACGGCTCGCGAGGACGCTCGCCCTGCATGTGCCGGGAGCGCAGGGCTTCCGCCCTGCATCGTGTCTGACGGCTCGCGAGGACGCTCGCCCTCCATCGAGAAATCTGTGTTTTACAGGACACCAGGAAGGCTGGCATAAATTTTCAATCCCCGCACACAACGCCCTTGCGTAATAGGGCGTATGGGTGTATAATTTGCGGTCTTGAGAAAGGAGGCGGAAAATGTTCGAGTATCTTTCAGGAGTGGACATCATGTTCCTCGGATGCGCGATCGTCGGCGGGGGGATGTTCATCCTGCGTTCCATCATGCTGCTGATCGGGCTTGCCGGCGACGACGGGCATGATGGCGGCGGCGCGGACGTGGATGCGGATATGTCCCACGGCGACGGCGCGCCCGTGGCGGATTTCAAGATGGTCACGCTGCACGGCCTGACCGCGTTCCTGATGATGTTCGGTCTGGTCGGCTTCCTCGTCCTGCGCAAGGACGGGCAGGCGACATGGGTTGCGGGGACTGCCGCCGTAACCGTCGGCACCGTGACGATGTTCATCATCGCGAAGATTTTCCAGTCGTCGCGCAAACTCTCCAGCGACGGCACGATCTACCCCGCAGATGCGGTCGGCGCAAGCGGCTCGGTCTATCTGACCATCCGACCGGGTGAAATCGGCAAGGTGCAGGTGACCGTCCGCAACGCGCTGAAAGTTTTCGACGCGCGTGCCAAGGACGCCGCCGCCGAAATCAAGACGGGCGAACACGTCAAGGTCGTGGAGGCGAGTGACGTGCTGGTGGTGGAGAGGCGTTAGGTGAGCAGGAGTCTAATTAAGGGGCTGTTACGGAGGGGAAATGCCAGAACTGTCAAGGTTTTTCAACATCGTCATCAAGATGCTTTTTTCGGATAACGCCCAGCATCACAAACCGCATTTCCATGTCTATTACGCCGAGTATGAGGCATCGGTTGGCGTGGATGGCGAGTTGATGGCGGGCAGCCTTCCTGTCAAACAATTGCGGCTTGTGCAAGCATGGGCGGCCATACACGAGGAGGAACTTTACCGCGCGTGGAACATGGCGGTCAGGAATATCCCTCCCGGAAAAATCGAGCCTTTGCAATAGGAGTGCTGATATGTACGTCGATAACGGAATTGCTTATGCGGGAGAGCGTGCGCAGCCACTTACGGTGGTAGGCGTGCGCCCCCTTGAAGGGCATCGGCTTTGGGTGCGCTTTTCGTCGGGCGAAATTCGGGTATTCGATTTCAAGCCTCTGCTGGAAACCCCGGCCTTTTCCCCATTGGCGGACAGGATGCTTTTTTCCGCCGTGGGTATTGACCACGGTGTCCCCGTATGGAACGACGGGGACATAGACATCTCGCCCGATATGCTATATCGCGATGGTTCACTCGCATAAACACGCATGAATCCTAACCATCTGATAACTAATCACTGACCACTAATCACTGACCACTAAAAGGAGAACAGACATGAACACACTCGGAGCACTCATAGACACGTTCAGCACCGTGGCGGTCGCCGCCATCGCGCTGGTGCTGATTATTTTCTTCACCATCATCGCAATCGCGAAGATGTACAAGCGATGCCCGTCGGACCGCATCCTCGTCATCTACGGGAAGGTGCGGGGCAACCGTTCGGCGCACTGCATCCACGGCGGCGCGGCGTTCATCATCCCGCTCATCCAAGACAGCGCGTACCTGAGCCTTACGCCCATGACCATCAGCATCCCGCTGCAGAACGCGCTCTCGTTCCAGAACATCCGCATCAACGTGCCAAGCACGTTCACGGTGGGTATCAGCACCGAGCCGAGCATCATGGTCAACGCCGCCGAGCGTCTGCTGGGCTTGAAGCCCAACGCCATCGAGGACATGGCCAAGGAAATCATCTTCGGCCAGCTGCGCCTCACGGTCGCCTCGCTGACCATCGAGCAGATTAATCAGGACCGCGAGAGCTTCCTCGTCGAGATCCGCAAGAATGTTGAGCCAGAACTCAACAAGATCGGCCTGAACCTCATCAACGTCAACATCACCGACATCACCGACGAGTCGAACTACATCAGCTCCATCGGCAAGAAGGCCGCCGCCGAAGCCATCAACAAGGCCAAGGTGGACGTGGCGCACCACGCCAAGGTCGGCTCCATCGGCGAGTCCGAGAACACCCGCGAGATGACCATCCGCGTCGCCGAGAACGTCGCCGAGGCCGAGAAGGGCAAGAAGCAGGCCGAGGCCAACCAGCGCGTGTTCGTCGCCGAGCAGGAGACCTCCGCCATGGTCGGCGAGGCCGAGGCCAAGAAGCTCCGCGAGATACGCCTCATGCAGAACCTCGCCGAATCCGAGAAGGGCAAGATGCAGGCCATCGCCGACCAGCGCGTTTACGTCGCCGAGCAAGAGCGCAACGCCATCAACGGCGAGAAGAAGGCCGCCGCCGAACAGCGCGTGTTCGTCGCCGAGCGCGAGGCCTCCGCCGTTGACGGCGAGAACAAGGCCAAGGCCGAAATCGCCGACTCCAACGCCCGCCTCGCCGTCCGCGCCGCAGAGGCCCAGCGCCAAGCGGAGGTCGCCAAGCGCGAGGCCGAGGTCGCCATCCAGAAGGCCCAGTACAAAGCCGAGCTCGAGCGCCTCAACGCCGAGGAGGTCGCCCAGAAGGAAATCAACAAGCAGAAGCTCATCATCGATGCGGAGGCCGAGGCTGAGAAAATCCGCCGCCTCGCCAAGGGTGAGGCCGACGGCATCCTCCTCAAATACCAGGCCGAAGCGCAAGGCATCCAAGCCCTGCTCGAAAGCAAGGCGCAGGGTTACCAGAAACTCGTCACCAGCACCGGCGGCGACGCGAAATCCGCCGCCACCATGCTCATGATTGAAAAGCTCGAGGACATCGTCGCCCGCCAGACCGAGGCCATCAGCAAAATCAAGATCGACAAGATCACCGTGTGGGACTCCGCCGGAGGCGAGAAGGGCTCGTCCACGGCGAACTTCATCTCCAGCCTCGTCAAGTCCCTGCCACCCGTGCAAGACGTCGCCGCCATGGCCGGCGTGGAACTCCCCTCCTACCTCGGCAAAATCAAGGGCGACGCACCCGCACCTGCGGCAACACCTGCGCCTGAGGCGAATTAGGAATAGTGTGGAGCGTGGCGGGCAAGCGTCCCCGCGAGCCGGCCACAATGAAGACAAGCTTGAAACAAAGAAGCGCAGGACATCACGCCCTGCGCTTCCTTGTGCATCTAACGTTGTCAATCCTTCAATCCTCTTTCCTTGTGATTTCGACGGCTCTTGCCAAACCGTCGGTCGTCGATTTCCAGTATTTCCCGTCCTTGTAGATATAAAACGTTGTCGTGAATGTTTTCCACACCTTGTAAATCTCATACTTGTGGTACTTACCGTACACCGTTTCCATGAGTTTTTTATCGGCCATGTTCCTATTCCCTTCTTTGATGTGAGACTTGACTCGGCAGACCGAATCAAGCGTTGCGTTCGATTACCCGTCCCGTACCGCCACACTTTGGGCATATACTGCCGTCCTTCTCTTTCCCTGTGCCGTTGCACTTCGGGCAAGTGACCCACTTTTGCTCCGTCTGTTGGGTTGGGGGTTTCTCTAAGTTGAAGGCCATCGTTACTCTCCTCTGAATCGCCGTAGTTACTAAACATTGGGCTGCGTCACGGCAGAACCTCACGCCCGATGATTTTGTCATGTTTTCGACAAAACGTAAATCACACATACCGCACAAACGACAGCAAGGGATCCTCTTTTGCCAGAATTACCCTGACAGAATAGTGACAAAAAAACTGGGGCATGCTGACACAAAGGCTGAAAGCCTTTCGTATCATAGCGTAGGGCAACGCCCTACGAAACGGGGCATACCCTTTCACAAGGCTGTAAGCCTTGCGGATAAACGCATGATAAAAACCCAGGCCATAGTATGCAAGGCTTACAGCCTTGAATGGTTTCGGCAACGCTAACGTAGGGCGCTGCCCTACGCTACTATCCGCAAGCCCCTTGGGCTTGTTTTTCGCAGATGTGTACACACGTCAACTCCTTTGTGTCAACATACTCCAGAATACAACGGTTAGTCTTTTAGCGTCAGAGGGAAAATGGGCGAAACAAACCCAATGATACCTCCGAGAATAGCTCCTACAAGAACACCAGCTATTATTGCGCCGATAATATTCGCGACTCCTCCCTGAATGAAACCAGCGATTAATCCCCAAGGTATCCCCCAAACACCACCCCACATTGAACATTTTCCCTTGCGAAGATTACGGAGGATATTTTCAAAAAGTTGCAGTTTACCTTCTGCCGTAATTTTTGCGCCTGCTGGGCAATCGGCCTCTCCCACCAGAAGGACCTGTGTTCCTTTTTTCGGTGTGGTTCTCTTGAGGAAAACACTGCTCGTTTCGGGATGCCAATAAACAGTCCACTTATGCCCCATTTGTTCGATGGTGTCCAATTCTTTTGAGTAGTCGATTATCCTCATGGATTCGCCGCGTATCTCGGTGATATGTTTTTCCATATCTGGTACATCTGTAAGCTTCATAGCCTCACCTCATCCTTTCTTGTATTCCCATGTCCACTTCTGTTGACCTATCGGAGAAACCACCATGATTTCCCCTATCGGTGTAAAAACAAATAAACATTATCACAGCCGTTTACGTATACGCAACACATTTTTACGTATACGTTAAAAAAACATTCCCAATACTCGCTACAATGAAAATATGTCGAAATCACAGAACGAGGAAGAATATCGGGACAAGGTGGCTGATGACCGCAAGATAAATGTTGCGTTGGGTAAAAATCTGCATAAGGTCAGATTGAACGTCAGAACACCTAAAGGGGAAACGGTCACGTTTGAATGGCTGTCTCAAATGACGACGTTACGCCATGTGTCGATCAGGAGGTTCGAGAAAGGCGAGACGGGCATGACCGTCGCCAGCCTCGTCCGGCTGAAAGACGCGCTCGACTGTTCGTGGGGCGATCTGCTGGACGGCTGCGAGAGCGGCGTGGTCAAGGAACGCAAACGCATCCGCAGGAAATGACCCCGTGGCGAGGATAGAATCGAAAAGGCCGCCCTAAAAACGCTCCCGCCATATTTTGCGCTTGAAGAGGGCATGGTGCAGGTGTCATAATATCCAGATATTACGAACTATGGATAGGACACACGATATGAGCGACAAGGCGAATGTTTACTTCACGGATTTCCGTGCGACTTACTCCGAGAACCTGCTTCAGAAACTCCAGCGCCTCCTCAAGGCCGCAGGCATGGGTGGGCTGAAGGCCTTCGGGAATATCCAATAACCAACACAGGGGTCCCCGTTGGCGCGGCCGCGACCAATGGGGCATGAGAACATCCAATATCCAAGTGGGGTGCGCAAGGTGGCTCGGGCATTCCTGCCCGAGGACAAGGCGGGGCGAGGGCTGAAGGCCTTCTATCAGTAGCACAGGGCAACGCCCTGTGTCAGGGGCGGGCAACGTTTGTAGGCAGGCCTACCATCAAAAAAGATGCAAGGCTTACAAGCCTTTAAACGATAGCGAGTGTCCCCGCGAGCCGCAATGTGTCTAACAGCTCGCGAGGACGCTTGCCCTCCATCGTGAAATCTGTATTTCACAGGACACTAGAACGTCATGGCAATCTCGGCGCGGAGGAAGTAGCCGTTGTCGGGGCGGTCGGACTGGTAGTAGTAGTCGCCGTAGGTCATGTGCTCGGCAAGGAGGCGGCCTTTGATTGAGCCGCGCTTGTTGACAATCTCCTTCACGAAGGTGCACTCGTAGGAGGCCTGCGTGTACCAGCCGCGATAGAGGCTGTCGTTGTCGGCGGGCGCGCCGGAGCGGTCGTCCTTGTCGGCGAACATGGGGCCGGTCTGAATCTTGATCGCGTTCTTGCGGTCGAAGACGTTGAACTGGAAGCCGGCCTCGGCGTGGGGCCACAGCAGGTTGGACCAGCGGTAACTGGAGCCGTACATTTTCACGGGGAGCTCGCCGATGTAGGTGTAGCGGCCATAGACGGGGTTCCAGCCCGTGGCGCCCTTCTTCGGACCGCCGGTGTGGTCGTAGGCGGAGTGCTTGTCGTCGCCGGAGAGGTAGAGCATGGCGAGCGTCCCGTAGGGCTTCAGCGCGTCGAGGCTGTTCGCCGTGTACGTCAGGCCGCCGTAGAGCATGAAGGCGTTGATGTCTTGGGCGTCGATGTTGCGGGAGCTGTCGGAGTCCGTGCGGCCGAACTGGTAGGCGGCCTCGAAGTCGCCCTTCAGGTCGCCCGTGAATTTCGGCGTGACGCGGATGCCGGCGGTGGCGTAGTTGCGGCCGGGGATCTTGTTGCCGGCGTCCTTGCCGCCCTTGTACCAGCGCGACTCGCCCTTGTAGATGAGGTAGAACTCCATGGGCACGGAGTCGATCTCCTTCATCGTCCAGTAGGTCCCCAGGCCCCATTCCTCGAGGTCGTCGATGCGGTCCGCGCCGCCCGTGGCGCCGTCGTAACTGGTGATGTTGTACTGCGAGCCGTCCGCGTCGCCGACGGTGAAGAACTTGTCGGTGTCCTTCGTGTAGGACGCGAAGAGGTCGCCCGTCGTCTTGTCGGTGACCTTGAACGACATCTTGACGGCGTCGAAGTACGCGGAGCGCGAGCCGTCCGCCGGGGTGCCGTCGGCGATGACGCGGCCGGCGCCGTACTTCATGTCCTGCCGGCCGATGCGGATGCTCACGAGGTCGAACAGGTTGTTGACGTCGAGGTAGAGGTTGTCCACGAACAACTGGTCGGGGAACGTATTATAGTTGTGCGACGGCTTGTAGTTGCGGTATTCGCGGAACTCGTCCGCGAGCCGCGCGTAGATGCCGACGTCACCGTAGTACGCCGAGCCCCACAGGCGCGTGCGCAGACGCATGTAATCGACGTAGGGGTGGCTGACCTGGCCGTTGCGGCTGCCGTTGCCGTTGGGCAGGTTGTCATACCAGTCATAGCGGAGGCGGACATCGAGGCCGCCGTTCAGTGATAGCGGGGATTTCTCCTCCTGCACGGTTTCCGCGTCCTTCGCGCCTTGGGCGTTCGCGCAGACTGCCGCCGCGCACATCGTCATACACAGTAATCGTTTCATCTTTTTTCCTCTTTTCAAAGGGCCATCGGTCAGTCCCGTTCCTCAACGAAACCTGATGACGCCCTTTTGTGTTAGAAAATGTAGCGGGTTCGTGTTAGGAAATAATCAGGCGCGTGTTAGTTTTTCGTTCAGCCGACGAAGCGCCGCTCGACGCGGTTGCCGAACGAGCAGATGATGTCGTAGGCGTGGGTCTGCTTGATGGCGGCCCAGTCCTCGACCGTCACGGCGTGCGCACCCGCGCCGCCGAGGCAGACGGCCTCGTCGCCGACCTGCGCGTGGGGCGCGTGTTCGAGCGACACGGAGGTGTAGTCCATCGAGACGCGCCCCAGCACGGGGCACGGCACGCCGCGGATGAGGACGTGGCCGCGGTTGGAGAGCGCGAGCGGCAGGCCGTCCGCGTACCCTGCGGAGATGACGCCCACGCGCGTCGCCCGCGCGAGGCGGCAGGTGTGGCCGTAGCCGATGCCCGTGCCCTGGGGGAGGTCGCGGATGGCGGTGAGGCGCGTCTTGAGCGTCAGCACGGGCGCGACGCGCAGGGTGCGCTTGCCGGCGGTGTCGAACGAGCCGTGCAGGTTGATGCCCGCGCGGATGGCGTTGAACGGGGCGCGGGACGCGCGCGGGAAATTGTTGATGGCGTCGCTGTTGGCGATGTGGATTTTCGCGAACGTGATGTTGTCGGCGGCGAGCGCGTCGAGCAGGGCGCAGAACGTCCCGATTTGCCGGTGGGTCAAATCGGACTCGGCGTCATACGCGCACGGGAAGTGCGAGAAGATGCCCTCGCAGTTGAGGCCCGGCAAGCGGTGCGCGGCGCGGATGATCCCGGCGGCCTCTGCGGCGAGGATGCCGAGGCGGCCCATGCCCGTGTCGATTTTGAAATGCACGGTCGCGGCGCGGCCTTGGCGCGTGGCCTCCGCGCTGATGCGCTCGGCGGTCGCAAGGTCGGTGACGGGCAGGGTCACGCCCGCCCCGACCATCGGCGCGATCTCCTCGGGCAGGACGCTGCTCAGGATCTGGACGCGCTTGCCGAGCGGCAGCAGGCGCATGGCCTCGTGCGGCTCCGCCACGCCGAAGCGCTCCACGCCCGCCTCGATGAGGGCCTCGGCGATGGGCAGCACGCCCAGCCCGTAAGCGTCCGCCTTCAGCACGGCGATGACCTCCGCCGGGGCGACGGCCTCGCGGATCTTGCGGTAGTTTCCGGTCAGTGTGCCGAGGCTGATTTCAAGCCACACGCGGCGGGGGGGGGAACCGGGAAGCGCCGCCCCTGCATTTCCCGTCGTCCCTGCAATCTCGAAATCCCCGGCTTTCATTGACGTGACACTAGCGCCGATTACATATCGCACTCGGAATCGAGGAGGTCCTTCAGCGTCATGGAATCAACGTAGTCATTCACAACCTGCTGAAGCCCCTTCCAAAAATTCAAGGTCGGGCATATTTCTTGCCGTTCGCACGGGTTCGAGTCTGCATCCAGACACGCGACAGGCGCAAGCCTGCCCTCCGTCAGGCGCAGGATTTCCCCGATCTGGTACTGCTCCGCCGGGCGCGCGAGCGTGTATCCCCCGTTCGCGCCGCGAACGCTTAACAGCAACCCCGACTTTGTCAGCACAGCCGCAATCTGCTCGAGATACTTCACGGGCATGCTTTGACGTTTGGCTATTTCCCTGATGGGAATCCTTCCGCTCTCCTTGTGGTCTGCCACATCAATCATCAACCGTAATGCATATCTGCCTTTTGTAGAAATTCTCATAATTTACCTCCAAGAAAAATATTATCCTAAATGGTTTTGAGGAAAGCAAGCTGTAACGAACACTATTTTGTACTTTTTTTAATTCTTAAAAATCTCCAGCTTCCTGCCGCTCTTCTGCCATACCCCGTTCCAGCGTCACCGTCACGGGGAAGTGGTCGGAGTAGCCGTAGATGTAGTAGGGGTCGGCGTCTTTCGGGCGCACGAGGCGGAAGGACTTGGGCCTGCTGTTGGCGTCGAGGTGCTCGGGGTATTTGAAGATCTGGTAGGACCCCTCCTGCACCGTCCATGTGCTGGCCTGGGACGCGTCGAGCATCGCGGGGGAGACGCTTATGCTGTCGAGGGAGTTCCAGAGCCGCTTCGGGTAGTAGTAGTAGGTGCCGCGCCGGTTTGCGGGGATGTCGGCGGAGAGGTTGTAGAGGCAGGTCGGGTTTGTCTTGAGCAGGCCGCGCGAGACGAGTAGGCCGCCGTCGCGGGTCAGGATGGGCGAGGTGACATCGTCGTTGAAGTCCCCCATCACCATCACGGCCGCGCCGGGGTTCTTGCGCAGCTTCCGCTCAAACGCGCGGCGGGCGACCTTCGCCTCGCGGATGCGGATGTTGTCAACGTCCTGCTCCGTCATCCCCGCCGGGATGAGCTTCGACTTCCAGTGGCACATGATGACGGTCAGCTCGGACGCGCCCGTCGAGAACGTCGCGCAAATCATCTCGCGCCCCGTGGGGTTGCCGATCAGCCAGCGCGTGTCCGTGGGCTTGTACTTGGAGAGCAGGGCCACCTCGATGCTGCGGTGGTCGTTCCCCTCGCGGTGGACGATCTCGGGCAGGTGGCAGTCATACGCGTCGGCCAGCACCTTCTGCAGGTCCACGAGGACGCGGCGGTTCTCGATTTCCGCCAGCCCGATGATGTCGGGCTTCATCTCCGCGATAAGCTCGGCAAGGCGCTCGAGCTTGATGCGGTAAACCTCCTCCGTCCACAGCTGCCGCCCCGTCGGCGTGTACTCGTTATCGCCGGGGTTGGTGGGGTCGTTCTCCGTGTCGAACAGGTTCTCCACGTTCCACGAGGCCACGCGCAACGTGGCGGAGGTGATGGCGCCGCCGCCTTGCCCGACCGCCGCCCTCTCGCAACCGCACATCCACCCCGTTGCCGCACAGAGGGCAACGAGGCGAACAAACCCAAGCACACGTCTTCTCGTAACCATAGCCTACTCCGTTATCGCAGGATTATCACCGTCGGCGCCGTCGTCCGCGCCGGGACCTCCGGCGAGACCTCCTCCGCGTCGCCGTCCGTCGCCGTCACCGTGCAGAGGTACTCCGCATACGTCGGCAGCCCGAAGACCCGCGCGGTCGTCCCGTCGATGGCAATCTGCTCGTTCGGCACCTCAATCCGCGCCGCCGCCACGTAGAACAGCCGCACGTCGTCGAGGAAGAAGCGGCGGTTGCCCCCGGATTGCGAGGCGAAACAAATCATCGAATCTTCCGTCCCGCCTGTTACGGGGACCGTGTACAGCGTCATCGCCTTCGGCTGGTTGGGCAACGTCGTGATGGTCTCCAGCGTGTTTGTTGTCGCCCCGCCGTCCGTGATGTGCAGCACGGAAACGCTGACCGTATCGCTCGCCCACTTCGCTAGGCGGAACGTCAGGGTACACTCGCCGTCATTCGCGGACAAATCCATCGGCGGCGTCTGTATCCATCCGTTGGTGTTTCCCGTGCCGAACTTCACCATGTAGTTGGTCACGTTATTGACGACGTTGCTTGCGTACGCGCTATAGACGGAAAATCCCGTCCACCCGTCCAACCCGAAACTTGAAAAATCATTCGCAATTGTATTCCCGCCCGCGACACCGACCGTTGTTCCTTGTGGAGACCTCATGTCCGTGCACCCCGAGAAACCCTCGGTGAACACGTCCACTTCCGTCGCGAGCTTGTACGCCTGCACCGAATAGCCCGTCGCGCCCGGCACAGGATCCCACGAGAGGAGGATGCTTCCGGCAGTCGTCTCCACAGTCGGCGCGCTCGGCGCAGGGAGATTGACCGTGATGGTCAGCGTGTTCGTCTTGGCAAGCCCGGCGGCATCCTCTGCCGCAAAGAGCACGGTGTAAGTGCCCGTCGCATCCGCGAGCCATGTGAAGACGCCATTCTCAAATGTATAGTCCGTGTTTGCGATGTCAAGGCTCCAAGCGGTCACCGCTAAAACAGTGTCTTCGCTGTCTTTCGCCGTAACATTCGCCGTGACTGTGTTCCCCGCCTCCACGGTGACAAAGGGCGGGGTCACCGTCACCGTCGGCGGGATGTCGCCGAAGTCGGTAATCTCGATGTCATCAATGTTGACGCTGTTGGATCCGCTTTGGGCGGCCTTGACGATGCGTATGCGCACAGGTCCGGCAATCTCCACTGCAACGGAGGCCGGCAGCATTTGCTCCCCGGCGCTCGCCCATGATGGGACGGTGTTTGAACTGCCGGAGACGAGCGCCCACGATGCCCCTTGGTCGGTGGAATATTCGACGTACACGATTCCGCCGGAGTGGGAGGCGTATGAGGCACACTTGTACGATACCGTCCCCGCACCGTCAGGCTTGTCAAAACGCATTTCGACCATGTGTTGCGATACGCCCGTGTCGCCCACGTCTCCCCTGAGACGCAACCCGACCGCCCCATTATAATGATCGGAACCCGCAGTCATTGACCCGACAGCGCAGATCCACCAGTCGCCTGAAGCCAGTGTACGCACTTCGCCCGCATAACTAGTTTTAGACGTAAGGCTTGGTGTCTCAAAGTCCTCGAAGAGCGTCGAGGCCTGCGCGGACAGGCCGAAGAGGTAGCCGATGAGAGCCGACGGGAGGATGAGCGATGTCACCCGAGACGATAACAGTCTTTTCATTTTGAACACTCCTTCACTGGTTTGGAATGACGCGGCACGTTCCGAAAAACAGAGGCAAGCTTACACGTTACCGCCCCCCGAAACAAGCCCATATTCCAGATTCCCCCAAAAAAGAATCGCCGCCATTAAACCACACGGCGGTTAGGGTTGTGTGAGGCGTTCTGACGTTCGGGAATTCTAGCGTGCCAATGCGCGGACTCCACCCCGCCCGCCTTCGGCGGTCATCGGGCGCGCCTGGCCGCGATGCACACGAAAACCTCCGCCCCTTTAAAAAAAATCCCATTTCTCGGCCTTGACATATTTCTGCAAATAGAATATAACATTGGGGGAATCGCACCAATTGGAGGTTCTTATGCATGTCAATAATAATGTCTCTGCTTTTATGGAGCAGTTCCCCTTCGAGGGGCTGACGTTTGACGACGTGACGCTGGTCACGCGGTACGCCGATTTCCTGCCGGATGAGACGAGCCTGACCACGCGCCTCACCAGCCGCATCTCGCTGAATATGCCGTTCGTGAGCGCGGCGATGGACACCGTGACGGAATACAAGATGGCCATCGCGATGGCCTGCCTCGGTGGTATCGGCGTCATCCACAAGAACCTGCCGCCGGAGGCGCAGGCACTGCACGTGCGCCGCGTGAAGCAGTACCTGAACGGGCTCATCATGCGGCCCGTGGCCTTCCACACCACGGACACGCTCGACTTCATCCGCGAGTACCGCGCCGCGCACAACATCACGTTCAGCGGGTTCCCGATCCTGGACGCGGAGAATCGCGTCGTCGGGATCATCACGTCGTCGGATTTGAAGTTCGCGAAGCGGGCGACGGCGACGGTGGCGGAGGTGATGACGCGGGAGGTCATCTCCGGGAAGCCGGACACGACGCTCGAGCAGGCCTACAACCTGATGATCGAGAAAAAGATTGGCAAGCTGCCGCTCGTGGACGGTCAGGGCCGCCTCGTCGGCCTGTATGCGTTCACGGACGTGCATGAGCTGGTCGAGAACGTCCAGCCGCTCTACACCCGCGACAGCCGCTACCGCCTGCGCGTGGCCGCGGCCGTGAGCGCGGGCGACCACGAGCGCGCCGAGCAGCTGGCGCAGGAGGAGGTGGACGTGATTGTGGTGGACAGTGCGCACGGCCACTCCAAGGGCATCCTCGACATGGTGTCGTGGCTGGCGAAGCATTACCCGAACATCGACATCATCGGCGGCAACGTGGCCACGGCGGAGGGCGCGGTCGCGCTGCGCGACGCGGGCGCGCACGCGGTGAAGGTCGGCATCGGCCCGGGCTCCATCTGCACCACGCGCGTCGTGTGCGGCGTGGGCATCCCGCAGGTGACGGCCGTCTATAAGGTGGCGGAGGCGCTGGGCGACTCCATCCCCGTCATCGCGGACGGCGGCATCCGCCTCTCGGGCGACGTGCCGAAGGCCCTCGTGGCGGGCGCGGACACGGTGATGCTCGGCTCGATCCTCGCCGGGACGGAGGAGAGCCCCGGCGAGAAGATTATCCACGAGGGCCGCCACTATGTGGTCTATCGCGGCATGGGCAGCCTCGCGGCCATGAAGGAGGGCAAGGGCAGCCGCCAGCGTTACGGTCAGGACAACGTGGGCGACGACGAGCTCGTGCCGCAGGGCATCGAGGGCATCGTGCCGCTCGCCGGATCGGTGAAGAAAATCATGACGCAATTCTGCGGCGGCCTGCGCTCGACGCTCGGCTACTGCGGTGCGCGGACGATTGCGGAGCTCAAACGCGATGCCTCGATGTACCGCGTCAGCAACGCCGGTGTGCGCGAGGCCCACCCGCACGACGTGAAAATCATCAAGGAAGCCCCGAATTACAGGTCGTAGCAAAGGTGGCACGGGCATTCCTGCCCGTGGATGACCAAGGCGGCATGGACTACGGGACAGCGGGACTACAGACCGACTGAAATCGACTGATGCCGACTGAAATCGAGTAATGTCGAACAAAATCGGCTTCAGTCGCCTTCAGTCGATTTCAGTTGCTCTCAGTCGAAAAATCCAAACCTCCCCCCCGTCCCCAAGTCCCCCGCCGTAGTCCCGCTGTCCTGTAGTCCCCTACTCCCGCCTTCCACGGGCAGGAATGCCCGTGCCACCTTGCCGACCCCTCCCTCCTCCTTTCGCCTCACTCCCTGTTCCTTTTGCTTGCGGTTCCGGCACAAGATGGGATATACTGTCTTTTCAAAAGGGAAGCAGAGGATGAGGAGTTTTTTATGATGCCGAAATGGAATCCTGTGGAGATGGCGGACTGGCAGATCGCGGAGGCGGCGGAGCCGCACCTGCGGCCGATCGCGGATGTGGCGGCGGGGCTGGGGCTGTCCGCTGATGAGGTCATCCCGTATGGCAAGGTCATCGCGAAAATCGACGCGGCCGCCGTGCTGGCGCGTCTGGGGGACAGCGGGCGGCGGGCGAGGTACATCGACGTGACCGCCATCACGCCGACCCCGCTGGGCGAGGGCAAGACGACCACGACGCTGGGCCTTGTGCAGGGCTTGGGGCGGCTGGGCAAACGCGCGATGGGCACGGTGCGCCAGCCGAGCGGCGGGCCGACGTTCAACATCAAGGGTTCGGCCGCGGGCGGGGGTCTCGCGCAGGTGGTGCCGCTCGCGCCGTTGTCGCTGGGGCTGACGGGTGACATTGACGCAATCACGAACGCGAACAATTTGGCGATGACCGCGCTCACGGCGCGGATGCAGCATGAGCGCAATTACGATGACGCGCGTCTCGCGCAGAGCAACCTGTCGCGCCTGAGTATCGACCCTGCGCGTGTGCAGATGCGCTGGGCGATTGACTTCTGCGCTCAGGCGTTGCGTAATGTCGAAATCGGGCGCGGCGGGCCGATGGACGGTTTCACGATGGACTCGGGTTTCTACATCACGGTGGCGTCGGAGGTGATGGCGGTGCTGGCGATGGCGTCCGACCTCGCGGACTTGCGCGCGCGCCTCGGGAAAATCATCGTGGCGTACAGCACATCGGGCAGGCCTGTGACGACGGCGGACTTGGAGGTTGACGGCGCGATGGCGGCGTGGCTCATGCGGGCGGTGAACCCGACGCTGATGCAGACGCTGGAGGGTCAGCCGATGCTGGTTCACGCGGGGCCGTTCGCGAATATCGCCATCGGGCAGAGTTCGGTCATCGCGGACAAGCTGGGGTCGCTGCTGACGGATTACCTCGTGACGGAGAGCGGGTTCGCGTCGGACATCGGGTTTGAGAAATTCTGGAACATCAAGTGCCGCGCATCGGGGCTGAGGCCGGATGCGGTGGTGATTGTGGCGACGGTGCGCGCGTTGAAGCTGCACGGCGGCGGGCCTGCGGTTCAGGCGGGGCGGCCGCTGGACGCGGTCTATACGGGCGAGGCGCTGGGGCTGCTGGAGAAGGGTTGCGAGAACCTGCTGGCGCACATCGGGATTGTGAAGCGTTCGGGCATCCGCCCGGTCGTGTGCCTCAACCATTTTCACACGGACACGGCGGCGGAACACGCGCTGGTGCGGAAAATCGCGGAGGCGGCGGGCGCGCGGTTCGCGGTGTCGAGCCACTGGCTGAAAGGCGGCGAGGGCGCGGCGGAGCTTGCGGAGGCCGTCATCGCGGCGTGTGACGAGCCGAACACGTTCGCGTTTTTGTCGGAGCTGGACGAGCCGATTTCAAGCCGTATCGCGACCATCGTGCGCGAGGTGTACGGCGGCGACGGCGTGAGCTTTTCGGATGAGGCCGCGGCGAAACTTGCGGCATACGAGGCAGACCCCGTGACGGCGCGTCTGCCCGTGTGCATGGCCAAGACGCAGTACAGCCTCTCGCACGACGCGAAGCTGGCCGGGCGTCCCAAGGGCTGGACGCTGCCCGTGCGCGACGTGCTGCTGTATCAGGGCGCAGGGTTCGTCGTGCCGGTGGCGGGCGACATCAAGCTGATGCCCGGCACGGCGTCGAACGCGGCGTTCCGGCGCATCGACATTGACACCGCCACCGGTAAAGTGAGGGGGCTGTTTTAAGCGCGGGGACGGGATGGAACAGCGGACGAAGGACGATATCCGTCAGGAGATGCGCGAGCGGCGCCGGGAGGTGTCGGACGAGCGGCGGCGTTACACGGGGAAGGTGATTGCCGAGCACGTTGACGGCGGCGAGATCGCCCTGACGCGGCGTGCGTGGCGCGTCAGCATCTACCTCAGCACAAAGCACGAGATTTCGACGCGGCACATCCGCCATGCGGTATGGGCGGCCGGGCGCAATGTCTGCGTTCCGGCGTGGAGCCCGGATGAGGCGAAGTATTGTTTGTGCGAGTTGCACCCCATGATGCGGCTGGTCACGGGCAAGCACGGCATCCGCGAGCCGGTCGAGCAGATCCACCTTGCGCCGTGGGACGCGGATGCGTTCATCCTGCCGGGGTTGGCGTTCGACGCGCACGGCGGCCGCCTAGGCTACGGCAAGGGCATCTACGACGGCATCCTCAGCAAGGCGAACCGCGCCGCAATCAAAATCGGGATTTGCTACGACTGGCAAATCCTCAGCGATCCGCTCCCGCTGGAACAGCACGACATGAGCGTCGATTGGGTCGTGAGCGACAAGCGCATCATCAACTGCAAGAAGACGCGGGGCTAAGGTGGCGCGGAATTTCTGTTGCCGTCTGGGGGGCGGGGTTGTATAATTGTCGGCGAATAAATCACGAACCAGAATGTGAGGTGTTGTATGCGAGCGTTGATGTGTATGGTGTCGGTGTTGTGTGTGCTGGCCGCGGGCGTGTCGGGGTGCAGGTCCAAGGCAAGCAAGGCGGAGAGGCAGGCGTTGCGCGAGGCGGCGTTGCGGCAGGAGGTCGAGGCGCAGTTCGCGGAGGCCGCCGAGTTGCAGGCGGGCGGCCAGGCGGGCGCGGCGATGGAGGTGCTGGAGAAGGGTTTCGCCAACGCGAAGTTCAAGGCGTACCGGCCGCGGTTCTTCGCGCAGAAGGTGGACCTGCTGCTGGCGCAGGACAAGGCCGGGGAGGCGGGCGAGCTGATTGTGAAGGCGTGGGCGAAGGAGCCGCGGCTCGCGCAGGTCGTGTTCGGGCGCGTGCGCGCCTATTATCAGGGCAAGCATGACGACGCGGCCCTCCTCGCGTGGGGCAGGCGGCTGCTGGACATGGGCAAGGGGGAGACGCTTCCGAAGCACCTGCGCCCGCAAGTCCTGGAGTGGCTGCTCGCCTCGGCGATGGCACTGGACGACACGGCGGCCACCGCCGATGCGGTGGACCGCCTGCTCGCGGGCCTTGAGCCCAAGGTCGCCGCGCCGCGTCTGCAACAGGCCGTCAACGCGCTGATCGGCGCGAGCAAGTTTGAGCAGGCGGCGGCGCTCATCGCGCACCTTGCGTCGCACAGGCTCGGCAGTGCGCAGGAGTACAAGGATCTGGTCGTGACGGCGAACCTCAGGAATCGGGTCGCGGCGAAAGACTGGCCGGAGGTGCCGGGGGCGTTCGAGGCGTGCGCCGCGCAGCTGGCGGATGACGCCCTGCTGGGCCTGTTGCGCCAGATGTTCACGGCGCTCAGGAAAAGCCAGCAGATGGCGCTGGTCGAAGACGTCTGCAAGCGCATCTTCCTGTCCGCCCCGTCCAAAAAGGTGTCCGCGGGCTATGCCGCGCGGTCCTGGGTTGAACTCGGGATGATGGCGGACAAGAAGGTCCTGCCGGAACGCCTCACGGCGCTGCTGGACGCCGACGTGCTGCCCAGGGACGTGGCGGATTCGTTCGAGCGCCATTTCTACCAGCTGGTGGAGGACACGGAGGCGATTAAGAAACTGTACGCCATCGGCGAGCGCATCAAGGCGGTGTGCACGGACAAAGAGACGGTCGATCTGCTGGAGGTTAAGCTGCTGGAGGGCGCGTTCATCACGGAGAATTACGACCTCGCGCTGGAGATGCTGGAGCGCGGCATCGCGGACAAGCCCAAGGCGTGGCACGACATGGCCATCCCCAAGACCAAGGCGCACCGCGCCCTCGCGCAGGGCAAGCCGCTGGAGGCCATCGGCTTTTTCCGCGCGTTCATGGCGGCCGTGCGCGCGTCGGGGATGGAGGAGGAGCACGACCCCACGACGGGCGTGGCGTACAGCCAAGAGTGGCTCCTCGGCCGGAACGCGCACCGCATCGCCGGGATCTACGCATCCATCCCCGACCCCGAAAACGCCGCCAAGGCGCGCGAAGAGGCCAAGGCGCTCTTCGACCAAGGGTTCAAGAAAGCGGGCGACGACGCCGAGACGCTGAAGGTGCTTCAGGAAGAGCTGAAGGCGCTGGGCCTGTGAGGGAGTGAAACCATCAGAGGGCGTAGCGTCACAAGATGCGGCGCAACGTTCCCCTGACGCTCAACTTTCAATGATTGACTTCCCCCCCGATAAACGGCATTATATTGGATTTGTTCAAGGCGCGAGAAGGCGGCAACCCAGCCGCAGGGTCGCGGCTTGGCGGTAAAGGAGTTCGATTATGTCACGCATTTACAATTTCAGCGCAGGCCCGGCAATCCTCCCGTTGGAGGTCCTGCAAGAGGCTCAAACAGACCTTGCGGACTACAAGGGGTCCGGGATGTCCGTGATGGAGATGTCGCACCGCGGCAAGGAGTACGACGCCATCCACGCCGAGGCCATCGCCAACGCCCGCGAGCTGATGGGGCTGGGCGACGACTACGCGGTGCTGTTCCTCCAGGGCGGCGCGAGCTTCCAGTTCGCGATGATCCCCATGAACTTCCTCGAGCAGGGGCAGGTGGCGGATTACGTCAGCGCGGGGTCGTGGGGCGCGGCCGCGGTCAAGCAGGCGCGCATCGTCGGCAACGTCAACCTCGCGGCCGAGTGCCAGAAGGACATCCCCACGCGGATGCCCGCCGCCGCCGAGATGAAGTGGACGCCCGGCGCGGCCTACAGCCACGTCACCACCAACGAGACCATCTCCGGCACGCAGCTCAGGGACATCCCCGAGACCGGCTCGCCGCTGATCGCCGACATGTCGTCCGACATCCTCTCCCGCCCGCTGGACTACGCCAAGTTCGCGATGGTCTATGCCGGGGCGCAGAAGAACCTCGGGCCGTCCGGCCTGGCGCTCGTCGCCATCCGCAAGGACCTCGCGGCCAAGGGCAGCATCACCCTGCCGACCATGCTGAAGTACCAGACGCACATCGACGAGAACTCGCTCTACAACACCCCCCCGTGCTTCGGCATCTACATGCTCGGCCTCACCCTGCGCTGGATGAAGCGCAAGGGGCTGGCGAACCTCTTCCAGCAGAACCGCGACAAGGCCCAGATGCTCTACGACGTGATCGACGCCAGCGGCTACTACCGCGGCACGGCCGTGCGCGAGAGCCGCTCCGACATGAACGTCACGTTCCGTCTGCCCACCGAGGAGGCCGAGGCGCTCTTCATCAAGCAGGCCTCCGAGGCCGGGATGAAGCAGCTCAAGGGCCACCGCTCCGTCGGCGGCATCCGCGCCTCCGTCTATAACGCCTTCCCCGTGGCCGGCGTCGAGGCGCTCGTGTCCTTCATGAAGGACTTCGAGAAGCGCAACGGATAACCTCATGTTGCCACAGGGCACCGCACGGTGCTGAACATGAATAACCGGCGGCAGCCGGGAGCGCAAGGCCTCCGCCTTGCCGATTTAATAGGTGCAAAACGCCGGGAGCGCAAGGCTTCCGCCTTGCTGATGTAATAGGTGCAAAACGCCGGGAGCGCAAGGCTTCCGCCTTGCCAATTTAATAGATGCAGGGCGGAAGCCCTGCGCTCCCGGCATTGGCGCTCCCGGCATTGGCGCTCTCGGCGTTGACGGTTTTTTACGGCGTATCCCGTTTGGGAAATGGCTTGCGCAGCGCAGAATAATATGCGATTATTACTGCCCCATGAAGGAGCGCTTGGACACATTGCTGGTGACGGCGGGGCTGGCGGAGAGCAAGGAGCAGGCGCAGCGCCTGATCCTCGCGGGCGAGGTGCGCGTGGCCGGACAGGTGGCGACGAAGCCGGGGCATAAGTTTGCGCCGGAGGCGGAATTGTCGGTTGACGCGCGGCCGCGGTTCGTGAGCCGTGGCGGCGAGAAACTCGAGGGCGCGTTCGCGGCGTTCGAGGGGTTCGACGTGGCGGGCCGGGTGTGCCTGGACGTAGGCGCGTCCACGGGCGGGTTCACGGACTGCCTGCTCCAGCATGGCGCGGCGCGGGTGATGGCCGTGGACGTGGGCAAGGGGCAGCTGCACTGGAAACTGCGGCAGGACGCGCGGGTGCATGTGATGGAGTCGTTCAACGCGCGTTACCTGACGGCGGCGGATCTGCCGGAGCGGCCGGCGCGCGCGGTGACGGATGTGTCGTTCATCTCGCTGCGGCTGATCCTGCCGCCGATGCGCGACGTGCTGGAGGAGGGCGGTGAGATCGTCTCGCTCATCAAGCCGCAGTTCGAGGCGGGGCGCGGGCAGGCGCCGGGCGGGGTCGTGCGCGACCCTGCGGTGCATGAGGCGGTGGTGGAGGGCATCCGCGCGTTCGGGACGGGGGTGCTGGGGCTGGCGTGGCTGGGCTGTGTGCCGTCGCCGCTGCTGGGGCCGGAGGGGAACGTGGAGTTTCTGGCGTGGTGGCGGAAGGAAAGGGAATGAATATCCAATATCCAACAAGGAACACTCAATGTCCAAGTGGGGTGCGCTATGGGGAAAGGCCGGGAGCGCAGGGCTTCTGCCCTGCATGTGCAAGGCTGGCGCCTTGCGGAATGTCCAATGTCCAAATGGGGTGCGCTACGGGATTTTTTCGCGCAGAGGCGCAGAGATGCTGCACTAAAAAACTCTGCGTCCCTGCGCCTCTGCGCGAGAAAAAAAAACGGAAGAATATGTTACACAGAGAACCACAGAGATGCCACAGAGGTTCACAGAGAAATTCTAAAAAAAACTCTGTGTGGCTCTGTGACTCCTCTGTGAAACTCTGTGTAATAAAAAGGGAGGATTTGAGCGATGAAGAAAATCGGGTTGATCGTCAATTCTAAGAAACAGCAGGCGGTGGACGAGGTGAAGCGCGTGGCGTCGCTCGCGGCGGGCATGGGGTTCGCGCTGTATGCGGATGCGGAGGCGGCCAAGCTGAGCCCGGCCATCAACGTCTGCGACGTGCGGCACTTTGCGCACCTCGGCGTGGAGGGGGTGGTCGTGCTGGGCGGTGACGGCACGATGCTGGATGCGTCGCACCGCCTGGCGGGGCAGGGCCTGCCGATGATGGGCCTGAACATCGGCTCGCTCGGCTACCTGACGAGCGTGGAGAGCCGCCACTTCAACGACGCGCTCCAGCAGTTGCGCGAGGACCGCTTCACGGTGGGCCGGCGCACGGCGCTGTCCATCCGCATCCTGCGCAAGGGCGGCGCGGCGGATATCCTGCCCGACGCGCTGAACGATGCCGTGGTCAACCACGGCGCGCGGGCGCGGGCGGTGGAGCTTGAGTTGCTGGTGGACGAGAAGCCGATCGCGGATTTCCTGTGCGACGGCATCATCGTCGCGACGCCGACGGGCAGCACGGCGTATTCGCTGTCGGCGGGCGGCCCCATCGTGCTGCCGGATGCGGAGGTGCTGGTGCTGAACGTGATCTGCCCGCACACGCTGACGTTCCGCCCGCTGGTCGTGCGCGACACCACGCGCGTCACCATCCGCGTGGTGCAGTGCCCCGTACCGGTGGTGGTGAGCTCGGACGGGCGCGACAACGCGATGCTGAACGTCGGCGACCGTGTGGAGGTCGCGCGCAGCGACAACGACGTGCCGGTGATTGAACTCAACGGCTACAACCCCTGCGACGTGCTGCGGCGCAAGCTCCGCTGGGGGCATTCGCTGCGCAACCATGAGGCGGAGTAGGCGCGGGGGTTTGAATATCCAATATCCAACATGGAATATCCAATGTCCAAGTGGGGGTGGACAAAGTGGACAACGTCCACAAGGCGGGTGTGCTGTGCGTAAGATGTTGACAGCGTGGCACGGCAGGGGGTATAATCCCGCACCATGAAACTATCGAGACAAACTTTGATCGCGCTGGGCGTCACGGGCGCGGGGATGCTGGCGGCGGAGGATTTGACGCGGGAGCAGCTGAACAAGATGCTGGAGGAGACGGCGACGAATCCAGTCAAATCCGAATTGCTCCCAGGAGCGTGTTGCTATTCCCCGATGCCTTATCCAAACCGAATCGAATACCTTTGCCCGTTGTGCAAGACAAAGACGCTTCATGAAAAGTGGGAGAAAACAGGGCGAGTGCAAACAGCGGATAAGTATCGCAATCAAATGAAGCGCATCCGAGAGCTCGGTCTGGATGCCACGCTGGACGAGACGGATTTGTGCAGCCAGTGCCGCCGTGACAAAACCACGGAGGGGATAACCTTTCACATCCTCGTCACGGTGGATCAGCGTTTGGTTCGCACACAACTTGAATATTGCGATTTAGAAAAGGTCATCGCGTTCCTTGAGAAGAAGGACGTTTGGGACAGTGGGGCTGGCGGCACGCACCCCCTCAAGGACGCGCTCCCCCGCATCCGTAAAATCTTGGGGATGGGCGGGGACGAAGCAACGGGCAAGAAGTAAGAGGCACGCATGGATTTCACTGCGATTCGCGACGACGAGCACGATGAGGCGGCCGAGGAGTCCGCCAACAGGCCGGGGTGCGCGTTGCGTCTGGCGAGGGTGCTGTTGGTCGCGGCGTTGCTGTTCGCCCTCGTGGCCGGGGTGATACCGATGTTGTTGTCGTCCGACCCCGGCCGCGCGTGGGCGCTCCGCAAAATCAACGCGAAGATCGCGCCGTCGGAGGTCGCCGTCGAACAATGGTCGCTGGGGTGGTTCAGCGCGCCCGTGCTGGACGGCGTGCGCTATACGGACGCGGTCAAGGGGGTTGCCGCCAAGGCGGAGCAGGTCGTGTTCGACAGGGGGCTGTTGCGGCTGTTGCCCGTCGGCACGCTGAGCCTCGGGCGCGTGACGGTGAAGAAGCCGGACATCGCCGCCACGCTGGCAACGGGTGCGCCGCCGCCGCCCGTCGTCGCAGGGACAGGCGCAGGCGCAGGCCGTAAGTCCTCCGGGTTCGTCCTGCCGGTCGTGGGGATGTCCGGGACGCTCGCGCTGGAGGACGGGCGGCTGACCGTCAGCGGCAGGGACGCGCACGCCTTTTCGGCGCAGCAGTTGAACGCGGAGGTGACGGTCCCGTCGTGGCGGAAGCCCGTCGAGGTGAACGTGCAGGCGCAGGTCGGCAACGGCACGGCCGCGCTGGGCGGGCGGCTGGCGAGCCTTGCGTCGCTGACCTCGAAGCAGGAGGTGGGCGCACCCGAGACGCTGACGCTGACGCTGGCGCGCGTCAACCTCGCCGCGTTCACGCCGCTGATGCGGCAGTTCAGCGAGAGCGTCTGGTTCGACAGCGGCGAGGCCGACGGCACGCTGGCGTTCGCGATTGCGGGCGCGGACCATTTCAGCCTGAACGGCGATATGCGCGTCAACGGTTTGTCCGTCGCCAGCGGGCAGGGTGCGCCGTCGCCCAAGACAGATGTCGCGTTGCGCACGGACATCGCGTGCGCGGAGGGCAAGGCGGACATCACGCGCTTTGACCTGACCTCCCCGTGGGTGCGGGCGAGCGCGAAGGGCGCGTTGCAGTTCGGCGCGAAGGACAAGCGGATGACGGGCGCGGTGAACGCCACCGCCGATGCGGATCTGGCCACGCTCGTGCGTGACTTCGGGACGATGCTGGGGTTCTCGCCGGAGTTCACCATGCAGACCGGGAGCGCGCACCTGGGGTTCTCGCTCGACGCGCAGGAGACGGCGGTCGGGATTGAGGCCGGGCTGGTGACGCGCGGGCTTCAGATGCGTTTCGCGAACGAGCCGCTGGTGCTGAAGCCCGAGCCGCAGTTCCTGTTGAAGATGGTGTTGCCGCATGACGGCAGGATGCCGAGCGGCGAGATGAAACTCGATGCGCCGTTCGCGGAGGTGAGCGCCAGCGGCAGTCTGGACAGTGCGCAGATGAAGGGCTTCCTCAACCTCACGGCGTTCTCGCGGGACTTCCGCCGCGTGTTCAAATCGCTTCCGCCGATGGTGGGCGAAATCACGCTCGATGCGTCCACGCAGACCGCGTCAATCGGGCAGACCGCGGACATCCTGCTCACCGCGAAAGACCTCGCGGCGGAGGTTAAGCCCGGTGCGCGTATGGTGATCCCGCACGGCACGCTCAAGGCAAGCGCGGTCACGGGTGCAGACGGTAATGCCCCGTTCGCCTTTTTGAAGATGGCCACCTTCGACCTCTCCGTCGAGGGCGGCAGCGCCTCGGGAAAATGCGACCATTTCGCGCTCGTGAAAAACGACGACGCGCCCGCCGTGCCGCTGTTGCGCGGGTTCTCGATGAAGAGCGATTTCGAGCTCGGCAGCCTGCGCCGCCTGATCGGCGCGTTCCTGCCCGAAGGCCTGCGCCAGCAGACCGCAGGGTGGCGCGGGCAGTTCGTCCTGAACGCGACTGCCGAGACCGCCGACGGCACGACCAAGGCGCTCTTCAACGCGGCAGGGATGAACATCTCCGGCACGGCCGGGACCAACACGGTTGTGACGATTCCCGATGTGCGGCTGTCGGGCTCGATCGCGCAGGAACGCGCGGACGGCGACATCCGCGCGGACACGGAGCTCAGCGGAAGCATGGCGTGCCTCCGCGACGAGCGCACCGTGTTTGCCGAGAAGGACGCGAGGCTGAAAACGGACCTGCTCATCGCGCCGGACTTCAGCCGGGTGCGGGCGAAATCGTTCAGCCTGACCAGCGGGCTGCTGAGTGCGCAGGGCAGTCTCGACGTGACCGAGCTGCAGTCGCGCTGCATGGTCGCCGCGCAAGGCAAGATGACCGTTGACTGCGAGAGCGTCACGCACCTGCTCGACGCGCACGGCATTGACGAATGGACGCTGGCCGGACGCGCCGCGCGGGATTTCAAATTCAAAGGCCCTGTGGCCGGCGGCATCAACACGCTGTTTGCGGAAGGCGAGGTGGACGCGGCCGTGTTCATCGCCTCGCTCAAAGGCATGGGGCTGGATGCCGGGTCATCCGATTTGAGCGTGAAGCTCGCGCGCGGCGTGATGAACGTCTCATACGCGCCGCCGCTGAACGGCGGCAAGCTGCGGTGCGTCCCCGTGCTGACGCTCGAGCGCGGCAACCTCACCTGCCTCATCCCGCCCAAGACGCGCCTGCTCGAAAACGTGCGCGTCTCGCAAGAGGCCATGGATTACCTGCTCGTCAACATCTTCCCCGTGTTCAGGGGCAGCATCGCGCAGGACGGCACGGCGACGCTCGACGTGGCCGCCTTCAAGTACGTGCACGGCATCACGCCCGACAAAGGCCTCGTGGCCGACACCACCCTCCTCCTGCGCAACCCCAGGCTCATGCTCGGTCCCGCCATGCGCGAGCTCCTGACCCTGCTGAAAATTAAGAACTACAGTTGGCGCACCGACCAGCTGAGCGTCCGCACCGTCATCAAAGACGGGCGCATCCACATTGCCCCGGTGCGGGTTGAGGTTGAGAAACAGCCCATGACGTTCAGCGGCTGGGTCACGTTCAACGGCGCGATCAACTACCTGATTGAGGTGCCGCTCACGGAACGGCTCATCGGGCGCGAGGCCAGCCGCGCGGTCTCCGGCCGCAGCGTCAAGCTCCCCGTCACCGGCACCGTGCACGCGCCGCGCATCGACACCGCCGCCCTGACGCGCGCCCTCGCCGACACCGTCACCGAAACCATCCAGGAAGAAGTCATCGACCGCGCCAACGAATTCCTCGACAAGCTGATGAAAGAGCTGCAACGCTGACGCGCGAGGCCATCGCAATGTTTGGATGGCGTGATATGGGGGGCGAGATATGGAGGGCGAGACAGGGGTCCCCATTGGCGCGGCGTGCGGCCAATGGGGCAGGAAGCCGCAATGTGTCTGACGGCTCGCGGGGACGCTCGCCCTCCATGTGCCGGGAGCGCAGGGCTTCCGCCCTGCATCGCGTCTGACGGCTCGCGGGGACGCTCGCCCTGCATGTGCCGGGAGCGCCGGGCTTCCGCCCCGCATCGTGAAATCTGTATTTTACAGGACACTAGAGAAAACGG
>WRJS01000046.1 GCA_009778475.1 Kiritimatiellota bacterium | reverse complement strand
GAACTCGTCCCGCGAGTGGAACACCCTGTAGTGGTCGTACCCGTTCACGATCAGCCCCTCGTACGCGCCCCAGCCGTCGGTGTACACTGTCGCGCTTTCAAGGATTTTCCCTTGTATTATGGGCAAAAGCTCCTCCCTGGAGCAGCTTTTGACCACGGTCAGGAACACCTGCCCGCCCCGTTTCAGCACGCCGAACACGGGCGTCTTCCCGGCCGCGCCGCGCCCCCGCTTCCCGCGCACCCTTCTCGCCCCGAAGTAGCTCTCGTCAAGCTCCACCTCCCCCGCGAAGGGCGCCAGCGCCTGGTGCTGGAACTCCAGGATACGTTCCCGGAAAATGTTGAAATAGCGGTCAACCGTCCTGCGGTTATACCCCAGGATTTCCGCCGTCCGCATGGCTGTGATGTCCACGCAAAAATACCTCAGATTTTTTTTCACCCTGTACCTGCTCAATCGCCAGCGTTTTTGCATACTTTAACCGTATCATGAAATCCTTATCTAGGCAAGAGCCTAATGTTAATCCCAATAGGGTGGTTCTTTGATTCTCACCCAACGGACATTACACAATTTTGAATCAGCGTATCGGTCAAACAGGTCTCCAACTTTTTCTCTGATTGCATAATCCGAAAAAGTCCACCATGGTGCGGTTAAAAACCAACACACGAGATACTCAAGCGTTACCGCTTCCGCATAAAAAGCAACATTATCTTTTCTATCGATAAGAGAGTCGCCTAGATAACACCATGCTAAAAAAGCCCTTGCACGAATAAAAAATAATTCTTTTAACGAGTATTTTACAGCTCGCCTATCAAGCCATTCGTTGCGCAATTTTTTTTTCAAGTACATCCCAAGATGAATAATCGGCATCTGCGATAAATTTTTCCATCTCGGATGGTGATTTATAAAACCATTTTGACGGTGGGATGATTTCCCCGCCCTTGTCAATCTCTCGGAAGATTCCTTCACACACATGAACAGCGTCAAGCAGGTTAATTCTCATATTGGTGATGCTGTCGCCATGTTGTTCACTCACAACGCCCCCTCCAGATTTTCAACAACCTTGTTGAAGTTACGGATTGCCGAGCGCAACTTACCTAGTTTCGCCTCGGCTTCCAATGCCCTTTTTTTTCCAATCCTCTCTTGCTTCACTTTGTTTCACTATAATTGAAGACGCCAACAGGTTCTGCGTATCAACGCCAAAATGTTGTGCAATCTTGTGAAGATACTTCACTCGTATTGCGCCGCCAGCCGCCCACTTGGTAACGGCAGACGGAGCAACGCCAGCAATCTCTGCTAACTGTTTTTTACTAATGCCACGAGTGGTCATTAGCGCCTGAATCATTGAAAAAGAATTTTTCACTTTCTTTCACTTTCTTGGTTGACTTATTTCACTTAAAGTGAAACGCTAATCCCGAAGTGTAACAGATTGCGGGCAACGATGAACAGGAAAAAGGAAGGAGAGACTACAATGAAAGTGAAGCGGAAAGCGAAGGGCAAGGCGGGGCGCAAGCGCGGTGGCGTGCTGGCGTACCCCGGGATCGCGCGGCACGCGGAGGCGCTCGGGGTCGAGCGCACGCACCTGTGGCGGGTACTGACGGGGCGGCGCGAGAGCCGCAGCCTGATTAGCAGATACAAGGCGATTATCGAGGCGGCGCATCGAGGCGGCGCGAAGTGAGCGGGGCAATGGGTAATGCATAATTCATAATGCGTAATTATGAATTGAAAAAGGAGGGGCGGGAGATGAAAAGGATTAACGGGCATGTGACGTGGGAGGTGCGGTTCGGCGGGAGGTTCCTCGAGGGGATCCGGTCGGGCGCGAAGCGGCAGACGATCCGTAGGGGCGAGTGTGTTGAGGCGGGGGACGCGCTGCGCCTCTGCGGGCCGGCGGGCGGCACGCTCATGGAGGTGAACGCGGCGGAGGCCGAGGGCATCCTGATACGGGCCTGCGAGGCGGACGACGGGAGCGGGGGGAGCGTGAGGACGGTGTTCGTAAGGCTCGGCGGGAAGGTGCTCGACGAGAAGGGGGCGGACGCCCCCGCGCGGGCGGACGGGTTCGGCGGCGTGGCGGACATGATGGCGTTCATGGAGGACAACGAGCTCTTCATGCACGGCATCCTTGACGGCCAGGTCATCAGGTGGTAGGCGCGGGCCGCCGCGGACGGCGGGGGCTGCAACCGGATGGAAAAGGAGGGGCGGGAGATGAAGAAGTTCAAGGTGACGTGGGAGCATGTGGAGGGCGACGGGGTCAACACCGTCACGGACGGGGTGCCGAGCGGGAAGCGGCACGAGGTCATCCACGCGGAGGATGAGCGGGAGGCGCGGGCGACTTTTGACGCGTGCCACCGCCACCACAACAGGCTGGTCAGCGTCAGGGAGGTGCGCAGATGAGGCGGCGTGAGCACAGGGACTGGGTGTTGGTGGTGCTGGGGGTGACGTGCGATGATCTGCACGGGGCGGACGCTCAGGGGCGTGTGCCGGGAGGCGAACGCGATGTCGGGGATGGGCGGCGCTGGGGCCGCCGAATGAGGAATTGGAAATTAGGAATTAGGAATCGGGAGGGGAACAAAGATGAGCAAGGGACAATTGGAACGGGTGAGCTTGGCGCAGGCGCGGGGTCTGAAGGCGGCGAGGTTCGGGTTGCTGGTGACGGCGTTCTACGGCAGCGCGGGGCTTCATGGGCATTGCGGCCCGCACGACGCCAACGCCGGTCCTGGATACTATTCGGCGCCGACGGTTGCGCTGGCGTTGAAGTGAATGCGTGATGTGAGGGGCGCGGTTTATTCGATCACGCAGGACCCTTTCTCCGATGAGTGGGAGGTCTCGGTCAGGGTCGACCGCTCGGCGTGGGACAAGGTCCCCGGAAGTTTCAAGACGTATGACGATGCTGAATCTGCCGCGCTGGAGGAGCTGCGGGTGCGGCGAAGCAACGTGGGTGGGTAGTGCGCCGGGTGGCGCGCGTCGGCGTGAACGCCGACTCTGAAACTGGATAAGGAAGGAGCAAAGACAATGGAAGGCTACATGATGAACGCGCTGGGGCACTGGGTGCCGGAGGCGCAGGTGAGGGAGATCGACAAGGTGCGCGACGGGCTCGTGCATAAGATGGTCGAGGGCGCGCGGATGCTGGAGGGGCACGCACGGAAGTTCCGGGAGGCGTGCTTCGCGCAGGTCTCGGACCTGGTGGAGCTGGCGGCGCAGGAGCACGGCGTGGCGATGGGGGGCGAGAAGGGGAACTTGCAGCTCACGAGCTACGACGGGCGGATGAAGGTGGTGCGGGCGAACGACAGCCAGATCACCTTCACGGAGGGGATGACGGTGGCGCGCAAGATGATCTTCGACTGCATCGGCAAGTGGAGCGAGGGTGCAGACAGGAACCTCGCGGCGCTCGTCCACAAGGCGTTCGAGACGGACCGGCAGGGGCACCTTTCGGCGTCGAAGATACTGGGGATTCTGTCCTGCAAGATCGAGGACGCGGACTGGATGCGGGCGATGGACGTGATCCGCAACTCGATCCAGATGGTCGGGACGAAGGCGTACATCCGCTTCTACGAGAAGGACGAGGCGGGGGAGTTCAGGCAGGTGGCGCTGGGTTAGAGGGGTTCTCCTTTTATCAGTTTGACAAGCCCTACGACCTCCCCGAACCCGAGCGCAAAGGCTATGCGTTTGAAGGCTGGTACACCGAACCGGACGGCGAAGGGACGCGCGTGGACGAAAACACCGTCGCCGAATTCCCCGCCGACGACAGGGGCGCGCTCATCCTCTACGCGCACTGGACGCAGACGCACACCCTGACCACGCCCGCCCTCGTGCCGTACACGTGGCTCAACCAGTGGGCAAACGACATCCCCGACTACGAAGCCCTCGCCCACTCCAACGGGGTGAACGGCTTGCCCTTCTGGGAGTCCTACGTCGCATGGCTCAACCCCACCGACGCCAACAGCAGATTCCGCATCACCAACATCGTGGTGAACGCCGAAAGCCGCGTCTCCGCCCTCGACTGGAACCCGCGTCGCAGCGACCGCGTTTACACGGTCATGGGCAAGACCAACCTCACCGACAAGGCATGGCACAGCCCGACGAATGATGCGACGCGCTTCTTCAAGGTGACGGTCGAATTGCCGTAGGGGCGGTTCACGAACCGCCCGAATCAGGAATCGAGTGGAGGGCGAACGTCCCCGTGAGCCGCAACGCAACCAGCGGCTCGCGAGGACGCTCGCCCTCCAACAGGGCATTTTTTATCTCACACAAAGGCACGAAGGACACAAAGGATTTTTGGGCAGAATTTTATTAGACAGGATTAACAGGATTGACTTTCAATCTCAAATTAAAAAAACCTCGTGCCCTTTGTGCCTTCGTGCGAGACACCGAATCCTGTGAAACTTGGCGTGCCCAAGGTTAACCTGCGAGACGTTTTCCTGGAGGCTGTGTGCTACCTTTGCCCGGCGTAGAAATCCGCGACGGCCGTGAAGAAGGCGTCGATGTTCTCCCACTTGGACATGGGCGGGATGTCGCAGCCGGAGGAGATAACGAAATTCGGGTGGCCGTGGCATTTCTCGAGCAGCGCCAGCGTCGCCGCGCGGGTGGATTCCGGCGTGCCGTTGCGGAAGTGGCTGGTGGGGTCTAGGTTGCCCATGACGATGGCTTCTGCCGGGAAGGTCGCCAGCACCTCCGCCAAGTCTATCGCGTTCCCGAAATGGTAGCCGCGCGCGCCGATGCTGGCGATGGCGTCCAGCATCTGGACCGCGCCGCCGCCGCAGTTGTGGTACACCACGGCAAAGTCGTCGGTCTGCACAACATCGACGATGCGCTTCACGTACCGCGCAGAGAATTCCTCGTTGAACGCGGGCGAGAGCACCCCGGCCAACGGCTCGGCAATGACCACGCCGTTCGCGCCGGCCTGCTTGTAGGCGTTGATGTAGGCGGTGGAGAAGCCCGTCACCTTGTCCAGCAGCTTATGCACCATCTCCGGCGCGTCGTAGCAGTAGAGCATCGCCTCGGAGACATCCAGCAGACGCCCTGCCAGCGAGAACGGCCCGATGACGCCCGCGAACACCGGTCTGTCCGTAATCAACGTGCACGCCTTTCGGATAGCCTCAATGTAAAGCCCCGTGCGGCCCGCGCCGACAGGCGGGACGGCGAGGGCCTCCGCCTCCGCCTCGGTCGAGATGACGTGTCCTACGACGGTGGGGACCTCGTCGTCGGAGATGCGTATCGCGGCGCCGAGCGCCTCCGCCTCCACAGACAGGTCCATCATGCTCAGGGCGGCGGCCGCGTCAACGCGGTCGGCAACCGCCTTCATCCCGTTCGCCTGCAAGTCGCTATCGGAAATCAGCTCCTTGACCCCGACGCCCAGCAGCTGGATGGACGGGAAGGACAATATCGGCATGGCCTTTTTGGCGGGAGTCTGCCGCAGGTCGTCAAACCATTTCACCATGTTCATTGCATACTCCCTCCCTTGGGGAATGAGGAATTAGAAATGAGGAATTAGGAATTGGGAATGAGGGATGAGGAATGAGGGATGAGGAATCTCAACGACTCGCTCCTCATCCCTCATTCCACATTACGCTATAAGGCGCTTGGCCAGCTCGGCGGCGGAGGCCGCGTCTGCGGAATAGCCGTCCGCGCCGATGGCATCGCAATACGCCTGCGTGACGGGTGCGCCGCCGATGATCACCTTCGCGTCAAGACCCGCTGCGCGCACCGCCTCGACCGCCGTCTTCATGCTCGGCATCGTGGTCGTCAGCAGCGCCGACAGGCCGACGATTTTCGCGTTGTGCTGCTTCGCCAGCTCGACGAACTTTTCGGGCGCGACATCCACTCCCGCGTCGATTACCGCGAAGCCCGCGCCCTCGAGCATCATCACCACGAGGTTCTTGCCGATGTCGTGCAGGTCGCCCTTGACCGTGCCCATGACGGCGGTCGCGACGGCCTGCACGCCCGCCTCAATCAGGTGGGGCTTGAGCAGCTCCGTGCCGGCCTTCATCGCGCGCGCCGCGATCAGCACCTCCGGGACGAACACCTCGTTCTTCTTGAAACGCTGGCCGACCTCATTCATCGCATCCAGCAGGCCGAGGTTCAGGATGTCTGCGGCGGGCGCGCCCTCCGCCAGCAACGTCTCCACGAGGCGGCGCACATCCGGCACCTTCCCGCTCTTCATCGCGACCTTCAACGCATCATAATCTGGCATGACCTTCTCCTTCCCAATTGAGTTCAATCCCTAAAGGATACCGCAAACCGCCCCGGAATGCAACACAAAGAAGAACACAGTTTTCAGCTGCATGACACAGGCATTTGACGCAAGGGCATCCCGTCGGCAACGTTTTTTCCCGAGGGGATTTTTTTGCCTGTGTTCGGCACCTTCCTCATCGTCCTATCCGAGCAGCAAGTCCATCAGCCCCCTGCCCTGGAGTCTGCCGAGAGTCCCGTAGGCAGCGATGACCTCGTCGTAGGACTGCACGGCGTCGGGCGTGACGCCGGGCTGCCGCACGGCGACGGGGACGGGTGTGCGCGTGTGTTTGCCGGTGGCGATCGGCACAGGGTGGTCGGGCAGCACGGCATAGGCGACATCGCCCTTGGCGTTGTGCATCACGCGCCCGACAAGGCGGGCGTCGAAGTCCTCAATCGTCTTGATTTTCAAATCCAAATCTTGCGCGTGCGAAACCTCGTCCATGGCCTCGACGTGGGCATACACGAAGTCGTACCCGTCGGCCAAGGCCTTTAGCACCGCGTCGGCCTTGGCCTCGTAGTTCGTGTCGATGTAGCCCGTCGCGCCTTGCACCTTGATCACGTCCATGCCCATGCACGCGCCGAGGCCGTTGATCACGTCCACGGCGGAAATCACGGCGGCGCGGATGCCGTAGCGTTGGCAGATGTTGTGTATCGCGCCGGGCTTGCCGCCGCTCCATGGCCAGATGGCGTTCGCCGCGCGGTCGCGCAGCACGACTCTGGCACGGGAGATGAGGGTGTTCAGCACGAAGGCGGTGTGCGCTCCGGCAGGCGCCTCGGGACGGGGCAGGTGGTTGGCGAGATGGCAGCCGTGACTGTCGTCGGGCTTGTCGCAGGCGACGTCCGCGCTGAACGCCGCGCCCGAGAGGATGAGGAGATTGCGGTAACTGACGCCGGGGCAGAAGCGGATCTTGTCCGTGCCGAGTTCGGCGTTCAGCAGCGCGATGGTCTCCTCCGCGTCCGGCTGGGCGATATGCCCGCCCGAGAAATCGCGCAGGATGCCGCCATCGTCAAGGGTCACTAAGTTCATGCGGAAGGCGACATCGTCTGCGTCGAGCGCAATCCCTTGGCTGGCGGCCTCGAGCGGGCCGCGGCCGCAGAGCTCGGTGGCGAGGTCACACCCGAGGACGGACATATTGGCAACGTCACTGGAAGTGGGGAAACCGTCGGGCAATGTGAGCATGGTGCCGCTGCGGCCTTTGCGCGCGATGAGGTCCATGTTCGGCGTGCGCGCGGCCTGGAGCGGCGTGCGGCCATCGAGCGCGGCGAGCGACTCGTCGGCCATGCCGTCGCCGAGA
Organism: Kiritimatiellota bacterium; assembly: GCA_009778475.1. Lineage (GTDB taxonomy): Bacteria > Verrucomicrobiota > Kiritimatiellia > RFP12 > UBA1067 > WRJS01. Next base: position 18,413 of record WRJS01000046.1, on the reverse strand, counting down.
AAAAGCACTGTCTGATACGGTCTGGTTTTCATGCGAGAACAGTTTAATGTTTCTGCCGTAATATTCAAAGCCTGAAATGAGACGAAATCAATCAAATTCAAGAAGACGAAATTCACCTGTTGACAAACACCCCCCGAATGCGCTAAAGTATGCACATATTTTTTCACCTTGTCGGGGCGTAGCGCAGACTGGTAGCGCGTTTGCTTGGGGTGCAAAAGGTCTCGGGTTCAAATCCCGACGCCCCGACCATTTTGCCTTATTTTCGTTTGGCCATACACAAGGAGTCTTGAGTAATGCGTTTGCTGATGCGCCTGTTGCCCGCCGCCCTGCTCGTTGCCGGGAATGCCGCCCACGCCCAGACCCGCCTGAGCACGAGCACACCCGGCACGTCCCTGCGCGCGGGTAAATCGGGGGTGAGCGTCGCGCCGCAGGACGTGCGCCGCGAGATTGAGAAGAAGCCCGCGGAGACCGTCGTCACCAAGATGGTGTTCTCCGGGCCGCCGACGGGATGGGGCATCGTGAAGGCGGACGCGCCGTGCTACTCGGCCGAGGGCAAGCGCCTGAGCAACGCCCCCGCCGGAACGGTGTTCACGTACTCCTCCGTCAAGAACTCCTCGAAGAACATGGTGCTGGAGGCGAAGGTGGAGCACAACGGCGCGTGGAAAGGCCCCGTATTCATCGATATCGCCGATGCCATCATCTTCTCCGGCACGCTCGACGAGATGCCCAAGGACCTGCTCGCGGACGTGCAGGCCTACTTCTCCGTGAAGTCGAAAATCGCCCAGCGCAGGCAGGCCATCGAAGAGGCCGAATACGCGAAGAACCCGCACTACCTGTCCGCCAAGACCACCCGCGAGAAATACCTCGAGAGCATGAAGTCCGCAGAGGTGCTGAACGCGCAAGCCGAGAAACAGGTGGGACTGGCGAAAAACAAGACCCTCGATCAACTGCGCGCCTTGAAGTACGAGCAGACGAAACTGAAGGATGCCGCCGACAAGGAGGCCGCCGCCTACAAGAAATGGAAAGAGGCCAACCCCGTCAACTCCGATGCGTTCGCGGCGGACAAAGAGCTTGCCGCGCTTGAAAAACAGATGCAGGACCTCAGCGCGAAAGTCACGCACGTCCTGCCCAACGAGTGAGCGATTTTCACAGATGTACATTTGCAGGAACATTCAGGCCCTGGACGCCTACACGCCCGGTGAGCAGCCCAAGGACGCGGGCATCATCAAGCTCAACACGAACGAGAACCCGTACCCGCCCAGCCCCAGGGTGGCGGAGACGCTGGCGGCGTTCGACACCGCGCGGCTGCGCCTTTACCCCGACCCCGTGTCCGCCGCGCTCCGCGCGCGGCTGGCGGAAATCCACGGCTGCTCGCCGGCCCAAGTGTTCATCGGTAACGGCTCGGATGAAATCCTCGCGCTCTGCACGCGCGTGTTCGTGGAGAACGACGGGAGCGTGGGCTACTTCGTGCCGTCGTACTCGCTCTACCCCGTGCTGGCGGATATCCGCGGCGTTGCGCACCGCCCCGTCGCGCTGGACGCTGATTTCGGGTGGCGGATGCCGGAAGGTTACGGCGCGTCGCTCTTCTTCCTCGCGAACCCCAACGCGCCCACCAGCATGGCGCACGACAAAGCGACAATCGCCGCGTTCTGCGCGTCGTTCGGCGGCGTGGTGCTGATTGACGAGGCCTACGCCGATTTCGCCGACACCCACTGCATGGATCTCGCGCTCGCGCCGGGGAACGCCAACACGCTCGTCATGCGCACGTTCTCCAAGTCGTTCTCGCTGGCCGGCCTGCGCTTCGGATACGCCGTCGGCCCCGCGCCGCTCATCACCGCGCTCGACAAGGCCAAGGATTCCTACAACATGGACGCGCTCGCGCAAAGCCTCGCGCTCGCCGCGCTCGCCGACCTCGACGCGATGCGCGAGAACGTGTGCAGAATCCGCGCCACGCGCGAACGCCTCGCGGCCGTCCTGACCCAGCGCGGGTGGCGCGTCTGCCCCTCCCAGACCAATTTCCTCTTCGCCCGCCCGCCTGACGGCAACGCCCAGCGCGTGTTCGAGGCGTTGAAGGCCGCGCACATTTATGTGCGCTACTTCCCCGGCACCGCCACCGGCGAACACTTGCGCGTCACCGTCGGCACCGACGAGCAGACGGACCGTCTGCTAGAAGAACTTTCGCGCATCGATAGCGCTTTAGCTTGATGCTGCCGTTGCCAAGGTGCCCCCCCGCCCGCTGGCGGGAGATTCCGGGAGAAAAACACGCCTCTGATTTTCATCTCCGGTTCCCATCCTTTTGGGTTAGTCCTTTTTCAGTGCGTTCAGGCGTTTGACCGCCTCTTGGCGCACCTGCTCGCTTGCGTCGTTCGCGGCGATGTGAGTGAGGGTGGCGGGGTCGGTGAGCTTGAACACGGCCCAGCGGCGGGCTTCCGCGTGCTTGTCGTGCTGCGCGATGTCTGCGAGAAGGGCTTGGTCGTCGAGCTTGGAGACGGCGATCTTGCGGACGAACCCAGCGCCGTCGATTTTAGCAACCTCCGCAAGGCTCGTCTGGTCGTCGAGCTTGTACACGGCGGGAATGCTCCTCGCGCCGCCGCCCTTCGCGATGTCCGCAAGATGCACGGGGTCGGTGAGACGGGCAAACGCCATGTCGCTTATCTTGCGGTTGTCGTCGCTTTTCACGATGTCCGCAAGCGCCGACTGGTCGGAGATCCTCGCGGTTGCCTCTGTGCGCGCATCCGCATGTTTGCCGCCTTTCGCGACATCCGCAAGGAACGTGTCGTCGCGGATCTTGGTGATTGCCACACGGCGCACGTCTTTGTCGCTGTCATGCTTGGCGAGTTCCGCCATGAGCGCTTGGTCGTCGAGCTTGATCAGCGCCGTGATGCGCACTTGGGCATCGCTGTCGTTCTGCGCGATGTCGGCAAGGAGCGCAGGGTCGTTGAGCCTGCGCACGGCGACATTGCGCACGCTCGTGTGCTCGTGACGCTTTACGATTTCAGCGAGCTGCCCTTGGTCGGTGAGCCGGGACACCGCCTCGCTGCGCACCCAAACATTCTTGTCGTCTCTGGCAATCTCCGCAAGGAGCTTGGGGTCGGTGAGCTTAGAGACGGCCGTTTGGCGCACATGATCATCTTTCTCCGTCGTTGCCAGTTCCGCAAGCAACTGCTGATCTGTCAGGTTGCACACAGCCGCGTGACGCTCCTGCGCGTCCTTGCTGTTCGCCACGATTTCCATGAGTACCGTTTGGTCGGTGAGCTTGGCCACGGCAGGCCGGCGCACATTGGGTGCTGCGTCGTTTCGCGCAATCTCCTCTAAGAGCGCCTGATCTTTGAGGCGAGCGGTTGCCGCTCGGCGCACGCGTTCGTCTTTGTCAATCTTTGCGATTTCGGCAATCTGCGCTTGGTCGTCGAGCCAGTTCACGGCCTCCATGCGGATTTCGCCGTCCTTGTCCTTTGTGGCAAGCTCCAGAAGCGACTCCTGATTCTTGATGTAATGAATGGCCGCAAGGCGTATGGTTTTGACTTGGTCATGTCTCGCAATATCCGCAATCCGTGCTTGGTCGTCGAGCATGACGGCCGCCGACAGGCGCACATCCGCATCCGCGTCATGCGTCGCGAAATCCTCCAGCGCCGCACGGTTTTTGAGATTCCTGATTGCCGCTCGGCGTATCATCAAGTCCTTGTCATTTTTTGCGAAATCAAGTAGCAAGGATTGGTCTTTGAGGGCCTTTATCGTCTCCAGGCGTATCCTCGCGTTCGTGTCGTGCTTGGCGATTTCCGTCAGCACCGCCTGATCTTTAAGCACCCCCAGTGCCGCGAGGCGCGAAGGCACATCCGGGTCGTGCTTTGCGATTTCCGCCAGTAATGCCTGATTTTTGAGGTTTCGTATCGCCGCCCTGCGGACAACCTTATCGTCATCCTGCTGGGCGAATTCCAGAAGATGCGCCTGACGCAGAATCTCATCTACTGCATGGATACGGTCGATGTCTTCGTATGTGCCATCCCTTGCGATTTTCAGCAGCTTCTCCTGACCGTCAATCCGAGAGGCGGCCTCGATGCGCACCTCCATGCTGTTGTCGGTCTCCGCGATTTCCTCCAGCAACGCCTGATCGTCGAGCCGGGATACAGCTGCCCAGCGCACGCGCGGGCTGGCATCATTTCTCACGATTTCCGCAATGGCGGTCTGGTCATCCAAATGCAACGTCGCCGTCAAGCGGACATCATCGCTCGCATCATGCTTTGCGATTTCCGCAATTCGCTTCTGGTCGTGGAGTTTCCCTGCTGCTGTCCCGCGCACCCATACCCCCTTGTCATGTTTTGCGAAGTCGAGCAGCTGCGCCTGATCGGTGAGTTTTTCCACTGCCATCCTGCGCTCGCCGTCATCCTGGCAGTTCTTCGCGATGTCCAGCAGCAATGCCTGACCGCCGTCGAGTCGAGAGGTTGCCTCGATGCGCACATACGCGCTCTTGTCGTTCTGGGCGATATCGGCCAGAAGCGTTTGGTCACGGAGGTTTGTTGTTGCCGCCGCGCGCACGTTCCCGTCCTCATGCTTCACAAACTCCGCCAGCAAGGCTTGGTCCGTGAGCTTGGAGACGGCCCAGATGTGCATCCCCCACCTCTTCCCGTTATCGCCATACGCTCTGTTGTCGCCATGCTTCGCGATTTCGGCCAGGAGCGTTTGATCGGTGAGCCTGAGCATTGCAATCTGGTACACATCAGATTCGCTGTCGTTCCGGGCAATCCCCGCAAGCGTTTCCTGATCCTCAAGTTTGAATACCGCGGCTTGGCGCACGTCCCCGTCCTCATGCAGGACAAGCTCCTTGAGGGCGGTCTGGTCATTGGCCGCTTCGGCGGCCATGATGCGCGCGTGCGCCGCCGCGTCATTCAGTTTTATCTTTTCGAGGAGCTTAAGGTGGTTTGCCAGCCTTTGCCGCTCCCACTTCGCCTCAAGGTCTGCGTTCTCCGCAAGCACCCTCATGGGAAGCCCGGTCAGGGTAATCAAGGCGAGAATCCGCCACATTTTCATTGCGGGCCTTTCTCCTTCCGGCGATTCGGCTAGACGTCGATGTTGATGATGCGCTTGATGAAATACCAGCCGATCATGATGAGCAGGAACATGCCGCCGACGCTTGCCATGCCGCTGACGGACTTGAAGAAGGGGATCATCATGTCGGGTTTGAGGAAGGTCATGGCGATGCCCAGGAGTACGGGCATGAGCGCGACGATGATACCCTGCAGCTTGCCCTGCGCGGTGAGCGTGCGCACGCGCCGCTCGATGCGCATGCGCTCGCGGATGGTGAGGCTGATCTTGTCGAAAATCTCGGTGAGGTTGCCGCCCGTGCGCCGCGCGATGTCGATGGCGGTGACGACAAGGGTGAGGTCGTCGCTGCCCACGCGCTGGTCGAGGCTCTGGAGCGCGTCGAAGAAATTCATGCCCACGCGCATCTGCTGGAGCATGACGTCGAACTCCTGCGAGATGGGCTTCTCGCCGGCCTGCACGACGGTCTCGAACGCCTGGTTGATGCTGAAGCCCGCGCGCAGGGCGTTGCTCATGCTGCCGAGCGCGTCCACCAGCTGGAGGTTGAATTTCAGGCGGCGGCGCTCTTTCAGGATCAGCACCAGTTTGGTCGGGAGCGAGAGCGCGGACATGCCGACGACAAGCCCGAGCGCCAGCCCGATGGAGGTCGAGATGGGGTTGCTCAAGTCGAACAGCGGGAAGACGCACACGAGGAACGACGTGCCGGCCAGCGCCCAGCCGATCTCCGCGATGCGCCGCGCGGGGATGAACAGGAAGAGGTCCTCGAACTGCCGCGCCGTGGACTCGGACATGGTGTCGGCGTAAGACGTCGCGCCGGAGCCCATGGCGCGGATGGCCGTGAAGGCGATGCCGCCGAACGCCAGCCCCAGCAGCGCGGGGGCAATCCAAGAAAGCCATTCGAAAGTCGTAGGTGGCATCGTGACTCCTTTGCTACTCGAGAGGCTCGCCTGCGCGGTAGGACGCGTAGAGGTAGCCCGGGTTTTCAAAATACATACTGGAGTTGTAGTCGCTTATGCTGTCGCTGATCCATGAGGTATAGACCTGCATGAGCGCGTCGGCAAGGGAGATGTGCTGCGCGTCGGCCACGGCGACAATCAGGCGCTTATAGACCTTGGCGATGTCGAAGTGGGTCGGCACGTTGTACATGCAGGCGGCGACGTTGTCGAAGTCGCCGACGGGGATGCCGCACTGCGCGATTCTTTCTGCGGCGGCCTTCTCGACAGGCTCGCAGTGAAGCACGTCCGCCAAGTCGAGCAGCCTCTCAATCTCGGCGGCCCCAAGTTTTTGCACGACAGCGCCACGGCGGTTTTTGGTGGTCCGCCCGATCACCTCAATGACGGAGCAGACGAAAAACAAATCGTTCTCACGCGGCGGTTCCCTGCCTGTCATTTTAACACCTCGTAATTTTCCAGAAAATTCAGGCTTTCCAATGCTTGCTGGCTGCAAAACGCAATCTGATGTGTCGAGCGTTTGAATTTCGCCAAGACCCAAAACTGCTCTCGCGTCAATATGCCCGTCATGTAGTCCGCAACATAATTCCATATTTGGTCGTTCGCCATTGCGCCACGGACAACATCGTAACGGTGCGGCGTTCCGCTTCGGCATGACACGATGAAGTCCAGCCATTCCTCGGTCATGGCATCAAACGCTAACACATTTAACGCATTGGCCAGGGCATATCCATACACGCTGACAATCGGTGAGGCATACCGTTTTGCCCAACGCTCGGCCTGCTCTTGCAGGCCCGTGCAATAGAAACCCACCCCGAAATCCTTGGCAAAATCGGAATGGCGTATCTCCGGCCTTTCAATCGCGCAAAACCCTCCGTGGTAGATTTTCCCCGGCAGACTCACAGCGTCTCTCCTTGCTTGGCGGGGTCGAAGACGGACGGCTCGATGTGCAGGCCGCGGCTCCGCAGGTGCTCGTAGAACGTGGGCATCGCGCCCGTGGGCATGAACTTGCCGACGACCTTGCCCTTGTCGTCAATGCCGGTCTGCTTGAACTCGAAGATGTCCTGCATGACCACCTGCTGGCCCTCCAGCCCGACGACCTCGGAGATGAACGTCACCTTGCGCGAGCCGTCGCTCAGGCGCGACTCGTGCACGATGATGTCGATGGCCGAGGCGATCTGCTCGCGGATGGCGCGGGAGGGCAGTTCCATCCCGGACATCAGCACCATGGTCTCGAGGCGCGAGATGACGTCGCGCGGGGAGTTGGCGTGGACGGTCGTGAGCGAGCCGTCATGGCCCGTGTTCATGGCCTGCAGCATATCGAGCGCCTCGCCGCCACGGCACTCGCCGACGATCACGCGGTCCGGGCGCATACGCAGGGAGTTGCGCACGAGGTCGCGGATGGCGACCGCGCCGCGCCCCTCGATGTTCGGGGGCCGCGCCTCAAGGCGGATGACGTGCGGCTGCGCGAGGCGCAGCTCCGCCGCGTCCTCGATGGTGACGATGCGGTCGGTGGGCGGGATGAAGCCGCTGAGCACGTTGAGCAGGGTCGTCTTGCCCGAGCCCGTGCCGCCGGCCACGACGATGTTCTTGCGCATCAGCACGCAGATGCGCAGGAAGTCCGCCGCGTTGCGCGTCCACGTGTTGAAGCCGATGAGGTCATCGACCGTGAGCGCGCGCTTGGCGAACTTGCGGATGGTGATGCACGGGCCGATGAGCGAGAGCGGCGAGATGATGGCGTTCACGCGCGAACCGTCCGGCAGGCGCGCGTCCACGTAGGGCTGGCTCTCGTCGATGCGCCGGCCGATGGGCGAGACGATGCGCTCGATGACGCCCAACACCGACTCGTCGTCCATGAACGTCTGGTTGGTCAGCTCGATGCGGCCGCTGCGCTCGACGTAAACCTGGTTCGGGCCGTTGACCATGATTTCGGTGATGCTCTCCTCCGCCAGGAAATCCTCCAGCGGGCCCAGGCGCATGGCCTCGTCGTAAATCTCCTTCTCCAGCCGCGCGGGGTCGATGGTCTTGGGGAGGGTCTGCTTGCGCTGGACCTCGGTGATGATGGAGCGGATGGTGTCGCGCGCCTTGGTCTGCAACTCCTCCATGCCGACGCGCGAGGCGGTCATGCGCTTCAGGTCCATGCGCTGGATGAGCTCGGAATGGATCTGCGTCTTGACCGTGCGCATCAGCACGGCCATGGGGTCGCGCACCTGCGGCTGGAGGGCGGGGTGCGCCGGTGCGGCGGGCGGCGGCGGCGTTGGCGCGGCCGGTGTAGGCTCGGGCCTTGGCGCGGGCGGCGGAGGGGGCGGCGCGGACGGGGCAGGGGGCGGCGGCGGCGCGGCCTTCGCCACTTGGCTCACGCGCAGGAGGCACGGCCCGATGGCGATCACGCTGTCCGAGCGCACGGGAACCTGCTCTTTCGGCGGCATGGGCGCGCCGTTGATGGTGACGCCGTTGCTGGAGTGCATGTCCATAATGAACGCCTGACTGCCGTGGAGGGTCAGCGTCGCGTGGGTCTCGCTGATTTCCGGGTGGCGCAGGCGTATCTGGCACGCGTCGCCGCGGCCGATGAGGTACTTGCCGTCCGGCAGCTCGACGCTCCGGGAGGCCTGTCCGGGATTAGCAATGTCAAGAGAAAACATATCAGTTGATGGTGCGCTTGCTGTGGATGTTCTTCTGGCGGTTCTCGTTCAGATTCTCGATCTCGCTCTCTATCTTGTTGAAGTCCACGCGCGGCAGCGTGACCTCATAGTAAACGTCGTTCGGGTTGCGCAGGGCGAGCGAGATGCGCCCCTTGATCTGCTCCGCGAAGACCAGCATCTCCGCCTCGCGCGGCGTGACCTCCAGCGTGACCGTGTTGTACGCGCCCCCCGCGTAGTTGTTGGAGAAGAGGCGCGTCTTGGCCGTCTCCTTGCCCGTGGCCAGCACCAGCACGTCCTGCATGATGGTGAGGGTCACCAGTTCCATCTCGCCCTGCACCGTTTGGGAGGGGAACGTGAATGTCCCCAGCACGTCCACATGGTCATTCGGCTGCACCATGCTGCTCACCGACGCCGCGCCGGTGACGTTCACCGAGATGGCGCGCATCTTGTTCTTGATGTCGCTCGCCAGCCCTTTCGCGTCCGGCCGCCCCCCCTCGATATCCGTCCAGAAAATCACCTCGCCGAGGTTCAGCGTGCGCGTCGTCTTGCGCCCGACCAGCACCATGTGCTGCGCCGTCTCAATGGCTTTCCCCTGGACCGCGCTCTTGACGGCGGCGACGCCGGCCAAGTCGCTCGTGGATAAGACAGTCCCGGACGGCAGGTTCTTGTTGACGGTCATGACCTCAATGGTCTCCCACTTCTTATAAAGCGCCGCTTCCTTCTGCTTTAAGTCATTCACCTTCGATTTCAGGTACGAATGCGTGAGGATTGCTGCCACGAACCCGACCACCACCGACACAATCAAGACAATCTTTTGCTGCATAATTTTTCTCCAAAGTTTTTATAACGTATCATCTTCCCTGATGGAGTTAAAGGAAAAAAGCAGAGGGCGCGCGAAAAATGTGATTGCGGCGTCCCGCCCGTCAGCGGAAAAGAGACGCAGGGGACGCAGGATCCGAAGGGGGGAAACACTAACCCCTGCGTCCCCTGCGCCGTTCCCCTATCGCAAGCTGAAGTCGCACACCAGCGGCAGGTGGTCGGAGAGGCAGACGTTGGGCATGCGGAAGCGGTCGAGTTTCAGCTCTTCGCTGTGGCAGACGAAGTCGAGCTCGCGCAGGGGCGCCCAGCTGGGGAACGTGGCGCGGCCGCGCGTGTTCGCGCTGGCCAGCCCCGACGCTTTCAGGAACAGGCGCGACTCCCACACGCCGCGCAGGAAGTTGAAATCGCCGGAGAGGATGCAGGGCTTCTTCCGCGCCACGATGATGTCGTGAAGGTCATCGAGCTGCCGCCGCCGCGCGCGGCCGCCCAGCGCGAGGTGCGCCACGAAGACCGTCACCTCGGGCGTCTCCACCTCGATCACCAGCCGCTTGAACCCGTGCGCCAGCTCGTGGAACCGCTTCGCCACGACGGGCGGGCGCGACAGCACGGCGTTGACCTGCTGCTTCAGCACGGGCAGGTGTTTCCCGATGACGCTGCCCTCCGCGTACTTGTTGCGGAAGACCGCCGCGTAGCCAAGCTCCGACGCCAGCGCCTCCGCCTGATTCCGACCGCCCGTGCGGTACGAGCCCGCATCCACCTCGACCAGCCCCACCACGTCCGCGTCCACGCATTTCACGAACCGCTGGACGGTCGGGAAATGGCGCGTCGTCCGCGCCATGAACCCCAGCCACGCGAACCGCCGCAGCCGCCCGCTCCCGTATTGGATGTTGTACGACAAAAACCTCATGCGCCCCGCCCACACCACGACACAAAACACGTTTCGTTTCAGGGTGATACTGTAATGTATAAAGCGCCCCTTGTCAATAGAGGCAGCGTCCGCAGAGACCTAATTTTTTGCCATTGCGCAAGTTTTCCCGATGGCCGTCAACGCGTGTCGGCCAAGCGCTTCATCGTCCGGTCTTTGCAGTTATGGAAGCCTTTGATGTGGATGTCCAGCCCCTTATCGACCTCGACGATGGCGAAACTGTTGTTGTCGGGGAGGCTGCCTTCGACGAGCGCCTTCATGGTGAAGTAGTGGATGCCGTTGCGGAAACTGTGGTTCCCTTGGTGGTGGTGCCCTTGGAACACGGCCAGCACGCGGTTGCTCTTCTCGAGTGTCTCGACGACCTCGTCCGCGTTCTTGATGCACACGTATTCAGGCACGCCGGAAAACCTGTCCAGCACCTGATGCACGAACACGAGCGCGGGGGCGGTGCCGTCGGCCAGTTCCTTTTTGAGCCACTGCATCTCCTTGCCGGGTATCTGGGCGTGCGACGGGTTGAAGTTGCCCGCGTTGTAGTCCGCCCCGTCTTTCGTGTAGTTCGCGTCCAGCACGATACATTTCAGTTTGCCCTGCATGAACGCGTAGTAGTTTTTCCCGTTGGCGGGCCCGTGGTTGCGGGTGTGCGAAAGGAACTCCTGCTTCGAGAGGCTGTCCATGTCGTGGTTGCCCAGCACGTGGTAGGTTGGCCCGTTGAACTGGCGCATGACGCTTTCGATCTCGTCGAGGTAGGCGAGCGTGCGCGCTTTCTTGGGCGCCTCGTCCTGATCCTTGTAGTCGCCCAGCTCGATGATGAAATCCAAGTTGCTCTCGTTGAACACCCGGACGGCCTCCAGCAGTTTCTGCTTGGACTGGCTGTAGTGCGGCTTGCCCCCCTGATGGAGCCTGTCCGCAAAGTGGACGTCGGCGACCAAGCCGAAGCGGGCAAGCGGCGCGTGGCCGTCCGCCCCGAAGGCCTTGCCGCGCAACAGGCAGATTGCGCCGCAGGACGTTTTCAGAAACGATCGTCTGTTCATTTTCATCACCCTTTTTACAATGCGATTTCCAGCGGCCTACCCGTCCCGACAAACCAGTTGGCCACGGTCAGTTTCGTTGCCGGGGCGATAGCCGCCGAACCTTGCGGCGGCAGATCCACCGTCTTTCCGCCCGCCTCGATGACGCACGGGATGTCGCTGAGGTTGCGCAGCGCCACGCCGCCGTCCGCCGCCTTAATCTCGACGCAGGCGCGGAAAAGTTCCCCGACCCACGGCTGCCGCCCGAATACCATGCCCGCCGCCCAGCCGACGGTGCGCTTGGCGAAAAACGCCTCCCGCACCGAATCGTGGCTCCGCTCCTTGACGAGGATCAGCGTCATCGGGCGCAGCGGGTTCTGGTGCCCGTACAGGTTCCATTCGCTCTGGTGGATGTCGCTGTTCGCGATCGGGGCGAGGTCGCGCTCGTTGCACCAGTCGAGCGCGGCGGGGTAATGCTCCATCTCGTTGAACACCTCGATGCCGTGCAGGAGCCCCTTGGCGCGGGCCTGCTCGTGGGCCTCGGTGAAACGCATCGGCTCGCCTTTCTTCAGGCCGCCGTCGGGCGACACCCATCCGGGGTGGTTCCACTGGATGAAGCCCCCCTGCCCCACCGCGACGGCGAGCGCGACCTGCCAGTCGTCGAGCGCCGCCTCGATGGCGTTGGCGTCGCTGATGAACAGCGCGTTCAAATGCCCCGGCGGCATCTCGAAGCGGGTGATCTCCGTCCCCTGCACGAGGATGAGATTATGCTTGTCCGCCTCAGGCTTGGCGAGCCTGTACGCCGCGTTGTGATCGTCGTTGTCCTTCGCGAGCGTGAGCCGACCGGCGCCGATGTGCCGGCGGACCTCGAGGTGGTCCGTGATGGCGAGCACGTCCAGCCCGTTGGCCACCGCCTCGTCCACGCGATCCCACGGCATGACCAGCCCATCCGAAAACAGCGTGTGGGCATGGAAGTCCCCCTTCAGCACCTTGTACCCGCCGGCGTCAGGGATCGTGATTTTCCTCGGCTCCCGATGGGGGTGGATTTTGCCGTAGTAAGAAACAGCGGACAGCCCCGCGTCCTGCGCGAAAACGCACCAGAGCGGCAGCCACACGGCAACCGCCAGCGATGCGGAGATAGCCAACGTCTTTCTCATGTTCCATATCCTTTCTTCTGATGACCGAAACGGGGTGCGGCGGCGAGCCGCCGCACCCCATACCCGGTCTCTCGCGGCGCAACCCATCACCGCACGAGGATGAGCGTCGCGAGCGGTATCCGCGTGTCCAGCGTGATGTCCGCTGAAACATCGAACGTCAGCCCGCGCGCGTCGATCTCCGTCTCCGTCAGGAGCGCGCCGATGCCCTGCGTCCGCGTGTCGAACGCCGCGAGGGCGCCGGACACCGCCACGTTCGCCGCGTCCGCCACGCAAGCGGACGCGAGCAGGGCGGTGAATGCCAAAGCCTTTCTCATGTCGTCAATCCTTTCCATGCTCATTGCCCAATCAGCACCTCCGCCGGGGCGGCGACGCGGAAACCGTAGTCACGCGAGCCGCCTGACGGGCTAGATGAGGCGCGCCGCGCTGCGCGGGCATCCTGGGCGGTATAACTGTAAGCCCCCCCGCGGCAAATACGCACCGTCCCCGTCGCGGGGCCCACGGGGTCATCGCCCGCCAGCGAAGGGTCCGCGCCATCCTCGACAAGCCAGTCGAGGACCGTGTCCCACACGTTGCCGTGCATATCGTACAGCCCCCACGCGTTCGGCAGGTACGACCCGACCTTCGCCGTGCCGTTCTCGTCGCCGCAGTTTTGCGGCGGTGCGTCCGCGCCGTCATTGACGTAGCCGCCGTTGTGCCTGTACCGGCCCAGCAGGGCGAGGTTCGCGTCACGGGTGGCGTTCGTGATGGTCGTGCCGTTGTTCCACGCGCCGCTTGTCCCTGCGCGGCAGGCGTACTCCCACTGCGCCTCCGTCGGCAGGTCAAACACGAGGGCGCCCCCCGTCTTTGCCCGCAGCCTGCCCATGAACGAAGCCGCGGCCACAGCATGACCGTCGTTCGGCCAGTCGTAGCCGCTCGCCGCCGAGCCGCGGATGGCGTGATACGACACCTGCTCCACGGGCCGCTCCTCGTACACGGCTCCGTTGTTGAAATAGGATGGGCTGTCCCCGTTGATGTCCTCCCACTGCCGCTGCGTCACATGGAACACGCCCATATAGAACGGCTTCGTGACGCGCACGCTGCGCAGGACCTCGCGGGTGGCGTTGCGCGTCAGTTCGCCGGACGGCGAGCCGAGCGTCACGAACTCCCCGCCGGTGGAGGGTATCTGGCGCATGAGAAGCCAGTCTTTTTTCCACCAACTGTTGGTCACGCCGAAGGGGACTTCCGACTCCTTGCCGTAGAAGCGCACGGGATACTGCCCGCCCTGCTCCACGAGGCTCACCGCGCAGTACGTCGGCGGGCTGTTCGTCGCCCAGAGGGTGACCTCGACCGTGAGGTTGGCGGCGACCCGCTCGGGGAAGTCGCGCCCCGCGTCCCACGTGAAGGTGTAATTCCCGGCGGACGGGATATATTTGCTGATGTCGCCCGTCACGGTGCGGACAACCTCCGAATGGCAGATGTCCACGCCATTGGTCTTGAACTGGAAGGTGGCGATGCCCGGCCCGTCGGTCGTGTACCCCACCAGCGCCTGGCGCGTCCCCTTCGGCTGCGCAAGCGTCACGTTACTTACGTTCGGGGGATTAGCAAGTAAATTACCCCCCCCCGCACATACCATGCCAACCACTGCCATGGCTCGCATCATTTTATTTGTATCCATAACCTTATCCTTTCGTTGGCTCAGGAGACCTTTCCCAAGCGTCAACATAATTGTAGCACAACCCACCGTGCCGTGTCTTGTATAATTCCGACATGTTTGTGTACAATTCCGACACTTTTGAATAACCGCCCATGTTAATCTGCGAAACCCCGTCACCTGCGGCTCAAGAACCCCGATTCCTCGGCGGGACCGCAGAGCGCGGGGTCCTCGGCTTTGAACCGGATGGACACAATAGGTTTCACAACAGGCACAAAAATAGTATCCATTGTGCTTCCTGTTATGTCTATTGTGGTTAAATTAAACGGAGGATTATTTTAGACAGGATTAACAGGATTTGACAGGATTGGTTTTGAAAATCGGCGACCTCAAATCAAAAAACTCTGCGTCTCTGCGCCTTTGCGCGAGGTCAAGAAAACGGGCAGTTATTTTTGACAGGATGAACAGGGTTTAGCAGGATTAGTTTTCAATCTCAAATCTGAAATCAAAAATCCCCTTCGTGCCTTTGTGTGAGAACCCCCGAAGCGCATTCACTCCTCATTTCTAATTCCTTCGTGGCACGAGCGTGACGGCCGCAAGGGCGTCCGGGATGAACCGCTCAGTCAAGCTCGCGTCGCGCGCATGCAGGCGCATGAGCGGCTGACCAGCCTGAACGTGTTCGCCAACCTGCACGAGGCGGTCGATGCCGGCGGCGTAGTCGATCGCGTCGTCGGTCTTGGTGCGGCCGCCGCCAAGCTGCAGCACGATGCGCCCGATGGCGAGCGCGTCAACATCCGTGACGTGCCCTTCGGATGCGGCGTTGACCTCAACAATCGCTTGGGCCTGCGGCAGACGGCTCGGGTCGTCGATGACACGCGTGTCGCCGCCGTGCGCGGCGACCATGCGGCGGAACACGTCGAGTGCGCGGCCGTCGTCGAGCAGCGTTGCGAGCGCGGTGCGGGCGGTCTCCAAATCGGGGTGGATGCCGCCCAGCACGGTCATGTGCGCGGTCAACTCGAGAGTGAGCGTACGCGTGTCGTCGGGGCCTTCGCCGCGCAGGGTCTCGACGGCCTCGGCGACTTCGAGGGCGTTACCGATGGCGCGGCCGAGGGGGCGGTCCATGTCGGTGATGATGGCGGCGGTCTTGCGGCCCAGTGCGCGGCCGACGCGGGTGAGGCTATCGGCGAGGGCCTGCGCATCCTCGCGTGTGCGCATGAACGCGGCGCGGCCGCACTTGACGTCGAACACGAGCGTCTCCGCGCCCTCGGCGAGTTTCTTGGACATGATGCTGGCGGTGATGAGCGGGATGCTCGGGACGGTGCCGGTGACGTCGCGCAGGGCGTAGAGTTTTTTGTCGGCGGGCGCGAGGCGGTCGGTCTGCCCGATGATGGAGCAGCCGACGTCGGCGATGATTTGCTTGAAGCGTCCGATGGGAAGGCGCGTGTCGTAGCCGGGGATGGAATCGAGCTTGTCGAGCGTGCCGCCGGTGATGCCCAGGCCGCGGCCGGAAATCATCGGGACGGCGAGCCCGGCGGCTGCGGCGAGCGGCGCGATCATCAGCGAGAGCTTGTCGCCGATGCCGCCGGTGGAGTGCTTGTCGGCGGTCGGGCGCGGCCAGCCGTCGAAGCTCACGAGGTCACCGGAGCGCATCATCGCGTCGGTGAGGGTCGCGGTCTCCTCGCCGGTCATGCCCTTGAAGAAAATCGCCATGGCCAGCGCGGCCATCTGGTAGTCCGGGATGCTGCCGTCCGTGAAGCCGTCAACGAACGCGCGTATCTCGGCCTCGCTCAATGCGCCGCCGTCGCGCTTCTTCTCGATTATCCATTGTGGCACCATGGTGAAGACTCCTCTGTTTTCAAGTAATAAGTAATAGGTTATAAGTAATAAGTAATAGGTAATAGGTAAAAAGTAAAAGGTGATAAGTAAAAAGGGTAATCCGTTTTTTGTCTCGCGCAGAGGCGCAGTGTTTTTTTAGGCAAGATCACTTATTACCTTTTACCTATTACTTTTTACCTATTACCTATTACTTATAACCTATCACCTCTCGCCTAGCCTCCGATGCCGAGCTCTTCTTTCAGGCGCTGGTCGAGGTCATAGGCGTGGAGCGCGTCGAGTAGGGGGGCGAGGTCGCCTTCGACGATGCGGTCGAGGCTGTAGAGCGTGAGGTTGACGCGGTGGTCGGTCATGCGGTTCTGCGGGAAGTTGTAGGTGCGGATGCGCTGGCTGCGGTCGCCCGAGCCGCGCAGGTCGAGGCGCGTCTTGCCGAGCTTCGCCTCCTCCGCCTGACGCCGCTGGTCGAGGATGCGCGCCTTCAGCACGCCCATGGCCTTCTCCTTGTTGCGGTGCTGCGAACGCTCGTCCTGGCACTGCGCCACGAGCCCCGTGGGCAGGTGCGTGATGCGGATGGCGGAGTAGGTGGTGTTCACGCCTTGCCCGCCGTGGCCGCCCGCGCAGAAAATGTCGATGCGAAGCTCGCTCTCGGGGAGGTCGAGCGCGTCGTCCTCGTCCGCCTCGGGGAAGACAATGACGGTGGCGGCGGAGGTGTGGATGCGCCCCTGCGCCTCCGTCTCCGGCACGCGCTGGACGCGGTGGCCGCCGCTCTCGAACTTGAACGCGCGGTAAGCGCCCTCACCGATGACGGTGAAGATGATTTCCTTGTAGCCGCCGAGGCCCGTGTCCGACGCGTCGATGACGGAGATTTTCCAGCCCCTGCCATCGCAGAACCGCGAGTACATTCGGAAGAGCGCACCCGCGAACAGCGCGGCCTCCTCGCCGCCCGTCCCCGCGCGGATTTCGACAACCGCGTTCCGCGCGTCCGCCGCATCCTCCGGCAACAGGCAGGACAACACCGCGCGTTCCGCGTCGGGCAGCTTCGCGTCGATGAGGGCGTTCTCCTCCCTCGCCATCGCGGCCAGGTCAGGGTCGCCCGTCGGGTCGCTTGCGATCTCGCGGTTGCCGTCGAGGTCCGCGAGCAAACGGAAATAGATGTTCGCCACGTGCTCCAGCCGTTTGAGGGCGGCGTGCTCGCGGAGCTTCTCGCGGTAGGCGGAGGGATTGCCCAAGACAGCAGGGTCAGACAACGCCGTCTCGGCAGCCTTCACTTTCTCCAGCATCCGCTGGATATGCGCCTTGTCAATCATACCGGGATGAAACAAAACGGATCGGAGCGCGCGCACGTCAAGCCGCCGCGCCATCCGACCCGCCTGTTCAGCAGCGTTACGCCTTTTTGAGGTTATAGCGCTTCATGAACGAATCGACACGGCCCTCCGTGTCAATCATGGTCTGCTGGCCCGTGAAGTACGGGTGGCAGGCCGCGCATGTGTTAACGCTCATCTCTTTCTTCGTGGAACGCGTCCGGATCACGTTGCCACAGGCACATGAAATCGTCGCGTCCTCGTATCTCGGGTGAATTTCCTTTTTCATAACATCAAGCCCTCTTGGAATTACGGAAGAAACAAAATAGCAAATTCACCCCTCCCAGCGCAAGGGGAAAATTCAGGAAAATGGGCAAAATTTCGAGGGGGGGTATCCACACGGAATAAGCGCTGAGGCTCCAACACAAAGCTGTAAGGCGGTGGGGTAGGGGAGTGAGTGGGGTAGGGGGGGATGGGGCAACGCCAACGCAGGCTGAAATTTGGATAGGCGTGATATGGAGGGCGAGGCAGGAATCCCCATTGGCGCGGCGTGCGATCAACGGGGCGGGAAACCGCAATGTGTCTAACTGCTCGCGAGGACGCTCGCCCTCCATCGTGAAATCTGTATTTTACAGGACACTAGAGCGTGTAATCACGAGATAAGGATGTAGTCACATAGCACCGCAGCGTGCTAAACATGAGTAACCGTCGGTGGAGCGTAAGCGGAACGGCGGCGGCAGGGGCCGTCAGAAACCCCAGCCCTGCAAGGGCTGAATGATGGATATGTTCAGCCCCTGCCGGGGCTGACGGCGAGCATCTGCCGTCCGCCGGTTCCGCCCGCATACGCTCGCTCCACCGGCGGTTACTCACGTTACACGCCTTCGGCGTTTTGATAGATGGCTGTATCAACTTCACCTTAAATGACTATATTAACGTCACACGCCTCGCCTCCGGCGTTGAATCATATACGGAGCAAACCATGGAGGCCTATCATTTTCCCCCGAGTTGTTTCGCGTCGCTCCCCATCAGTCATCAACGTCGCATAACGCGCATTATGTCAAGTAGGGCGAAATTGTTGTTGAGGATGGATGGCGAACGGTTTGCGTGGTTCA
>WRJS01000045.1 GCA_009778475.1 Kiritimatiellota bacterium | reverse complement strand
GCTGGAACTTATCTCAATGGGTACATTAGGCATCGTGTATGGCGTCGTCACATTTTTGCCGTCTTGGGCGGTGACAGCCCGCCGCCTGCATGACATCGGCAAACCGCTTGCCGGATGGAGGGCGGTTCTCGTTGTTGTCTGTTGTCTTGTGCCTTTGGGGGAGTTCCTGATTATTCCGTTTCAAATCGCATGGGGACTCCCCGACAGCCAACCCGGCGCGAACCAGTACGGGCCTAACCCCAAGGGCGCGTAAGGAGAATCCGCATGAGAGACATCATCAAGTCAGCCGTGTCCGCCGTGACACGGGTGTTCGGCGGGGAAACTGCCATTGCGAAAACCGGCGGCGGGCATCAGGGCGTAGCGGCGGGGGACTTGGCCGCGCTGGCGAAGGGGTATCTGGAGGACACCCTCGGACGGGACCTGAGGAGCGAGGGCCTGCGCGTCACGGACGTGTCCTGCACGTTCGACGCGGGATGCCAGTCCCCCGAGGACGGGCTGTACCACATATCGGCGCGGTTCATGGACTTCCCGGTTAACGGCCGTATCCTGTCCGGCAGGTTGAAGGCGGAAGCCATGACCGTGAAGTCCCCCAGCGGCGGGCTCCAGAATATCGACCCGTCAAAGACAATGATCGCGCTCTGCGTCGAGGACCATCTCTCCGAGGGGCTGCGGGAGGCAAAGATACAAGACCATGTCAGGACGCACCACGGCAACCTCCTGAAGTTCAAGGTGACGCACCACGGGGCCGACGGTTACGCCGGTGCGCTGCACAGCGCCATCACGGGCATCGCGAACACCGACGAGGTTATGCACTTCCGGGCGGTCTTTGAGCTGGGCAAGCCAAAGGTAGAGTGGCTGCGGGAAAACCTTTCTCTTCAGGAAAGCCACTGGCATCTGCGGACGGAGCGCGTGTTCAGTTGCCGAATCCCTGAAAGCCAGACCTTCATGCGGGACATTCGCAAGGACCTCTTCAGGCGGGTGTACGACCATTGCCTGAAAAACGGGGAGGTTCCCCCGGTAGCGTGGCGGGCAAAAATCGAATCCGTCACGCCGTCGCTGAAAGAAGGCGGCGACAGGATGGTCAGCTTCGGGCTGGCCATGGTGTACAGGATCAAGCGCGGACACCTGTGGGGGAAGGTCACGCGATACAATGTCGCGGTCGAAGTCCTGTACGAGTTCGATGACAGGCGGAACGCTTTGGCCTACAAAGGGCTCATGGGAGAGATAACCAGTGTCGCCATGCCCGGCGGCGGCTTCGGCAGTTTCTTTCAAAAACTTTTCTACCTCGCGATTGCCATTGTGGTGCTTTGGGTGCTTCTGAAGATTCTCATCCTCCTACATTAAGTTGTTAGCCGTTCCCGGCGCAACGCCGCGTGGCGCTGCCGCATCACTTCGGCATACCCCCGTCTCTCTTCCTTTGACATGTCCACCCCCCTATTTTTCAGCGTCATGAATGATGACGCAATACGTGCGAAAAAAATGAAAAAAAGACCTTTCCTTCTGCGCGCGTTTTTGCTATTGTATCTCTCACTTTCTGCGGGCGTAATTCAATGGCAGAATAGGAGCTTCCCAAGCTTCTTACGTGGGTTCGATTCCCATCGCCCGCTCCATCCCCCTGACGAGTCCCGTTTTTATGAGAAAAAGTCACCTCCCTCTTGACCGTAACGGGAAACAGCGGTATGATTATCTCCTCATGCGAAAAGAGGTTCATCGATTGTTTGCGGTGCTGGCGGTGGCGCTGGCGGCGGGGGTCGCGGGGGCGGTGACGAATGCGCCGCCGCGTGTGGCGAGCCGTTTCCGCCTCGGGCCGTTCTATGAGCGCAGGGTGATGGATGACGGGAGCTCGTTCACGGCCGTGCGCCCGTTCTACTCGCGCAGCGTGGAGGCGGAGGGCCGGGAGACGGTCACGGATGCGCTCTGGCCGCTGGCGACGTTCCACCGCAGCGACGACCAGATGTGGTGGCGCGCGCTGTTGGCGTTCGGGAACAACCTCAGCGTGGGCGACGCGGAGCCGGCGTGGAGCTTCGGCATCTTCCCGTTATGGCTTCAGGGGCGCTCGCGGCTGGGGGAGGATTATTGGGCGCTGTTCCCCGTCTATGGCCACATCCCGCATTTCTGGCTGATGGAGGATTTGGATTTCGCGTTGTTCCCGTGCTATCTGCGGTATCAGGTGGCGGAGCGGGAGCGCACGTATTACCTGTGGCCGTTCGTGTCGCGCCAAGAGGAGGAGGACGAGACGAAGCGCACGAGCGTGTTCCCGTTCTACGGCTACAAGGAGATGCGGCGGCAGGACAGCCGTTACGTGTTCTGGCCGTTCTGGGTGGACACGGTATTCAAGGACCCGGACCCGAACCCCGGATCGGCATGGATGCTGTTCCCCATCGCGGGGCAGGTGACGCGCGAGCATGAGCGGCAGTGGCTGGCCGTGCCGCCGTTCATCTCGCACGCGCTGACGGACACGGCGGAGCGGTGGCGCGTGCCGTGGCCCTTCGTGCAGTTCGAGCGCACGGCCACGGAGCGCTCGCGCGTGTTCTGGCCGTTCTACAGCGATAGGCTTTCGGACGACACGCGTTATTTCTCGGGCGGGTGGTTCCTCTACTCGCGCGAGAAGTCGAGGATGCCGAACGGGCGCGTGGAGCGCATGCGGCTGTTCCCGTTCTATGTGAACGAGTCCACCTACGCGACGGGTCGGGACGGCGCGGAGTATGAGCGCGAGAATTACCTGCGCGTGTGGCCGCTGTTCTCGCGCGTGCGCGAGCCGAACGTATCGCGCTTCCGCACGCTGGAGCTGAACCCCGTGCGCCATGCAGGGGGCATCGAGCGCAACTGGGCGCCGTTCTGGACGTTCTATGAGCGGTCGGAGCTAAGCGGGGAGGTGGAGCATGATGCCCTGTGGGGCATCATCCATTTCCATACCTTCCCGGAAATCCGTGCGGATTAGGCAGGGCGCCCAAGCAACAGACAGCAGCATACCATTTGCACGGCCAGTGCCCCGCACGGGGCAAGCCCCCGTGCTGAAAGCGGCGGCAAGCCGCCGCACTCCGTAGTGTCGGGATGGCCTTTGCATTCGCCTATCGTTATCTGTCTTTTGCAGGACGCCGCAATGTGTCTAACGGCTCGCGGGGACGCTCGCCCTCCATATCACGCCATCCAAACAGGGCAATCCTCTATCCCGTCATCTGTCTTTTGCAGGACGCTAGAACGCCATCGGATTGTCTTTCAGGGTGTTCGGCGGGGGGCGTCGGCGGCTCACGGGGTGCAAGGGCATCGTGTGTTGCTGCAGGTCTTTCCAGAGGGTGAGGCTGACGGTGAGGGCTTCTGGCGGGGGCGGCTCGTCCAACTGGTAGTGGTAGATGGCCTCTTGATACGGTGTCTTCGATTGGTGCCCCTTGCTGCTGCTCTTCAATCGTTGGCCGCCAGCCGTCACGTCAATTTCGAGCAGGCCCTCTTCCGGGCCTTCTACGCATATCGTAAACTTGGGATTGTGCTCCCGTTCCATCAGGCTCACTTTGTATGCGCCGACGGTGTGGGCCTGCGTGTCACCCGCCTCAATCGTCACCGTTTCGGTCTCCTTGCCGCTGGCGGCGAAAAAGGTTATGAACCCCTCAAGCGAGGGAAGTTCCTCGAGGTCGATTGTGTCGGGAGTCACCTCGACGTAGAAGGTCAAGAGCTTGCCCTCGTTGTCTTCCCGAAAAAAACGGGGATGCCACCCCCCCAGCCGATAGGCGGGTGTCCCGTCGGATTTCTTTGAGATGTCCGTGCCGTCTTTCGTCTGGAGTTTCGTGATGTAGAGGGAGTCCTTCTTGACATTGACGATATTATCCCCTGTGATGAGATAGGTCAGCCTGCAACCTGCCGGCACCCCGAAATAGGGGATGTTGTCGGGATGATGCGCCGTGATCTGCGTCTGTAACCGCGTGACGGAGAACAGCGGGACCTTGCCGTCTTGCGCGAAGGCAGCGGCCGCGAAACAGATGGCAACGACAAGGATTACTTTTTTCATTGGAGATAGTGTAACAAGAGGTGCGGTTCATGTCAAAAGGAAAGGCATCAAGAACAGAGTAAAGGGCAAGTGCCCGGTTCAAGCATCTTTCGCGGCTTTATGCCTTTGGTGGGATCCCCCCTACCGCAGGAGGGGGAGGAGGCTGCCGCGGTCGTCGGTGAGCGGGCGGATGTCGCGCACGTCGTCCCAGTTGACGCGGCGGACCTTCTCGGAGTGGGGGTAGGTGACCGGATGGCGCGTCATGAACACCCAGATGGAACCGCTGGTCACGGGCGTGTCGGCGTAGCCGATGGTGCCGACCATGTAAACGCCCAGGTCGGCGGCGACCGCTTTGCACACGGGTAGCAGGTCGATGTGCCAGTTGCTGATATGCACCGCGAGCATCCCGCCGGGCGCGAGGCGGTCGAGGTAGAGCCGGAACGCTTCGCGCGTGACGAGGTGGTACGGCACGGCGTCGCCGCTGTATGCGTCGATGACGAGCATATCGTAGAGCGGGTCGCCCGTCGCGCGCTCGGTCTCCAGCATCCGCCGCGCGTCGCCATCGATCAGGTCGATGGCGCACCGCGCGTCCGGCAGGAAGGAGAAGAGTTGCGGCGCGGTCGCGATCTGCACGACCTGCGGGTTGATCTCGAAGAAGCGGTAGAGGTCGCCCTCGCGCCCGTACAGCGCGAGCATCCCCGCGCCGAGCCCCACGACGCCGACGCTCATGGGTTGCCCCTCGCGGTAGCGCGGGTGCGCGGCGAACGCGATGCCGCCGCCCGTCGCGCCGTAGTAGGCGGTCGGCACGCGCGCGTAGGAGGCGTCGCGCACCTGAAGCCCGTGCGTCGTCTGCCCGCACCACAGGTAATGGACGGACAGCCGCCGCCCCGTCTCCAAGCCCTCGTATTTCTGCGACACCGCGAGGCAGCCGTAGAAGTTGCGGCAGCGGTACAGCACCTTCGCGTCCGACTTCCGCGCCGTCGCGCCCAGCAGCGCGAAGAACCCCAAGCCCGCCGCGAGAGGTAATAAGTAATAGGTAATAGGTGATAGGTGATGCGTCCCCGAAGCATTGTACTTATTACCTATTACCTCTTCCCTATTACTTATCCGCCACGCCATCAGCGCGGCGCACACACAGAGGATCAGCGGGTACTCCAGCACACGGTCGAACACCAGCGGCGACACCAGCGACGCGAGCAGCCCCCCCGCCGCGCCGCCCGCCGCGATGGCGAGGTAATAGCGCGTGAGCGACGCCACCGGCGGGCGGCGCTCATACAGCCAGCGGTGCAGCACCGTCCCCACCAGCGCCAGCACCGCGACGCCCGCCGCCGCGTTCGGGATGAAACTCCCCGTGCCCCACTTGCCCCGCGCCCACGCCGCGCCCGCCAGCGCAAGCAACGCCAGCACCGACCACAGCCACCGCCAACGCCCCGACGCCTTCGAGAACCCCAGCACATAACTCAGCAGAAACGCCGCCAGCGTCAGCACCCACACGAACGGCATCGGCGTCACCTCCACCATCAGCGCCATCGTCACCGCGTTCAGCAGAAACGCGCTCACCGCCGGGAGCAAGAACCACAGGGGGCTGATTTTAGATTTTAGATTTAAGATTTCAGATTGCGGGTTTTCACCCTTCAAGATTTCAGAACTCTCGAACTTTAGAACTTTAGAACTTCTCTCTCGCGCCATCCGCCGCATCAGCGCCGCATACGCCGCGACCGCCGCCGCGAACCCCAGCCACTGCGCCGTCAGCGGCACGAACGGCTCCAGCACCAGCGGGTACGCCAACAGCCCCAGCAGCGAACCCGCGTTCGACACCGCATAGAGCGAATACACATCCGCGCCCCGATTCCTAATTCCTAATTCCTCATTCCTAATTTCTCCTGCGACCCACGCCTGCACCAGCGTCGAGCCCGCCGCCAGCAGCGTGTATGGCAGCCCCGCCACCAGCAGCACGCAGAACAGCACCCCCAGCGTCGGCGACCCGCCGTCCCCGAGCCTCGCGATGAACGGGCGCGCGAAAACAAGCGCCCCTGTCCACACCGCCGCCAACCCGAGTAGCGCGACGTGCAGCCGCCGCGCCCGCTGAAACCAGTGCGCGTAAAAATATCCCGCCAGCAGAAGCGTCTGGTAACACGCCAAGCAGATCATCCACACCGACGCGCTCCCCCCGAACACCGGCAGCAGCGTCCGCCCCACCAGCGGCTGAATCAGGAACAGCAGAAACGAGCCGCAGAAAACCGCGGCGATGGGGGACGATTTATCTGAACATCCAATATTCAACACGGAATATCCAACATCCAAGTGAATGTGCGGAGTCGATACGAGTCGATTTGACTCGACCTCAATCGACACGCGCCACGATCTATTAAGCGCCGCCTTCGCGCACGCCCACCACGAACAGGTGGCACACCATGCTGTGCAGATCCTCAGTCATCTCATACATCGGGCACTCGAAATGCAGCGAGATGTCGCTCATCTCCTTCAACTTGCCGCCCGAGAATCCCGACAGCCCGATGACGGTCATCCCGAGGCTCTTCGCCATCTCGACCGCCCGCACGATGTTCGGCGAGTTGCCGCTGGACGACACCACCACCGCCACGTCGTCCTTGTCACCCTGCCCTTTCAACTGCTCGGAGAACACGCCCTCGAACGCGATGTCGTTGCCGTACGCCAAGATTTTCGCCGCCTGCGACGACAACGACAAGATGCGCGGGCGCGGACCGTTCGGGAACGCGTTCTTCTCGAAGTCCGCCGCGAGGTGATCCGCGATCGCCGCGCTCCCCCCGTTACCCATCACGAAGATACGCCCGCGCCGCGCACACACCTCGCGCAACGCCGCCAGCGCCTTCTCCAACGCCTCGGCGTTCACATCCTGCGCCGCCGCCGCGAGTTTCTGCGTGTAGTCACTAATCACCTGTTTGTCTGTCATGGTCTCTCCTTTTTTTTCTAAAACGTGTTCACACAAAATGGCATTTCCACAAGCCCAAAGGGCTTGCGGATGATAGCATAGGGCAACGCCCTATGTATGGGACGGAAAACAAAATCAAGGCTGAAAGTCTTGCATCATGATGGTAGGCCTTCAGCCTACAGGCATCGGGTGCGGCGGACATAGGGCGTTGCCCTACGCTCGTGATATAGCCCCTTCGGGGCAGGGAGCAGATTCCCCGCATCGCCGTGGGGCATTGCCCACGCCTCACCGGCCGCGACCGCGCCGACGGAAACCCCGCCCGATGACACGGAAGGGATTCAGCCTCCATATGCATTAACCGCCTCAAAAGAATCTGCTCCTTACTGTATTGAAATAATTAGTATAGATGGAGCGGGGAGGATTGACAAGAGGATTCTGGGGTGATTTAAGATGTTACGCTGCCTCGCAAAAAACCTGTTGCGGCGGGACGGGGTTTTGGTATATCATAACCGCGTCCCTAGAAATAGGGGCAAGAGGGCATAGTTAGTGAGAAGGGCGTGATAACCCGACAAAACTAAATGGATCTAACGCTGTCCCGACCATGTCGGGAAATCGTTATCATACAAGAGAACTGTAACAGGTTTGAAAGTAACGAGTTCATGTTTTGTTGAATTATCACCTTCCCGACTCCTATCTAACGAGGAGTCTCTCTTATTGGAACAAGAGTAGAGGAAAGGGACAAAACATGAAAGAACGAATCACGCAGAACATCATGCGCGAAATCCTTTGCGGTTTTTTGGCGCCTATGGTTATTGCCGGCACATTGCTTGTGACGCCAGCCGTCAACGCGCAAAGCATTCGCGCACGTGGAACAGAAAGGACGGAGAGGTCATCGAAAGACATTGACAAAGAGTTTGAACTGTTTATCGCAAATGCGGTGAACGATATTAAAGCAGGTAAAAAGACGACGGCATCTGTAAGGAAAAGTTTCCTCAAACAGTTTCCCCAGCGGAAGGATGACGCTACTTATAAATCTTTTTCTGAGAGGCTTGATGCCGCTATCGTAAAGGCTGAAAAAAGTGCGCCAGCAATGGCGGCCAGTCTCCAAGGCGCGGATGACGCTGCACATGGCCCTGTGATGGCAAAAGAGGCGCAAGAAACTGCCAACTCTTGGGAGATATTCAGGATCAAAAAGCCCGTGTCAGTGCCTCCAATCGGAGATTATATATACAGTAGAGACATTGGAACTCCATAGCACAACACCTTTCACCCGATCATGCAATCCTGTCATTCCTGTTAATCCTGGCTCGAGCGTGTGGCCGCGAGACAAGGATGTAACGCCATGGAGCCTCTTTCCCCCGAAGGGGGTACATCAACTAAATTTCCGAGTAAATACGCGGTACAAGTCATGGAGCCTCTTTCCCCCGAAGGGGGTACATCAACAGCACAGGGCAACACCCTGTGTATGGGACGGAAAACAAAATCAAGGCTGAAAGCCCTCGGGGAATATCCAATATCCAACACAGGGGACCCCGTTGGCGCGACCGCGGCCAATGGGGCATGAGAATGTCCAATGTCCAAGTGAAATGCGCTGTGGAGGGGAGGACAGGCTTTCCAGCCTGTCACGCGAAGGCTGAAAGCCTTCCGTATCATAGCGTAGGGCAACGCCCTACGTATGGGACGGAAAAACAAAATCAAGGCTGAAAGCCTTGCGGATAAATAGCACAGCACATCCGCAAGGCTTTCAGCCTTGTAAAACGGTGTGCCTCGTTTCGTAGGGCGTTGCCCTACGCTATGATACGGAAGGGCTTCGCCCTTCACGGCTCGCGGGGACGCTCGCCCTCCAATTGGGGTGCGACCCCGAAGCGCACCCCACTTGGACATTGAATATTCCGTGTTGGATATTGGATATTCCATAAGGCTCGGCGAGCCGTCTCCCTTCCTGTTATTACGATAATGCAATCCTGTCATCCTGTTAATCCTGTCTAACATTTTCAAACGCCAGTGTCGCCGCGCCGAGGAGGGCGGCGTTGTAGCCGAGTGCGGTGGGGAGGATGCGGAGCCCGGCGTTGGCGCGGGCGAACACGTGCGCTTCGTAGGCTTGCGTGAGCGCGTCGGAGAACAGGTCGAAGTCTTGCGACACGCCGCCGCCCAGTACGACGAGCGAGGGGTTGAGGATGTTCGCGCACGTCGCGATCGCCGTGCCGAGGTATGCGCCTGTCTGCGCCATCGCCGCACACGCCTTCGGCTCGCCCGCGCGGGCGCGGGCGCCGATGTCTTTGGCGGTCACGCCGGGTTCGGCGTAGCGCCGCGCCAGCCCGAAGCCGGATGCCATCGCTTCGAGGCAGCCGTCGCGCCCGCACCCGCAGCGCAGCGCTTTGGCGGGGTCGCCTTCGACGCGCAGATGCCCGACCTCTCCGGCGTTGCCGCGCGCGCCGGTGTAGAGCCGCCCGTCCAGCACGACCGCGCCGCCAACGCCGTTGGAGACCGTGACCCAGAGGAAGTCGCGCACGTCGCGGCACAACCCGTAGCGCATCTCCGCCAGGGCGCAGGCGTTCACGTCGTTCTCGATGGCGACGGGTGCGCGGAACATCTCGGCGAGCATCTGCGCGATGGGGATGTCGGAGAGACCGGAGAAGGGGGCGTACACCCACAGCCCGCGCTTCGCGTCGGCGAGTCCGGGGATTGTCGCGCCGACGGCGTCGATTTTTTTGACAGGATTAACAGGATTGCTTTGTTGCGGGGATGCGGGCGGTGTGTGGCTGATGACCGCCTCCGCGCACCGCCGTATCGCGCCCGTCAGCCCGTCTAGCCCCTTGGCGCAGTCGAGCGGTTCGCCGTGCGCGCGCAGGACAGTGCCGTCCTCGGCGACGATGCCGCACAGCACCTTGCTGCCGCCGATGTCCACGGCGAGCGCGTGGCGGCTCTGTGATGAAAGGCTTACTGCCTCGGTCATTTTTATTCCTCCGACTGAAACCGACTGATTCCGACTGCCATCGACTGATTCCGATTTCAGTCGATTTCAGTCGCGTCCCCTCATTCCCTCCGAAAAACAAGCCCAAACATTACCTTCATTTTTTTTCAAAGTCAAGTTGAAATCCTCCGCGCCGTCTGTTATACTGCTCGCAGTATTAACCCTACAAAAGGAGAGAGACTGTTATGCAGAAAGACAATTCTGTTCCGTCGTATCTGGCGTCCGCCAAGCCGAACCCGCTTTCTAACCGCGCACCGTGGTACAAGAATACGGCTCCGACGTATGCGGGCATTTTCCTGTGGTTCGTGTTCTGGTCGTTCTCGGTCGGCTCGGGGACGCCGGGCGGCATCCTCTCTGCGGGCGTGGGAGTCGCGCTCGGGAGTGTGCTTGTGGCGGCGCTGCTGTGCCACGTCGCGTTCTATTACCTGCCAGCGATGTTTGGCCAGCGCACGGGGCTACCGCTGTACATCGTGGGTTCCTCGACGTTCGGCGCGGTGGGCGGTTTTCTGCTGCCGGGCTTGCTGATGGGGTTGTTGCAGTTCGGCTGGTTGGCGGTGAACACATGGGGTTCGACGGGTGCGCTCAACGAGATGTTCGGTTTTGAGCAGGGGAGCGTCGCGCTGTATGCGGTGTCGGTGGTTTGGGGCGTGGCGGCGGTCGTCACCGCGCTGAAGGGCATCAAGTACGTCGCGATGCTCTCGACGTACCTGCCGCTGATTCCGCTGGGCATCCTGCTTGTCCTGATTGCAAAGACCATCGGCGGGGTGGGCAGTTTCGATGCGGCGGCGTTCAACGCGGCGCACGTCGTTGAGGGCGGTAAATCCGCGATGGGCGCGTTTGCGGTGTTCGCGTTCGCGCTGACGTACATCGTCGGCTTCTTCGCGACGGCGGGCGCGGCGGGCGTTGACTTTGGCACGAACTCGCGCAACAAAAAGGACGTGTGGATGGGCGGTCTCGTCGGCGTGGCGGGCGCGATCTTCCTGACCATCGGCGCGTCCATCCTCATCGTGGCGGGGTTCTACGGCTCGGAAGCGGGCAAGGCGTTGCTGGCGGCTGGCACCATCAAACTGAACCCGATGGAACTGATGGCGCTCATCTTCAACGACACGGTCGCCAAGTGGCTGGCGTTCGCGCTGGCGCTGACGGCGTTCCCGAGCGCGTGCTTCTGCTCGCTCATCGCCGCGAACTCGATTAAGAACTCGTTCCCGAAGG
Organism: Kiritimatiellota bacterium; assembly: GCA_009778475.1. Lineage (GTDB taxonomy): Bacteria > Verrucomicrobiota > Kiritimatiellia > RFP12 > UBA1067 > WRJS01. The sequence goes on along the minus strand of WRJS01000045.1, from coordinate 14,965 downwards.
TCAACCCGTGGCTGTCCTGCGGCATCGGGTGCGCGGTCGCCATCGCGCTGGCGATCTCGGGCGTTGCGGGCAAGTGCCTCGCCATCTTCGGTTTCATCGGCGCGTCGTTCGGCCCCATCTGCGGCGCGATCACGATGGAGTACGTCCTGAGCAAGGGACGCTGGAGCGGGCCGCGCGCGGGCTTCAATCCTGCGGGCTGGATTTCATGGGCGCTCGGTTTCCTCGTCGGCATACAGCCCAACTTCGCGGAGCAGTGCGGCTTCGAGATTCCCGCCGCACCCGTCGCGGCGTTCATCGTCGGCGCGGTTGTCTATGCGCTCTGCTCGAAGTTCCAGACCGCCGTCCTGCCCTACCCGCAGGCGGACGAGCAACTCAAAGACTGAGTGAATTAATCAGCGACTGAAATCGACTAAATCGACTGAAGTCGAATTTGGTCGATTTCGTCGTTTCATAGCAACTGCCCTCTATGGACTTCGCCGCTATCGATTCCGCCATCACGCGCCTCGGGACAGGGCGCGACGCGCTCATCGCGTTGCTCCAGACGATTCAGGAGGCGTACAACTACCTCCCGCCCGAGGCGCTTACCTACCTCTCGCAAAAGACGGGTATCCCTGAGGCGGACATCACGGGCGTGGCGACGTTCTACGGGCAGTTCCGCCTGCGCCCCGCCGGGCGGCACACCATCAAGGTCTGCGTCGGCACCGCCTGTCACGTCAAGGGCGCCGACCGCACGTTCGAGGCCTTCCAGCGCGAACTCGGCATCGCCCCCGCCGACGACACCGACGCCGCCCGCGAGTTCACCGTCGAGAAAGTCGCGTGCCTCGGCTGCTGCATGCTCGCCGTCGCCGTGCAGGTGGACAAGACCATCTACGCCAACGTCACCCCCACCAAAGTCCCCTCCGTCCTCCGCGACATCCGCGCCTCGCTCTCCCCCGACTCTCGAACTTCCGAACTTCCGCACTTTAGAACTTCTTCCCCCGGCGCGGTCGTGCGCCTGTGCGCGTGCTCCAGTTGCGCCGCCGCCGGCGCCGCCGACGTGCTGCGCGAGATACGCCGCGTCATCCACGCCCGCCACCTGCCCCTCCTCGTGCGCGAGGTCGGCTGCACGGGCGGCTCCTACCACGCCCCGCTCATGGAGATCGCCATGGCGGACGGCCACCACTTCCGCTACGGCCGCATCCGCACCCGCGACATCGAGCCCATCCTGCTCGAACACGTCCGCCCCGCCCGCCTCGCCGCCCGCCTCGCCGCCCGCCTCCGCGCCCTCGCCGAGACCGCCTTCACCGGCGGCGCCGAAGAGCCACCCCTGCGCTTCCCCCTCAGCGTCCGCGACCAGCCCGACGCCTGTTACTGGACGCGCCAGCAGCGCATCGCCACCCAGTGCGCGGGCGAGTTGCCCCCCCTCGACCTCGACGACTACCGCGCCCGCGGCGGCTTCACCGCCTACGAGAAATGCACTGGAGGGCGAGCGTCCCCGCGAGCCGCAACGCCGATGCCCCCCGAACAAGTCATCGCCGAGATCGAGGCCTCCGGCCTGCGCGGGCGCGGCGGCGGCGGCTTCCCGACCGGCCGCAAATGGCGCGCCGTCGCAAAAGGTGGCGCGGGCATTTCTGCCCGCGTAGATTCCGGCGGGCAGGAATTCCCCAAAAGGGGCGCATACAGCCCGCCCCACCTTGCCCCCGTCATCGTCTGCAACGGCGACGAAGGCGACCCCGGCGCGTTCATGGATCGGATGCTGCTCGAGTCCTACCCCTTCCGCGTCCTCGAAGGCATGATGATCGCCGCCCACGCCGTCGGCGCCCAAGAAGGCATCCTCTACATCCGCCACGAATACCCCCTCGCCGTCCAGCGCATCAAGGCCGCGATTGAGATGCTGGTAGCGCACGGCGTCCTCGCCGTGCCATCCCAGCACCGCGAGGACGCGGTGCGCCACCCCCTCACGCTCCGCGTCGTCGAAGGCGCGGGCGCGTTCGTGTGCGGCGAAGAGACCGCCCTGCTCGCCAGCATCGAAGGCCGCCGCGGCATCCCGCACGTCCGCCCGCCCTACCCCGCCGAGCGCGGCCTGCACGGCCGCCCCACGCTCGTCAACAACGTCGAGACCCTTGCGCTCATCCCGTGGATCATCCGCGAAGGCGCGGAGAACTTCCGCGCCGTCGGCACCCCCGGAAGCCCCGGCACCAAGGCCTTCGCCCTCGCAGGGAAAATCGAGCGCGGCGGCCTCATCGAAGTACCGATGGGCCTCACCCTCCGCGAGGTCGTCACGCAGATCGGCGGCATCCCCGAGGGGCAGGCCTTCAAGGCCGTGCAAGTCGGCGGACCCTCCGGCGGGTGCATCCCCGCCGCGCTGTGCGACACCCCCGTTGACTACGAAGCCCTCACGCACGTCGGCGGCATGATGGGGTCAGGCGGCCTCGTCGTCCTCGACGCCACCGACTGCATGGTGGACATCGCCCGCTACTTCCTCTCCTTCACCCGCCTCGAATCCTGCGGGACCTGCACCGGCTGCCGCATCGGCACCAAGCGTATGCTGGAGATACTCGAACGCCTCTGCGAAGGCAAAGGCCAGCCCGGCGACCTCGAACGGCTCGAACGCCTCGCGCAGACCGTCCGCGAAGGCAGCATCTGCGGGCTCGGCAAGACCGCGACCAACCCCGTGCTTTCGACCCTCCGCCACTTCCGCGACGAATACGAGGCCCACGCGCGCGGCATCTGCCCCGCCAAGAAATGCCGCGCCCTCATCCGCTACGCCGTGACCGACACCTGCATCGGCTGCACCCTCTGCGCCCAGGCCTGCCCCGCCGAAGCCATCGCCTTCACCCCCCTCCAACGCGCCGCCATCGACCCCGCCCTCTGCACCACCTGCGACATCTGCCGCCAGCTCTGCCCCGCCAAAGCCATCGAGGTGCTGGACGCGCAGTGACGGCGGGGCAAGGCGTATTCGCTGGGTGGGCGATACGTCCTCCCCCATCCCTAATGCTGCCTATGTCGCGTTGCCCAGCAGCGCGATGACTTGCTGCTGCACCTCGTGCAGGCTGTCCAAGCGCAGCTGCGGGTCGAGCACGACGAACGTGTCGCCCGTACGCTTGTGCTCGTACACGCGCAGGATGCCGCCGCCCTCGCGGGGCTTGGCGTCGCGCTCGACAAGCAGCTTGCCGCGCTCCAGCATCACCGCCAGCACATAGACGACGTTGCCCATGGCGGGGTCTTCGAGCGTGATGAGCCGCCGCAGGAGCTCCTCGGCATTCTCTTTCTTGACGGCCTCTGCCTTGGCTGCCGGCGGCGGCGGCGCGTCGTAAACGCCCTCCCACGCGCTGAACGGCGTCCAGTCGCGGGGCTGCCCCCCCCAGCATTTCGCGTGGCAGTCCAAACGCTCGTAAGCGTTCTCCGCCTCGCGCAGCACCGACACGCACGCGTCCTTGTCCGCGAACGGCGTGGCGCAGATGCCGCACGTATGCCCTCTCGGGCGGATGTTCCATTCTTGTGCCATGCGCGGAAGTATAGCAAAAGAGGGCCGCCTTCCGCAAGCGAGGGCGAGGGGCGTGTCACCAGAATCCGTACTGCCCCGAGAGAATCACATATACGGCGAGCAGGGCGTTCGTAAGGCCGTGAGCGAGGGCGGCGGACCAGATGTCGCCCGTGCGCAGGGCGAGCCATCCGTAAACCGCGCCCGCGAACATCCCGGCCAGCCAGCGGTCGTGCTCCAGCCCGAACACCGCGACGGTGGCCATGAACGCTTGCAGGTCAAAGGAGGTCAGGGGGATTGCCCAGAACTTCCCCTGCCGGAGCCAGCGGCAGAAAAAGCCCCGGAAGAAGAACTCCTCGATGACCGCAATCACGCCGGCCGACCCGATGAGCTTCATAATGGTCAGCGGCCACCCTGCCTCCTGCGGCGAGAACGCCAGCGACGCATGGCTGGGCGGCAGCGCGGGGAAGATGTCCGGGTTGTAGTAGTTGGGGAACGTCCCTGGCATCATGATGCACCAGCGGTGGTAGAACGCCTGGAGCCCCGGCGCGGCGCGCCCGAGCCACGGCGTCTCCGGGAGTATCCACGCGACCGTCACCACGACCCCTGCCGTGAGCGCGAGCGGCACGTTCGAGCGTTTGAGCGCGGGGTACACGCGCCACGGCCGCAGCCACAGGAACAGCCCTGCGCAAACCGCGGCCTTCACGGCGTAACTCCACGGGTACAGCGCGCGCGGGCAAAGGTCCAGCGTCTCCAGCGCCTGCAGCAGGAAGATGACCCCGACCCACAACGCGAACGGCGCCACATGACCTGAGAAAAGTTTTTTGTCGTCTCTCTGCATATATCCTCGCTTACCTCAAAAAGGTTCCATAACAATAGCATTGAATGCCCGTGGCTGCAACCGTTTATCGCGGCCCCGCGCGAGATAAAAGGAGACGGATGAATAATTTGCTCATCAGGCCTTACCCCTTCCGTTGAGAAAACAGTGTACAAAACCTTCCCGCCGAGTTCAACGCCAAATTCACGGGAACCTGTTTTTAACCGCGAAAACCGCGAATCTTCGCGAAACCTTGCTCTCCCCTTTCGCGTGCTTTGCGTGCTTCGCGGCTCAAAATCAGATTTTCACCTGAACCCACTCATCCCGCACCCCAAAAATCTAATCACTAACCACTATTCACTATTCAAACGGTGCTTCAAGGATTTTCCAGTCCTCTTCGCTGTAGTTCGCCTCTTTCTTAAGCTGTTCAATGGCTTTCGTGCGGTAATCGGGGGGCTTAAGGGCGAGAATCTTGCGCATGAGATGGACTGGCGGGTATTGTTGTGTTTCTTCCTCTTCCATCACGGCGGGGACGGGAACAGGGGCATCATACGGTGCTTCGAGTGCCCGCAGCTGATCCTCGGTATAATCTGATTCCTTCTTGGCTATATCGATCTCTTGCTGACGCTGCTCGGGAGGCATTTGGGAAAAGGCGTTCTCGCCACGGCTGTGGAGTAACTCGTCCTAAGTTTATCTATTTTATACAGCTCGCTCACATCGCAGTCTGCGTGGATGCGCCCGATCTGCTGCAGCATGGCCTGCTCGAACTCGTCGAACCTCCGCCGGGCTTTCTCCTCCTCATCCCCCCTCGCGAGGGGGACCATGCCGAGCGCAAGAGCGATCGCAAGCCCTTTTTTCATTGAAATCATGATGCGCCCTCCTTTTTTATGGTCACGCCCTTTGCGATGTCAAAACGATGGTCAATCATTACTGCCCGTCTCTTTCGGCGTGTTTTCGCCATAACTGAAACCGGGAATCTGCCTGAACCGCAGATTACACGGATTGACGCAGATTGTTTTATAATCTGTTGAACCTGCGGCATCTGCGGTTAACGAAAAACGGACAAGTAGTTTCCTCATCAGGCATTATCCCTTCCGTTGAGAAAACAGTGTACCAAACTTTTCAGCCGAGCTCAACCCCGAATCGCGCACTGAAAAATCCACTGAAAAAAGGTTTCCAAAACTCCCCCGTTGGTGTACACTGGTGATTGTTTTATGTCGCAGAAGGAAGGAAAAACATTCGGGAGGACAGAAAGAATGGGGAACACTGATCAGACGTACCTTGACCTGCTTGCGGGGAAGGCCGCCTCAACGTGCCAGGTGGATTCGGCGCTCTACACGAAGTATGACGTGAAGCGCGGGCTGCGCGACCTGAACGGTAAGGGCGTGCTGGCCGGGCTGACGCAGATCGGCGAGGTGCTGGCCCACACGCCCACGGAGGACGGCGACGATGCCGGGCCGGGTTGCCTGATTTACCGGGGGATCGACATCCGCGAGATCGTGGACGGCTTCGTGCGCGACGGCCGCTGCGGGTTCGAGGAGGTCACCTACCTGCTGCTGTTCGGCGAGCAGCCGCGCGCGGAGGAGCTCGCCAGCTTCACCGAGGTGCTCTTCGCCTACCGCGACCTGCCCGACGAGTTTGTGCACGACTCCATCCTCAAGCTGGTCAGCCGCGACATCATGAACGCCATGGCGCAGTCCGTGCTGGCGCTCTACACGCTGGACGACGCCGCGGAAAGCACGGACATCCCGAACGTCCTGCGCCAGTGCCTGCGGCTCATCGCCACGTTCCCGCTGCTGGCCGCCTACTGCTACCGCGCCTACGCCTACCGCTTCCAGAACAAGAGCCTCGTGCTGCACAGCTCGTCCAAGACCCTCTCCACGGCCGCCAACTTCCTGAGCGTCATGCGCAGGAACGGCGAGTACACCCCCCTGGAGGAGCAGCTGCTCGACCTCGCGCTCGTGCTGCACGCCGAGCACGGCGGCGGCAACAACTCCGCCTTCACCACGCACGTCGTCACCTCCTCCCTCACGGACACCTACTCGGCCATCACCGCCGCGCTCGGCTCGCTCAAGGGCCCGCGCCACGGCGGCGCGAACATCAAGGTCGTGCAGATGTTCGAGGACATGAAGCGCGAGGTCACGGACTGGGCGGACGCGCGGGCGGTCGAGGACTACCTCGTCAGGCTCGTCAAGAAAGAGGCGTTCGACCGCACCGGGCTGGTTTACGGCATCGGCCACGCCGTCTATTCCGTGTCCGACCCGCGCACCCTGATCCTGCGCGATTATGTCGAGAAGCTCGCCGCCGAGAAAGGCGTCTCCGACGAGATGAACCTTTATCTCACGGTCGAGCGCATCGCGCCGGAAATCATCGGTGCGAACCGCAAGATGTACAAAGGCGTCAGCGCGAACGTGGACTTCTACTCCGGCATGCTCTACCGCCTGCTGGGCATCCCGCAAGAGCTCTTCACGCCGCTGTTCGCCGTCTCGCGCATCGTCGGCTGGAGCGCCCACCGCATCGAAGAGCTCGCCAACAACGGCAAGATCATCCGCCCCGCCTACAAGAGCGTCGCCCCCCGCCGCCACTACACGCCACTCGACCAGCGATGAAGAAAACCTCCTACACCTTCGTGCTGAACAGCGAGCAGCAAGCGTCCCTGAAGACCCTGCTCGAGATGGGCAACTACAAGCGCAAGCCCGTCCCGCACACCACCATCGCCGTGGAGGCCGACAACTGCGTCGTCAACCTCTACACGAGCGGCAAATGCCTCGTGCAGGGCAGCGGCGCGGAAGACTTCGTCCTCTTCTTCCTCGAGCCCAACGTCCTGCAATGCGCCACCGTCGGCTACGAGGAGATCCTCAACCCCGACCTCGTCGCGCCCCACATGGGCATCGACGAGAGCGGCAAGGGCGACTTCTTCGGCCCGCTCACCGCCTGCGCCGTCTATGTTGACCCCGACCTCGCGCACGCCATGCAAGAGCTCGGCGTCAAGGACTGCAAGCAGATGACCGACAAGGCCATCTTCTTCGTCGGCGCCAAGACCCGCCAGCTGCTCACCCCCAAGCGCTTCTCCCTCGTCTCCATCGGCCCGGAGGCCTACAACCGCCTCTACGCCAAGATGCGCAACGTCAACACCCTGCTCGCGTGGGCGCACGCGCGGTGCATCGAGAACCTGCTCGAGACCGTCCCCGGCTGCCCCCGCGCCGTCGCCGACCAGTTCGGCGCCAAGCAGGTCATCGAGCGCGCGCTGATGAAGAAAGGCCGCTCCATCAAGCTCGAGCAGCGCCACAAGGCCGAGTCCGACATCGCCGTCGCCGCCGCCTCCGTCCTCGCCCGCGAGGCCTTCCTGCGCAGCCTCGCCAAACTCGGCGAGGTCCACGGCGCCACGTTCCACAAAGGTGCCTCCGAGCAGGTCAAGGACGCCGCCGCCGGGCTGGTCAAGAAATCCGGCCCCGACATCCTGCTGCGCACCGCCAAATGCCACTTCCGCACCGCCGACCAAGTCCTCGCCGCCACCGGCCACACCCGCGCCGCCCTCGGCCCCGACGGGCAGGTCACCTCCCGCGTGATCCCCACGCAGAAAGGAAAAGAGAAATGAGAAAGACATTGACCGCCCTCTTGGGCCTGTGCGCGCTCCATGCGTCCGCGGACTCCCGTAACCCGAACACCGACTGGATGCCCGAGGCCAAGCTCGGCGTCTTCATGCACTTCCTGCCCGGCGCCGCGAACTTCGGCGACGTGGACACCTTCGACGTACCCGCGCTCGTCAAGCAGCTCGCGGGCCTGCGCGTGCGCTATTTCGTGCTCACGCTCGGTCAGAACAGCGGCTACATGTGCTCCCCCAACGCCACCTACGAGCAGCTCGGCGGCTTCGGCCCCAACACGCGCTGCTCCACGCGCGACCTGCCCATGGAGCTGGCGGACGCCCTGCGCCCCCACGGCATACGCCTCATGCTCTACCTGCCCAGCCAGACCCCCAACCGCGATATGCAGGCCGTCACCGCGTTCGGCCTCGGGGGCGCGCCCAACACGGACCGCAAGATCAACGCCGCGTTCGCCCAGAAGTGGGCGCAGGTCATCGAGACGTGGAGCATGCGCTACGGCGACAAGGTCTCCGGCTGGTGGTTCGACGGCGCCTACCCGTGGTGCGACTTCAACGAGGACATCGCCAAATGCTACGCCGCCGCCGTCAAGAAAGGCAACCCCAAAGCCGTCGTCGCGTTCAACCCGGGAGTCTCCCTCAAACGCTGGGTCGCGGCCGACGACTATACCGCCGGCGAGCTCAACGACCCCTTCGCCGCCGCCTGCGCGGACCGCTGGCTCAACGACGCGCAATGGCACGTGCTCACGTTCCTCGGCAAGACGTGGGGCAACAAGGAGACGCGCCACGCAAACGAGAAGTGGATCGACTGGATCAACCGCGTGACCGCGAAGGGCGGCGTCGTCACGATCGACATGGGCCATAACCCCAACGGCACGCTCGTGGACAAGCAGCTCGAGCAGATGCAGGCCATCTGCGATGCCGTCTTCGGCGCCAAGTAGCCGCCTTCGCGCGTTAGCGTAAGATTTCCGTGCTGGTCTGCAAGGCCGGGATCTCGCGGCAGCGGATGTCCACGCTCTGGGTGGCGTCAGGGAGGGGCCAGGGGATGGCGCGTTCCTCGCCGGGGGGGATGTTGCGGAAGAGCAGCTTCCCGTCCACATAGAAGCTCAGCGGCCTTTTGGCGTGGTTGGTGATGACGAGGCGCGGCGTGTCGCCGGGCTGCGCGTAGTACGGCTCGAACCGCGCCCAGCGCGGGTCGATGCCGAAGTTGACGGGATAGGGGAAGAGCTCCGACAGGAGCATGCGGCGCAGGCTCAGCTGGTTGAGCATATAGTCGATCCGCGCGTCGTCAAACTCGAACGGCGGGACGATGTGCTGGTTGATGATCAGCGGGCGCGGGTCCATGTCGCGGATGACGTTGAGGCAGTGGAAATACCCCTGCCCCGCTTCGAGGAGGTTACGGTTCCAGATGCAATAGTCGTCGATGCCGGTGGGCGCGAACGAGTCGCCGACGAACAGGACAGGGCGCTCGCCCTTGCGCGTGACGAGCATCGCGTCGTGGTAGAGCGTCTGCCCCGGGAAGTGCATGAAGCGGAATTCATACTCCGCCCAGCTGAGCGACTCCACGCAGCGGATGTTCGTGATGGGCGCGTCGGCCACGCACGGCATACGGTAGTCGCCGGGGCGCTCGAGGATGTTGCGGCACACGGGCGAGCAATACACCGGGCACCCGTATTTCTCGACCAGCAGCGGCACGCCCGGCACGTGGTCGTGGTGGTAGTGCGTGACGAACACGCCCTCGATGCGCGTGATCTCGCCGTCGTCCACCATCTTGGCGATGCGCTCGACTTCGCGTTTCCCGCCGCAGTCGATGACGAACGCGGAGCCGTCTTGCGCGTGGATGACGCGCGTGGTGGCGAACTCCGTCAGCCACGGCGGCGGCTCGAACTTCTGCGCCTCGGGCATGCGCGGGATCGCGCGGTTCCCGAAAATCAGGCGGCCGCTCGCCTCCATCGTCTCAACGCCGAAGTACCACCACAGCGCGTTGATGCTGAGGTAATTCAGATAGACCTGCTGGAGGCGCGCGATGAGCGTGTCGATCGCCTCCTGCGGCCGCTCAATGGCCTTGCCCCGCGCGGGGATGATGACGTCCGGCTCGAGCGCCTTGATGTTCTCCAGGCTGGCGATGAGCTTCGGCACACGCGCCATGTAGCCGTGGTAGCCCCCGATTTTCGCGCCGTCCCACTTGTCCTGGAAATCATAGAGGTTGAGGATCTGGCCGTCGCCGTAAATCAGGTTGCCCGCAAAGACCATACGCTTGCCGTCGCGATCGAGGCAGTACGAGACGCTGTTGCGCGTGAGCCCCGGCGTTTCGATCTGCGTGATGCCCTCCGGCACCGGAACCACGCGCCGCGCCGCCAGCGGCACCAGCGAGAACGGCTCCGTCTCGCTGAACCGCCCCTTCGCGACGAACGCCTCCCAATACGCCCCCTGCGGGTTTTCCAGGAACGCGCGCTCGCCCTCGCCGATGCAGTAAGCCTCCGCAGGGGCGAGGTCCAGCGCGTCGCGTCGGAAGTCGCACAGCAGCTGCGTCGTGCCGTGGAACAGCAGGTTGTGGTCATGCTTCTGCACGACCCTGAATGCATCCTCCGCCCGCTCCGTCGAGGCGCACCCGCACAACAACACCAGCGGCGCCAGCGCCGTTTTCCATCCCGTCATCTGCATCACGATCCTCCTCGTGTTTCCCTTCATGTTTGACCCTCCTTGCGGAACGGGTTTCCACCACGCAAAACAAAGGATAACAAAGAAACCGTGAAACGGCAAGAGGGCATCCTGAATTGAAAACACCAAAATTAAATAGACCTGTCCGAAAACCCGAACGCCCCCCCAAAGACTTCTCATCAATGCGTAATCCGGGTCGAGGTTACAACCGGAAATGAACCGCGAAAAAACACGAAAGGCGCGAAAACGTATGAGCTCTTTTTTGCCGCATTGGAAGGTAAATCTTTTTTGCCTGTTTCGCGCGTTTCGCGGTTAAAACGGTCTTGGGTCTTGCGGTTTTAGAACAGACCTATTGCCTATATAGTAATTCAATTTGACATTGGCGCAGTTCGTGTTATACTAATTATCCATGAAAGCATACACGGTTGAATTACGGGAGAGGATAGTCGGGTTCGTGGAGAAAGGCGGCAGCAAAGTGGACGCGGCCGCGCACTTCAAGGTCGGGAGGCGGACGGTTCACCGCTACCTTGCCGCGGCGCGGAACGGGGAGCTCGCCCCCAGGCCGCAACCCGGCCGCAGGAAGGCGTTCAGCGACGAGAGCCTGCGCAGGGCGGTGAGGGAAAACCCCTCCGCGACGCTGGAGGCGCACGGCAGGGCGTTCGGCGTCAGCCACAACGCAATCTGGCTCCGGCTGCGCCGGCTGAAGATAACCCTAAAAAAAAACTCCTGAGATACCGCGAGAGGGACGGGTGCCAGAGGTGGCTCTTCCGCAGATGGCTGCGGGAGGCTGCGACCCGGCGCGCCGCGGTGTACTTCCTCGACGAGTGCGGCGTCAACCACGGCCTGCACAACCCTTATGCGAGGGCGCCGCGCGGCGAGGCGGTCTACGCGGAGGTCCAGGGGGCCAGGCGCGGGCGCACGAGCGTCATATCGGCGTCGCCGGGCAACCGCCTTGCCTGCCCGTTCACCTTCGAGGGGCACTGCAACAGCGACGTGGTGGAGGCCTATTTCAGGGAGATGCTGCTGCCGTCAACCCCCGGGGGGAGCATGATCGTCCTCGACAACGCATCCTTCCACCGTTCGCCCGCCCTGCTGGCCCTTGTGGAGACCGCCGGGGTCGAGCTCGTGTTTTTGCCCGCCTATTCCCCGGACCTCAACCCCATCGAGCACATCTGGGCGACGCTCAAAAGAATGTTGCAAGGCGGGTTGCAGGAGGCGGAAGACAAAATCTCCTTCATCGGAAAGGCCTGTGTTTCTCTATGCGCATAGTGCGCCAATGTCAACTTGAATTACTATATATCATTCCACCGCAAGCCCAATGAAGAGTCGGGGCGGAGGGGCAGCGGCAAAAAAATCCGCGCAACCCGCATGATTGCTGGACAAAAAACGGGGCGCGTGATATGATGCGGAACGTTTTTTTTACGAACGGGTAACAGCAAAGGAAAAGCATTATGGCAATGAGAAAAGAATCAGTGGTGTTGGCTTGCGGCGCGGCGTGCGCGCTGGCGGCGGCATCTGCGGCGGCGGAGATACCTGACTACCTGCTGCTGGACCGCGCGGTGCGCGGTTTCCAGGGCGGGGTTCAGACGGACACGGCGTTCGCCGGGTATTACGATGGTCTCTACGGGGCGAGCCCTTCGGCCGCGCGTAACTTCGCGGTCATGTTTTTCTGGCACGCCTCCGGCGACATCCGCGCGAGCCTCTACGCGTCGTCCGGGCAGGGGCAGGGCAACCCCCCGCCGCCGCGCGCGGGCGGGCCGGTGGAATGCCTTACCATCACGCGGTTCGAGGTCACCCCGACGTCAGTCGTCATCCGCGCCGAGTGGCCGCAAGGCTTCCCGCTCCCGTTCAGGTGGCTCGAGCTCCGGGGCAAGCGGGACCTGCGCGAGGAGGAGTGGCAGCGCGTGGGCTTCCTGGACATCGACAAGGAGCAGGGGTGGGCGGAGGCGGAGTTCCCGTTCGACGCGCTGACGTGGGACGACCTGGAGGACACGGCCGTGCCGCCGATGGCGTTCTTCAAGCTCGTCGTCCCCGACGACCCGGACGAGGAGTGGTGGTTGGCGGACGAGGAGGAGGAGGGCGACGGCGACCCGCCCGACAACCCTGTTGTCAGGGACATCATCGGGGACGGCAGCGTCGAGCTGTGGGGCTACTTCTCCCCCTGGGACCCGATCCCTACGGTGACAAACTGTTACCACACGTTCGAGGCGACGCCCGGCGAGCAGTACCTCATCGTCGTGCGCTGTTTCTGCGTCGAGGCGACCGTCCCCAGCCTCCCGCCCGAATACAATCTCCCGCCCATCAGGGGCACCGTCATGTCGTGGGACGTCACGGCGCCCGACGGCCAGTCCACGGCGGGGAGCATAACCCCATGGGACCTCTACGCGCAGTCGCAGCAGGCCGGGGTGTCCCCCATCACCTACTTCGTCCAGGACTTCATCCTGTACACCGCGCCGGAGCCGCCGCCCGGCCCCGCGCTCATGGCCGCGGGCGCGGCCCAGGCCACGGCCGCGCTGACGGTGGCGGAGCCGGACTACGCCGGCCATGGCAACGCCTTCCCGGGGTATATCGCGGTTGACCACTACCACGTGTCGCTGACGCAACGCAACTTCCCGAACACGAACAGCCTCCCCAATATCGGCTCAACGGACTTCGGCGCCAGCTACGGCGCATACATCATCCCCACGAACGGCACCGCCTTCATCACGGGCGAGCCGCGCGCGCCCGGCCTCACCGCCAAGGTGAAGAATTCCACCTACTCGCAGGGCGACATCTCCACGAGCTGGCGCCTGACCGTCAAGAGCGAGCGCCCCGTGTACCGCGGCACGCTGGACGACAGGGTCTATCCCGCGCACGGCGGCTTCACCCCCTTCGTGGACACCCCGACCGTGGACATCACCGCCTCGCTGATGGACAACGAGATCGTCGGCGGCAAGTGCAAACTCGAGTTCAAGATCAAGAGCGCCCACATCGACAAGACCGCCGAGGGCAGCTTCCCGTTCTTCATCCGCGGCATGAACCCGACCGACGCCGCCGTGACGAACTACGTCAATCAGGTGATGCCCGCCTTCTGCCGCCCCTACGCCTGGGCGCTCCTCCAGCACGAGACGAAGGCGTGGGCCCCGAACGGCCAGTATTTCTACAACCAGTTCAACCCGAACGGCTCCCGCATCTACCAGCCCAACAAGACCGACGACGGAAGGAGAGTTGACCCGAAGACTGGCAAGGTGCTCATCATCAAGTATTACGGCTGGGGCATCGGGCAGATCGACAACGGCCCCGTCACCAACGGCCCGAACGCCGTCACCACCGCCCAGGTCCACCACTGGAAGACCAACTGCACCGCGAGCGCGGAGACGTTCGCGCGGAAAAAAAGCGAGTACAACGCCATGCTAACGCGCATCGAGGAGTCCTATCCTAACGAATGGGTGCCGCCGCCCGCGACAACTAACCTGTACGGCGTCACGTGGACGCACGAGCAGTGGGCCGTGACCGTCCTGTACAACGGCAGCACAGGCGTGAAAACAACCAAGGTCAAAAGCAATGAGAAACCCGGTAAAATGGCAGAGATTGAGTGTCCGCTCCGCTTTGACCCCAAAGGGAACCCAAAGTGGACGTTCGAGGACAACAAGACGAACTACGCGCAGCAGATCGCGCCGTACCTCCCGCCCAACACGCCGCCTGTCGCAGTCGAGTAAAACGGACACTAGCCTAACGAAAGGATGATGCCATGAATTGCAAACACTTGTTTTTTACGTTGCTTTGTGTAGGGTTAAGCATAATGCTTAACGCTAATACGGAGGACATCTGTGATGTGTTACGGAAAGAGTTAAAGACATTTAAGGGTTCAGGAGATAACCCTATTGATGTGCTCTTTTTCGACATCAACCACGATGGTCTCCCTGATGCGCTGGTGTCAGAACGGGTTGACAAAAGTGCTGGCGGATGCCACGGAAATCTTTGGTATCTTTATCGGTTTGAAAACGGGGAATGGCAATATATGTTTAAGGAGGACGGAGACCCTGACAGTTATAATTCTGTCTCTGCCCGAGTGGATGGCTTTTATAGCCTAACGGAGGAAGGGCAAAAGCCCAAACTTTTTCTCGTCTATGAGTTCTATGCCAGAAATTACCCCACGGCAGACACGGAGGTTCACCAAAACGGGTACGAGATTGCCATTGACAACGAAGGCTATCTCAAGGCCATCCCCGTCCCTGAACTCACAACGAATTATTTCCCGAGATATGATGAAGAGCTTGATGCCGTCTGGATGGCGACAACAGAGATGCAGGACAAGCTTGTTCCTCTTGCCATAGAGACGTTCGACCCGCGCGAAGCGCAGAAGCCCGATGAGAAAAAGCAAGCCGTTGCAGATGACTCCGAAGGCAGGGCGGCGGCGAACCATAAGGGAGAATTAGGAATG
>WRJS01000044.1 GCA_009778475.1 Kiritimatiellota bacterium | reverse complement strand
AGAAATGAGAAAGACACTGTTATTTGTAACGATGATGGCAGTGAATGCATTCGCTGTAGAGCGGAAACAACTGATGCCGTTGATTGAGGAGGCATCGGTCAAAAGAGAAGCCGCATACGTGGAGATACGTGACAAGATTGTGCAACTTGGCGCGGATGTTCTCCCTATCCTTGGCGTGGCTGCGGTAGATGAGTCTTTGCCTTGGCAACAGAGGCTCGTTGCCCGAATCTGCTATGAGCGCATCGAACAAAAGGAGGTTATTGAACGGATTCTTAAGATGGACTGGTACAATCATTCCGGAGTTAAACCCGAGTGGAATGGGCGTATCATCGGTCCGGAGGGGGGGATAGCCGCAAACTTAGTCAAGCCAGAAATACAGGAGGCAGGTTTATGGTATTACTGTCTTGAGGTTGAATGGAAGATGACGGGGGAGACAGGAAACCTGCGTAACGACGGAAGATATAATTATTGGGTCTTTGTATGTACTGATGCCGTCAAGGGCAACCCCGAGGAACGCATCTGGTTCCTCAGGGTGTGCGCCGACCTGATGGCGATATCCCCTCCCCCCGCACGGTTTCGCCAATTGTATTACAATTTGATGGCGGAAAAAAGCCCCGACTCCGCACCCTTGCTCCTGCGGCACTTCGACGCGTTTAAGGCGACTCGGCCTGTCGGGTTTGACCCTGACGGATGGCTTATTGAGGTTGCGGGATACGCCGACTCGCGCTCGGCAGACCTCTTTGACCAGTTTCTCAAAACGCATCCCAACCCCTTCAACCTGACCTCCGGCGGAATCCGCGCCCGCCCCGCGCCGCCGCCCCCACCCGAACACTTCCGCCTCGGCACGAACATCATCAGGCGAGCCAAGCAAGAGTGAAATCCACTGCGCTACGGCGGCGGTCCGCACTCTCCCCCACATTACGCCGTGGTGGACACAAACAGATGTACAAACCAACTGGGAGAACGAGAAATGAAAAAGATACTATTATTCGTAACGATGATGGCAGTGAATGCATTCGCCGTAGAGCGGAAACAACTGATGCCGCTGATTGAGGAGGCTTCGGTCAAAAAGGAAGCCGCGTATCTGGAGGTGCGCGGTAAGATTACGGGGTATGGCACAAACGCACTCCCGCTGTTGGCAAGTGTTGCGGTTGACCAAACTCTGCCATGGCAACAACAACTGGTTGCCCGAATCTGCTATGAGCGGATACAGCGGAAAGAGGAGATTGAGAAGCTGACCGCCACGGATTGGTACGCCCACCCCAAGTTTGAAGAGAGATGGAACAACCGCCTTTCAGGGCCGGAAGGGCAGATGTTTGACATGGTTGTCTCCGACTTGAAAAAGGCGGGGCTCTGGTATTACTACTTGGAGGTGGAGTGGAAAATGACAGGGGAGTTGGCTGAAATCAGGGACAGCCATAAAGATGGATATTGGGCACGTTGTTGCTCTTTTGCCGTCAAGGACAACCCCGAGGAGCGCGTCTGGTTCCTCCGCGTCTGCGCTGACTTGTTTAAGCTTACCCCGCCCCCGTCCCGCGTTGGCTGGCTGCTTGACATGTCACTCGTCAAATATCTTTCTGGTTATGCGACCAGCCATCAGCGACTAGTGTCCTGTAAAATACAGATTTCACGATGGAGGGCGAGCGTCCCCGCGAGCTGTTAGACACATTGCGGCTCGCGAGGACGCTCGCCCTCCATCCCCATTGACCGCCCGCCGCGTCAATGGGATCCCCTGTCTCGCCCTCCATATCACGCCATCCAAACAGAGTAACCCTTTATCTCGTCATCTGTATTTTACAGAACACTAGCAGTAGCGGAAGGGTTCGCTCAATCAGAGAATGAGGACACAAAAAACCACTGGAGGCCGATAAAGGAGGAAATCGAGAAGACCCCCGCGAACAAGCGCAAGGACTTCCGCGCCAAGGGCGGGCTCCTCGACACGGGCAAACGACTATAAACAACAATCCTGTTAATCCTGTCAAAGAATTGCCCGTCCTCTTTCCTTAACCACAATAGGCACGATAGAATGCACAATTGGACACTATGGAAGTTCGAGAGTTCGAGAATAGGGATACCCGTCGGCGCAAGCGAGACCGATGAGGCTAACGTTCTAAAGTTGTGACTGCACGCAATAGGGTATGCCGCCGACGAACTTGACGGCGGGTTTTGAGAAACGGAGGGGGGGCCTCAAAAAAATGCTGGAGTTGTTCTCGCGTTTTTGAACGCGGTCATGCTATACTGTTAAACACAACTGTTTTGAGTTATCGAAAGAGGATGATGTATGAAACGAAGTTTGCCTTCCCTTGCAATTGGTTTTGTTGTTGCGATGAGTCTGGCCGCGACTGTCTGTGCGCAGGATGAAAAACCCGCCAGCTATGCGCTGACGAAAGTCCGCTTGCTCGCGAAGCCCGGCACGGAGGCGCAGCTGGCCGGGGGCAGGATTCTCGGTTCGCAGGAGAGCGCGACGACGGCGATGGTGCCGCTGGCGCAGGTCGCCGCCGCGCCCGCAGAGGGGCAGTGGCTGGAGGTCGCCGTCACGGGCGCGAGGCCGTACCGCTATGTGAAGTTCGCGGCCGCGCCCGGCACGTCCGTGTGCCTCGCGGGCGTCGAGTTCCATTCCGCGACGGGGCGGCTGGAGGGTTCGCCGTTCGGCTCGAACCTGCCGAAGGACAGGGAGGCGGTCGCGTTCCCCAAGGCGTTCGACGGTGACGCGGCGACGTGGTTCGAGTTCCCTGACGGTGACAGTTACGCGGGCCTCGACCTCGGCCGCAAGTCGCAGGCGCCGCGCCCGCGCTTCACCCCGCCGGAGGGGGGCTATGCGGACGCGCAGGAGGTGAAGATCGATGTCTGGCCCGCGGGCGCGGTCATCCGCTACACCACGGACGGCTCGGTGCCGGATGCGTCCTCGCCCGTCTATACCGCGCCCGTCAAGGTGGCGCGCGGCATGACGCTCGCGGCGATGGCGTTCCGCGAGAACCTGGCGGAGAGCGACATCGCGCTGGCCTCGTACCGCATCGGCGCGGGCGCGGCGGACGTGCCGCAGGTGGTCTCGTACCACATCGGCAACAGCCTCACGGACACAGTGAACGGCTTCCTCTCGGAGGTCGCGGCCAGCGGCGGCAAGAACCTCTATTATATGCGCAAGACCATCCCCGGCTGCGGCATCGAGGGCAACTGGAACCTCAACGAGAAGGGCTTCGCCTCGCCCGAGGGGTGGATGAACAACTACCCGCGCGTGTTCGCCGAGAAGCGGCCCGCCCACCTCTTCCTCCAGCCCTTCCCGAACCCGCCGGGCATCGATAGCGACGGCGAATTCGGCGGCAACTTCATCCGCCTCGCGCGCGAGCACAACCCCGCCGTCCAGCCGTGGCTCTACGCCCAGTGGCCCGCGCTCAAATGGGGCAAGGACGCGCACTGCGAGGGCGCCGGGTGGATGAAGCCCGTCTGGTACCCGCCCAACCGCCAGCCCGCCACATGGGAGGATGCCATGGCCAACAAGATGCTCTACTACGGCGAGATGTTCGACCGCTGGAACGCGCTCGAAGGCGAGAAGCCCGTCCGCCTCGTCCCCGGCGGCCCCGCGCTCGTGCGCCTCAAGAAGGCCATCGAGGCCGGCGAGATACCCGGCATGACCGACTTCAACGCGGAGGTGTTCGACGACAACATCCACCTCACGCGCAAAGGCCGCTACCTCGTCGCGCTCGTGCATTACGCCTGTCTCTTCGGCGAGTCGCCCGAAGGCAAGGTCGCCCACGCCAACAGCGGCCTCAACGCCGGGCAGGCCCGCATCTTCCAGCGCATCGCGTGGGAGGCCGTGATTACCGAGCCGCGCACAGGGGTGAAAAAATAGTGTGAAGAGTGGAGTGTGGAGTGCGGAGAGTGAAATGCGCGGCCGCCTCGCGCCCAGCCCGACGGGTGCGCTGCACCTCGGCAACGCCCGCACGTTCATGGTCGCATGGCTGCGCGCCCGCTCCTGCGGCGGGCAGGTGGTGTTGCGGATGGAGGATCTCGACCACCCCAAGAACAAGCCCGGCGCCGCGACCGCCGCGCTCGACGATCTGCGCTGGCTCGGGTTCGACTGGGACGAGGGCCCTGACATCGGCGGCCCTCACGCCCCCTACACCCAGACCGAGCGCAAAGCGCGTTACGCCGCCGCCCTCGCGGCGTTGCTTGAGAAAGGCCTCGCCTACCCCTGCACCTGCACCCGCCGCGATGTCGAGGCCGGGCAGTCCGCCCCCCACGCCGAGGACGGCCTCTACTACCCCGGCACCTGCCGCGACCGTTTCGCGGATTACGAAGCCGCCCGCCGCACCCTCCCGCAAGGCCGTTTGCCCGCGTGGCGTTTCCGTGTGCCATCGGATGAGGTCGTGCAGTTCGAGGACGGCTTCGCGGGGACGGTCGCGCAGGACGTGTCCGAGGCCAGCGGCGACTTCGTGCTGGCGCGTGACCCCGACGGCGCGGGGTATATGCTCGCGGTCGTCGCGGACGACGCCGCGATGGGCATCACCGAAGTCGTGCGCGGCGACGACCTCCTCCCCGCGACCCCGCGCCAGCTGCTGATCTACCGTGCGCTGGGGCTGGCGCCGCCCGCGTTCCTGCACGTCCCGCTGGTGGTGAGCGAGGACGGCCGCCGCCTCGCCAAGCGTCACGGCGACACCCGCATCCGCGCCCTGCGCGAGGCGGGCATCGCGGCCGAGCAGGTCATCGGCCTGCTCGCGTGGTGGAGCGGCTGGGCGGCGTGGGGCGAACGCCTCACCCTCCGCGACCTCCTCCCCCGCTTCGACCTCGCCACTCTCCCGCGCACCCCCGCCGTGCTGACGGAGACGGTGAAGGCGGAATTAGGGATTAGGATTTATAATGGTTTAACATGAACACGGACAGGCAAGCATTATAACGGCAGGCCGTCGCGGAGGGCGCGGGCGACGGCGCGGAGGCGGGCGCAGACGCGGTCGCGGCCGAGCAGGGCAAGCATCTCGAAAAGCCCGGGGCCTTCGGTGAGGCCTGACACCGCGACGCGCACAGGGTGCACCATCGCGCCGAGCCCTGTGCCGCGCGCCTCGCCCATCGCCGCCAGCACGTCGTGCGTGGTCTGGAGGTCGAACACATCCAGCGCGGCGTACCGCTCCGCGGCATCTTCAAGCAGTTCCGGCACACCGTCGGCCTTCAGGCGCTTCTCCACGCCCTTGGGGTCGAACGCGTAAGCGTCCGTGAAGAAGTAGGCGCAGGAGGCGGGTATCTCCGAGTAGAACTTGGTGCGCACCTGCATCTGGTCCATGATGCCGTCGAGGTCAACGCCGTCCGCCGAAAGCCCGGCGGCGTTGAGGCGCGAGACGAATTCCGCCGCATAGACTTCGCGCGGCTGGCGGCGGATGTACTCGCCGTTCATCCAGATGAGCTTCTTGATGTCGAAACGCGCCGCGCTGGATTTGCAGCGGTCGAGGGTGAAGAGGCGGATCATCTCCTCGCGCGTGAGGACTTCGCGGTCGTCGCCCGTGGCCCAGCCCAGCAGCAGGAGGAAGTTGAAGAGCGCGTCCGGCAAATAGCCCTGCTCCCTGAACTCGCCGACGAACGCCGCGCCGTCGCGCTTGGAGTAGGGCTTGCCCTGATTGTTCACGATCATCGGCAGGTGGGCGTAGTGCGGGATGGGCGCGCCCATGGCCTTGAAGAGCTCGATGTGCTTGAAGGTGTTCTCGACGTGGTCGTCGCCGCGAATCACATGGGTGATGGCCATGTCCACGTCGTCCACGACGTTCGCGAGGTGGAATACGGGGGTGCCGTCCGAGCGCACGATGACGAAGTCCTGCGTGTCCTCCGCCTTCTTCCTGATGACGCCTTTCACGAGGTCCGCGAATTCGAGGCGGCCCTCCGTGGGCATACGGAAGATGACGCACTCGCCGCCGCCGCCCTTGGCCTCGCGGTAGGCCAGCCCGCGCGCGAGCAGGTCCTCCGCCACGGCCAGGTGCCGCGCGGTGTTGCGGCTCTGATAGACTTCCGGCTCGTCGTAGTCCAGCCCGAGCCACGCCATGCAAGACAGGAGCGTCTGGATGGCCTCGGGCGTGGAGCGCTCGCGGTCGGTGTCCTCCACGCGCAACAGGAACGCGCCGCCCTCGTGCCGCGCGAACAGCCAGTTGAAGATGGCCGCGCGGATGTTCCCGATGTGAACATTCCCCGTCGGGCTTGGTGCGAATCGAACTCTGACAGACATCGTAATCCCCTTTTGAAAAAATGAAAGCATCAGTGTAGCGAGATTTCCCTGAAGACGCAAGCCGCACTTTAGCGGCGGGTTAAATGAATAGACGACATGGACAACACGCTCGTGTCCATTAAGTCCATATCTCCCGCCTACAGCGCTTCGGGCGGGCGGTCGGGGCGGATGCGCTGGAGCAACGGGCTGCGGGTGAGGGCGACGGGGGTAATCATCAGGCGCTCGAGGGGGACGGCCGGCTCAATCGTGAGGATGAACGGCTCGAACTTTTCCCACGCCAGCGCGCCGAGGGCCTGCCACGCGCCGATCTCGATTCCTGCCGCGCGCGCGTAGGCCTTATAGACGAGCTCGGAACAGTAGATCGCGTTGTCGTCGGGCTCATAATGGATGTCGTACGGCTTGCCCCAGAGGGATTGCATCTGCTCGCGCAGCTTCTCCGCGTCGAACGTGATGCCGGGCTTGAGGCGATAGACCTCGAAGCGCCCGTTGTTGCGGCCGCGCCGTATCCACTCCACGAGCGGCGTGTGGTGCACGTTGCCGAGCGCCTCATAGACGACCCATTTGCCGCCCTCGCGCATGATGACGCCACAGTGCGACCATTCGGATTGCGTCGCGCCCTCGATGGCGTCAACGAGCTCGCAGCGCGGGAGCGACTGGAAGATGATGTCGCCCTCGCGGTAATCGCCCCGCAGCCATCTGGCGTTCTGGCACGCGGTGACGATGCAAAACACCGCCAGCGCGGTGCCCCAGATAGCAATGACCGCCCGGCGGACAATCCGTCCTTTGTTGATGGCGCTTGCCGTGTGTCCCATGTCCTGCCCCTTCTGTCTTGCGGATAATACGCAGTGTCGGAGATGATAAGATAATTTTGGGTTAGCGTCAAGCCTTCACCCTCACATTCCTTTTCTAATTGCAAGGCGGAAGCCTTGCGTTCCCGGCGGCTCCCAATTGCAAGGCGGAAGCCTTGCGCCCCCGGAGATTTCTAACTCCTCCTTTGCAAACTCCGGTGTTGCCAAGTCATGGCAAAAGATTATATTATATGGGCTTTGATGAACGACGTAAGAGGAGGCAATGATGAACCAGCAGGCACTTTCACTTTTGAAACAACTCGTGGCGATCCCGACGCCGAGCGGGTTTGAGTATGACGGCATGAAGCTGCTCGGGGGCTACCTGAAGAAGGCCGCGGTCAAGG
Source organism: Kiritimatiellota bacterium (assembly GCA_009778475.1). Classification (GTDB taxonomy): domain Bacteria; phylum Verrucomicrobiota; class Kiritimatiellia; order RFP12; family UBA1067; genus WRJS01. Next base: position 18,647 of record WRJS01000044.1, on the reverse strand, counting down.
ACGTGGCCATCGACGTGCACGGCAACCTGCGCGCGTGCCTGAACCCGAAGGCCCCGCTGCGCGTGATGATCGAGGGGCACTGCGACGAGATCGGCTTCCTCGTGCAGTACATCGACGACGACGGTTTCCTGTACATGGCCCCCGTCGGCGGCGTGACCGTGCCGACGGTCGCGAGCGAGCGCATCGTCATCCAGGGCAGGAAGGGCCCCGTGAACGGCGTGTTCGGCGGCCGGCCGATCCACCTGATGAGCGCGAAGGAGCGCGAGACCGCCGCGCCCAAGGAGCTCACGGACATCGCCGTGGACATCGGCGCGACCAGCCGCGACAACGCGCTGGAGATGGTCGAGCTCGGCAGCCCGGCGGTCATCGACGCGGGCTGGCGGCCGCTGGGCAACAACCGCGTGGCCTGCCGGGGCTTCGACAACCGCATCGGCGCGTTCATCGTCACCGAGGCCATGCGGCGGCTGGCGAAGGAGAAAATCAAGGTCGCGCTCCATGCGGTGGCGAGCGTGCAGGAGGAGATCGGCCTCGTCGGCGGCTACACCACGGCCTACGACATCAACCCGCACATCGGGCTTTGCGTGGACGTGACGTTCGCGTCGGACGCGCAGAAGCAGGACAAGAGGAGCGTGGGCGACATCGCCCTCGGCAAGGGCGCGGTCGTGGGCATCGGCCCGACGTATCACCCGCGCCTGAACGAGCTCGTGCTGAAGACCGCCAAGAACCGCTCGATCCCCACGCAGCTGCAGGTGCGCGGCCGCGGCACGGGGACGTGCGCGTGGGCCATGCGCATGACGCGCTCCGGCGCGGCGGTCACGCAGCTGAGCGTCCCCCTGCGCTACATGCACAGCCCCATCGAGACCATCAGCCTCGACGACGCGTTCCACACGATCGACCTGCTCGTCGCCTCCATCCTCGCCATCCCCGCGGACTTCGACCTCCAGCCGAAACAACCGTAAACAAGTAATAGGTAATATGTAAAAGGTAAAAGGTAATAAGATACGCTCGGGAATACTGCCAATAAAAAGACGGGGTCTTATCACCTATCACCTTTTACCTTTTACATATTACCTTTTACCTATTACCTATGCCTTTTCCCGTCACAGTGCTGCTGGATCGTGACGCGCCGAGCGAGACGTTCATCCGGCGCGAGATTGACCTGTTGCGCCAGCGCGGATGGACGCTTCATGTGCGCTACCTGACGGGGGACGGCGCAATCCAGTCCCGTGCGCCGTGTTCACACGGCATGGGGCATACCGCCTCCATGTTTCCGCGCTCGCCGCTGGCCGCGCTCCGCATCCTCAAACGCCTGCCCCAAGCCGCCGCGTTCGCGCACGACCTCCGCGACACGCAGAGCCGCGTCGTGTGGGCGCAGTTCGCGGGCGTCACGGCGGACATCGCGGGGATTGCGGCCGCGGCGCTCAACCTCCCGTGGCTCTGCTCCGTCCACGCGCACGACGTGTTCACCGCCCGGCGCAACGTGCTGGCGTGCCGCCTCCGCGACGCGCGACGCATCATCGCGTGTTCACAGGCGGCGGCGGACGCAGTGCTGGCCAGCGGGGTCGCGCGTGAGCGTGTGGAGGTCATCCACCACGGGGTGGCGCTGCCGGAACATATCCCCCACAGGCAGGAATGCCTGTGCCACACCATCTTCTCCGCCGGGCGGCTCGAGCCGAAGAAAGGCTTCGATGTCCTGCTCCGCGCCTGTGCGCTGCTCCACGCCCGCAACGTCCCGTTCACCTGCCGCATCGCGGGGCAGGGAAGCCAAGAGGCTGAACTCCGGCGGCTCGCGGAGGGCTTGGGCATCACGTTCCTCGGCTGGCTTGCGCCCGAGCAGGTGCTTGACGAAATCCGTGCGGCGAGCGTCGTCGCGCTCGCCTCGCGCCGACTGCCCGACGGCGACCGCGACGGCATCGCCAACATCCTGCTGGAGGCGCTCGCCGCCGGGACGCCCGTCGTGACCACCACCGCAGGCGCGGCCGCGGAAGTGATCCAGGATAACGTCAACGGCCGCCTCGTCCCACCCGACGACCCCGCCGCGCTCGCCGCCGCGCTCACGGACACGCTGGCCTCATGCGACACCCGACAACGCTTCGCGGCCGCCGGCCGCCGCACCATCGCCGAAACCTTCGACCCCGACGCGAACATCCGCAAGCTGGAGACATGCTTGAAGGAATTAGAAATTAGAAATTGCCTTTCTACCGCCTTACCTCTAAACTAAACTCCCATTCGAAAGGAGATTGTATATGAAGAAATCATTTGCACATATCTTGGGGGGCGCGTGCGCCGTATGCGCCCTAGCCGTACCAGAAGGGGCGCGAGCGCAGGATGCGGGGCGCCCCGTGTTGCGCGTCGCCTATTTCACACCGACCGACCGCACGCCCGAGCCGGACCGCGTCGAACGCCTCGACCGCGTCCTGCGGGAGGTGCAGCGCTTCTACAAGGAAGGCATGGCGCAGAACGGCTACCCCGGCAGGGGCTTCGAGCTCGACCGCGACGCGAACGGCGCGTTGCGCATCTTCGATGTCAACGGCAAGCACCCCATGCGCGAGTACGGCCGCAACGACAGCGGCAAGGTGCGCGGCGAGGTCAAGGACGCGCTCGCCCGGCAGGGCGTCAACATCGACCGCGAGGTCATCGTCATCTTCCAGCAGCTTCTCGAATGGCAGGACGGCAAGGCCACCGAGCTCGGCCCCTACGTCGGCAGCGGCGGCGCGCGTTACGGCTGCGGCACGGCGTGGGTCTATGACGACGCGAAGCTCGACGCGCGCCTCCTCGCGTCCAAAGAGCCGGGCGGCTACTACCACGGGCACTGCTCGCTCGGCAAGTTCAACACGCACTACATCGGCGGCACCGCGCACGAGCTCGGCCACGCCTTCGGCCTGCCCCACGACTGCGAGAGCGCGGCCGACCGCGCCGCGAAGGGCGCGTCACTGATGGGCGGCGGCAACCACACCTACGGCATGGATGTGCGCGGCGAAGGCCTCGGTACCTTCCTCTCCGCCGCCTCCGCGCTGCCCCTCTCCGTGCACCCGCTCTTCACGGGCAAGCGCGAGCAAGTCCCCCCCGTTGACTGCCGCATCACCGCGCTGGCCGCCGGTTACAAGGACGGGCACCTCACCCTCGACGGCCGCCTCGAGGGGCCCGCCATGCCCGTGGGCATCGTCGCGCTCAACAATTTTTCCGACACGCCCGGCGACTACCACGCCGTCGGCTGGACCTCCCCCGTCGCCCCCGACGGCCGCTTCCGCCTCGCCATGAACGAGCTCCAGCCCGGCAACTACGGCCTGCGCCTCCGCGCCTACGGCCCGGCGGGCGACGAGAAGACCTTCACCTTCAGTTACAAGGTGGACGCGCAGGGCGTCCCCGACCGTTCCCCCTTCGAGGATGCCATCTGGCTCCAGAACGCGCTAGAGGCGTTCAACGCGAAAGACGCGGGGCGCTTGAAAGGCATCACCGCCGAGGTGCGGCGCGCGCGCAAGGCCGACCCCACGCAACTGCTCGCCCGCCTCGCCCACATGGACAAGCTCCTGACCGACCCCAAGCCCGCCGCGCTCGCCAGCGTCACCGCCAACACCGCCCTGCTCGGCGACATCGCGTTTGAGTCCGCGACCGTCGGCTGGGGGCAGCCCCTCCGCAACCAAGTCCTTGCGAACGACCGCGGCCCCCTGATCGAGGTCGGCTCGGCGTTCTTCCCCACCGGCCTTTACGCCCACGCGCCATCCGGCTACGTTTACGCGCCGGACGGGAAATGGAAGACGCTCGCCACGGGGTACGGCATTCAGGACGGCAACAGCGGCACGGTCGTCTTCGTCATCAAAGGCGACGGCAAAGAGCTCTTCCGCTCCGACACCATCCGCGACCACACCGTGCGCACGCAGACGGTCTCCGTCCAAGGCATCCGCCGCCTCGAGCTCATCACCGAGGACGCCGGTGACGGCAACGGCAGCGACTGGGGCGTGTGGCTTGAGCCGCGCCTGCAACGCTAACCGTGCCGCACGCCGAAAAGGCAGGGACCGGCATGAGAGCAACCGCCTCGCCGCCTTAACCCCCGCCGCCCGTCACTCGATGGCGATGGCGCCGATCTCGAAGGCGTGGGGCTCGGCGGCGCGGCCGGGGAAGAGCCAGCGGCCGAAGCAGAGGCTCAGCTTGTCGATGCGCGTGGGATCGGGCGACGGGGTCGGGGCGCCGGGGGGGAGGGGCTGCCAGTGCGCGAAGTAGCGGAGCGTGTGCAGGGGGATGCGGTGCTCTTTCCATTCGGCGGTGAGGGGGACGTCCGTGCCGAAGGGCGCGCCGTCGTCCTGCATGATGACGAGCTCGAACGCGGTGGTGGCGGGGTGCAGGGCGCGGGCGCGGAGGGTGATGCAGAGGAAGGGGTCTGGCACTTTCCGGCGGACGACCGAGAGCGGCGCGATGACGTCGAAGCGCTCGGTGGCGCAGTCGAGGGCCGCGCTGAATCCTTGCGGGACGCTGAAGCGGAGGGTGGGTCGGCCGTCGTCGGTGCCGGCCTCGCGTTTGAGGCCCGCGGTGCCCCACGGGGCGCTGATGGCCCGGGCGGGGTCGAGCAGGGGCCAGGGCTGGTCGGGGTGGAGGACGGTCAGGCGGAAGGGCGGGGCGCCGGCGGGGGGGTAGCGCGCGTCGCCGAGCTCGAAGCGGGCGTGGTAGGTGCCGAGGGGCAGGGGGGGCAGGTAGGTGAAGGTGCAGGTGGACGGGAGGCCCGCGGCTTCGCGTTTCTCGATGTCGGCGAAGATGGGCGTGGGCCTGCCTTCGGGCTGGAAGCGGATACGGGGGGTGGCGTTGCCGGGGTTGTGGAGGTGGACGGTGATGCGCTCCGGAGTGCCGGGTATCGTGACCTGCTCGGGGAGCGTGCCGTAGATGAGGGGGCGCTCCACGGGGGGGATGGCGGGGAGGTGCATGGGCAGGGGCGGGAGGGCCGGGAGCTTTGGGGGCGTGGCCTTGGCGATGATGTAGTCGCCGGGGGGGAGGGCGCCGGGGTCGGCGGGGGTGCCGTCGGGGCGGAGGATGACGGGGGCGTCGCCGAGGTCGGGGAGGCGCACGCGGAAGGGGTGCGCGGAGGGGATGAGCAGGGCCTTGGGGTTGGGCGATCCGGTGTAGGGGTCTTCGAGGGGGAACACGTCGGGGAAGACCTGGAGGCGCCAGAGGCCGTTGGTGATGCGGTCGAGGAAGTACGCGCCGCTGCCGCCGTATTCGACCGCGGGCGAGGACCCCACGCCCCAGACGCGCTCGAGCCTTTCGGGGTCGATGAGGGGGTAGTCCCAGTACCCCATGGGCGCGCTGTGGATGAATGCGGTGGGCGTGGCGCAGACCGAGTGCCCGTTGCCCTCGGTGGTGATGTCGAAGGGGGGGAAGTCAAGCCACACGCCGCTGCCTCGGTCAGGGCGCGTGAAGGGCGTGCCGCGCGGGACGTGGCGGAAGACTTCGGCGGCGATGGCGAGGGAGAGGGCCTTGCCGGGGGTGTAGAGGAGGTTGAGGTGGTGGGTCTGCCAGTTGGCGTTGCGGCCGGCCAGGAGCGCGAGGTCGTACTGGAACATGGCGGCGACCTGCACGCCCTCGGCGCGGAAGGCCTTGGCCATGGCGGGGTACATGTACGAGGCCTCCACGTCGGCGGCGTCGAACTCGTAGATCATGCGCGAGAGGCGGGCGATCTCGGGGATGGGCGCGAGCGACGAGGGGGCCACGCGGTGGAGCTGGGGGCGCGTGAGCGCGCGGCCGTTCAGGAGCCCCGTGGGGTACGAGACGCCGGTCACGCCGTTGATGCGGGCGGCGGCGGCGGCGCGGTTGCGGCCGTGCCAGGAGTTGTAGTAGATCGGCTTGGGCGTGGCCTCGCGCAGGGCGTCGGCGAGCGTGTTGATGTAGTCGGTGACGGTGGCGTCGGGCGTGCCGTCGGGGTAGAGCGGCTCGTTGATGCACTCGAACGCGAGGACGCACGGGTCGTCGCCGTAGCGCCTGCCGGTGCGGCGGTTGACGTGGGCGGCGAACTGGCGCAGGAAGCGGGCCTGGATGTCCCACGCCGTGCGGTTGGTGGTGAGCTCCTGCATGGTGTAGTTGTTGGAGAAGCCGTGGGTCTTGCCGAGCTTGTAGTCCCACCAGCAGATGGGGGTCAGCACCGTGTAGATGCCGTTGTCGCGGCAGACGGCGATGAGGTCGTCGAGCAGCTCCAGGTGGATGTTGTCGGTGAGGTTGCCGTGCGCGTCGCTGATCTCGCGGTCGAAGCAATGCACGCGGATGACGCCCAGCCCCAGGCGGCGCAGGTGCGCGACGTCCTGGCGGATGGCGGCCTTGTGGTCCGCGCCGAGCTCCAGCAGGCCGCGGTAGTCGGCGGTGAACGGCGTGTAGAGGTTCACGCCCATGAGCGCGACCTCCCCGCCCGTGTCCTGCCAGCGCAGCACGCCCTGCGCGTCCACCCGCGCCTCGCGGTCCGCCGGGCGCACCTGCGCGAGCGCGGCCGCAGCAAGGAGCGCGAAAAAATATGCGAGCGCCAATTTCATGCACGAGAGTGTACGCGATTTCGGGTGGTGAAGCAAGGCGAGAGTTGGGCGTTGGGAAGAAGAGGTGGCGCATAGCAATTCCCGATCCCGTTGTTTTTTGTCTTGCGAAAAGGGGAAAAATCAGGTGAAATAGAAGCACAATCATTTAACCCATAACAGGTTAGGAAGGAATCGTCGGATGCGTTGGACTCGTACTTTGGTCACCACGTTGCGGGATGACCCGCAGGAGGCGGAGATCGCCAGTCATAAGCTGATGGTGCGCGCGGGGCTTATCCGTAAGCTCTCGGGCGGCCTCTACACGTTCATGCCGCTGGGCCTGCGCGCGCTCCAGAAGGTGGCGCAAATCGTGCGCGAGGAGATGAACCGCGCCGGGGCGCAGGAGATCCTCATGCCCGCGCTCCAGCCCGCCGAGCTGTGGGAACGCTCGGGGCGGCTCGCGGCGATGGGGCCGGGGATGTTCAAGCTGCGCGACCGCGCGGAACGCCTCATGGCGCTCGGACCGACGCATGAGGAGGTCGTCACGGAGTTGCTGGGCGGCGAGGTGAGCTCGTACCGTCAGCTGCCGTGCACGGTCTATCAGATCCAGACGAAGTTCCGCGACGAGATTCGCCCGCGCTTCGGCCTGATGCGCGCGAAGGAGTTCATCATGAAGGACGCGTACAGCTTCGACACGTCGCTGGAGGCGGCGGATGCGTCTTATCAGGCGATGTACGATGCGTACACGCGCATCTTCAAGCGGTGCGGACTCGATGCCCGCGCGGTCGAGGCGGACACGGGCGACATCGGCGGCAAGTGGTCGCACGAGTTCATGGTGCTGGCGGACTCGGGCGAGGACGGGGTCATCGACTGCCCCGTGTGCGGTTACGCCGCGAATCAGGAACGCGCGGAGCGCAAGGTGGCGGAAGCGAATGAGACGTGCGGCGCGGTTGAGGAAATCGCGACGCCGAACGTGCGCACGATCGATGACCTTGTGGCGTTCTTCGCTTGCCCTGCGGAGCGTTTCATCAAGACGCTGGTTTACGTCGCGGACGGCAAGCCCGTCGTTGCGCTCGTGCCGGGCGACCGCGATTTGAACGAGCATAAGTTCAAGCGCCTGCTCGGCGCGAAGAAGCTGGAGCTTGCGGACGACGCGACGGTCCAGCAGGTCACGGGCGCGCCCGTCGGTTTCGCGGGGCCCGTCGGGCTGGCGGTTCCCGTGTATGCGGATCAGTCGCTGAAAGGCGCGGCGGGGCGCATCACGGGCGCGAACAAGGCGGACACGCACATCACGAACGTTGACCTCACGCGTGACGCGACGGTGGCGGCGTATGAGGATCTGGTGATTGTCGGCGGCGGCGATATGTGTCCGCGTTGCGGCAAGCCGTTGCAGGTGAAGCGCGGCATCGAGGTGGGGCACGTGTTCAAGCTCGGCACGAAATACACCGAGGCGTTCGACGCCGCCTACCTCAACGCGGAGGGGCAGCGCGAGCTGATGGTCATGGGGTGCTACGGCATCGGCGTGACGCGCACGTTGCAGGCGGTCATCGAGCAGTGCCACGACGCGGACGGCATCGCGTGGCCCGTGACGGTCGCGCCGTTCGCGGTGACGCTGCTGCTGCTCGACCCCAAGGATGCGGCGGTCTGCGAGGTGGTGGACACGCTGGAGCGCGAGCTTCAGGCGCAGGGCATCGACGTGTTCACCGACGACCGCGAGGAGCGCCCCGGCGTGAAGTTCAAGGACGCCGACCTCATCGGCTGCCCGATCCGCGTGGTCGTCGGCGCGAAGGGGCTGGCGAAAGGCGGCGTGGAAATCAAGCTGCGCACCTCAAAGGATGTCGCCATCGTTCCGGTGGCGGACGCGGCGGCGGACATTGTCGCCCGCATCCGCGCGATGAGGCAGGATTAACAGGTGGACTTTTTAACCACAATGGACACTATGGTTTTCACAATAGACACAATGGTAAGGACATCCTATCTTGAAAATAGTGTCTATTGTGCATTCTGTTGTGCCTATTGTGGTTAAAGAAAACGGACTTTTTATGAGACAGGATTAGCAGGATTTAATAGGATTGACACGTCTCAAAAACAATCCTGTCAATCCTGTCAAAAAAAGAGGAGTAATGTTGTGTCACTATTAACGAAAAAATCACCTGCGGACACCTACACAGGGGCCGCGCTGACGAAGCGCGACTTGGCGGCGACCGTTGCGGAGAAGAGCGGCCTCAACCAGTTTCAGGCGTTACAGGCGGTGCAGTCGGCGCTCGACGGCATTCTCGACGCGCTTGCGAAAGGCCAACACGTCGAGTTCCGCGAGTTCGGCGTGTTCAATATCGTCACGCGCAAGGCGCGCGTCGGGCGCAACCCCAACAAGCCGCAGGACACCTTCGAAATCCCCGCCCACCGCTACGTTAAGTTCAAGCCCGGCAAGCGGATGCGGGAGAGGGTTAAGGACTGTTTTTAGTTTACAGTTTTTAGTTGTTAGAACCCAGCTTAACCGAGCAACTAAAAACTAAAAACTGTAAACTAAAAACTCAAAAAGGAAATTATGTCCGAACCCATTTCATTTGAGCCGCCGCGCGGGATGCGCGATTTTTACCCCGAGGATATGGTGTGGCGCAACCGCGTGTTCGACGCTTGGCGGCAAGCGTCGGTCGCGCACGGCTTCCAGCCTTACGACGCGTGCGTGGTCGAGAACCTTGCGCTGCTCCAGCGCAAGAGCGGCGAGGAGGTCTCCGAGCAGATTTACCACTTCGAGGACAAGAGCGGGCGCAAGCTCGCCCTGCGCCCCGAGATGACCCCTACTCTCGCGCGGATGATCGCCGCGCGGCAGGGGCAGATGACGTTCCCCGTCAAGTGGTTCACCGTCGCGCAGTGCTTCCGCTACGAGCGCATGACGCGCGGGCGCAAGCGCGAGCATTACCAGTGGAACATGGACATCGTCGGCGAGGACAGCGTGTCCGCCGAAGCCGAGCTTCTCGCCGCCGCCGCCGCCGGGCTGAGCGCCATGGGCATGCCCGACAGCGGCTATCGCATCCACGTCAACAACCGCGCCCTGCTCGCCGAACTGCTCGCGTCCTCCGGCATCGACGCGCAGCACCACGCCGCCGTGTTCCTCGCGCTCGACAAGCGCGGGAAAATCAGCGACGCCGAAATCACCGCCCTCCTCGAAACCGAAGGGCTAGACACGGAAGCCGTCCGCAAGACGTTCGACCTGCTCGCCGTGCAGACGCTCGATCAGGCGGCGGCGCTCGCCGCGCCCGACTCCGTCGCGGTGAAGGCGTTACGCGACCTCTTCGCGCTCGCGGAGATTTACGGCATTGCCGACCGCCTCGTGTTCGACATGTCCGTCATCCGCGGGCTAGCGTACTACACGGGCATCGTGTTCGAGGCGTTCGACGCGGAGCGCAAGTTCCGCGCGATTTTCGGCGGCGGCAGATACGACAGCCTCCTCACCGCCATCGGCGGCGCACCGACCCCAGCGGTTGGGCTAGGCTTCGGCGACGTCGTGATCGTCGAGGTGTTGAAAGACCTGCTGGGCGACACCGCCGCAACCGAGAAACGCGGCGTGACCGTCGGCTATATGTTCCCCGAACAGCGCGACGCCGCCACGCGCCTCGCCCGCGACCTGCGCGAGCGCGAACCCGTCAGCCTCATGCTCGCGCCGCAGAAGCCCAAGCAATTCTTCGCCCGCGCCAGTGCCTCATCCTCCGCCGACGCCATCTTCATCGGTCCCGACGACGTGACGCGCGGCACCGCCAAACGTAAAAACCTCGCCACCCGAGAAGAAACCGACATCTGGATTTTGGAACGGGCTGACTCGAAACAGGAGACTTGATGAAAACGTACCGCAAAGAGATTGTCGTCAACTACCCATCGCGGCGGGGGTTCGTGAACCTCACGCCGCAGGTGGAGGCGTGTCTGCGCGAGAGCGGCATCCGCGAGGGGCTGCTCTTGTGCAACACGATGCACATCACCAGCAGCGTGTTCATCAACGATAATGAGCAGGGGCTGCACCACGACTTCGGTGTGTGGCTGGAACAGCTCGCGCCGTTCAACCCCGACCCCGACCACTACCACCACAACCGCACGGGCGAGGACAACGCGGACGCGCACCTCAAGCGGCAGGTCATGGGGCGCGAGGTCGTCGTGGCGGTCACCAACGGGCGGCTGGACTTCGGGACGTGGGAGCAGATTTTCTACGGCGAGTTTGACGGCTTGCGTTGCAAGCGGATATTGGTTAAGATTATTGGTGAATGAGGAGGGATTGCGTTTTGACAAGGTTAACAGGATTTTCTGGATTCGGTTGGGGGGCGTGTTGCCTCGCGTTTTTCTGCGCGGTGTCGGCGCGGGCGGCGGATGCGCGGGTGTATTCGGTTGACCCCGAAACGGGCGCGGCGACAATGACGGTCGGCGGCAAGCCCTGCTGGACGTACAACCCGGTGAGCGAGGAGGGCAAGCCGTATTTCCATCCGCTCTGCGTCCCCGGCACGGGCGACGTGCTGACGGGCTTCCGGCCGGACGACCACAAGTGGCATCTCGGCCTGTGGCTCTCGTGGAAGTTCATCAACGGGGTCAATTTCTGGGAGCCGGACAAGAATGCCGAGCGCAAGGTTGTGAGCCACACGGAGACCTGCGATGACGCGACGAAGGCGTTCGAGTCGAAGGCGGCGCTCGCCTACGTCGCGAAAGGCAAGGAGGTGTTGCGCGAGGAGCGCGTGACGCGCGTCGTGACGCAGGAGAACGGCAATTACACCATCACGTTTGATTCCGCGTTCACGGCGTGCGGCGGCGAGGTGAAGCTGGACTGTACCCCTGCGGGGAAGGACAAGGGCGGCATCTGGGCGTCGGGCGGTTACGCGGGGCTGATGCTGCGGTTCGCGCCGAATCCCGCCGGGACGTACAGCATCGCGGACGCGCAGGGACGTGCGGACGCCAAGACGTGCGGCAACGCCAGCGCGTGGATCGAGACTGCCGTCACGTTGCCGAACGGCGGCGCGAAGGTGCGCATCACCGACCATCCCGAGAACCCGCGCTACCCTAACACGTGGTTCAGCCGCCATCAGCCAGACGCTCATAAGAACACAGGTTACAACCTCATCGGCACGGGGCTGGTGTTCCACGAGCCGTTGACGATTGAGGACGGGAAGTCCATGCGTTTGCGCTACACGGTTGAGGTGAAGGGAGACGGGAAGTTCTGACGTTCGAGCGTTCTAAAATGGCGATTAAGGAAAGGGGAGAAAAACGATGAAGAAAACACTGATGATGGTAGGAGGGTTACTGATGATGGGTAATGCGTTTGCGGAGATACCGGAGCTGATGAAGGCTGGCACGACGGCCGCGCAGTGGGAGCAGGTGCGGCGACCGGAGCTGTTCGGGCTGTTTCAGGAGCACGTGTTCGGGCGCAACCCCGTCGGGCGGCCGGAGGGGCTGCGCTTCGAGGCGCTCGGCGAACCCGTCAAAATGCTCGACGGCAAGGCGATCCGCAAGCGCGTCCGCATCCATTACGAGGGGCCCGGCGGCAAGGGGCAGTTCGACGTGTCCGCGTTCATCCCTCAGAGCGCGAAGAAAGTCCCCGCGTTCCTGCTGGTCTGCTTCTGCCCGCCGGAGGAGCTTTTCAACCCTGAGCGCGATCAGGACAAGTCGGAGCATCTGCGCTTGCCGGCCGAGGCGTTCGCCGCGCGCGGCTATGCGGTGGTCGCGTTCAGCAGGGAGGATGTGACGCCGGACAAAAAGACCGGGTTCACGACCCCTCCCCACGCGATCTTCACGCCGAACCCCGAGGCGCGCACGCCGACCAGCTGGGGGACAATCGCGGCGTGGGCGTGGGGCGCGAGCCGCGTCATGGATTGGATCGAGACCGAGCCCTTGCTGGACACGCAGCGCGTCGCGATGGTCGGGCATTCGCGGTGCGGAAAGACCGCGCTGTGGTGCGGCGCGAATGACCCGCGCATCGCGCTCACGGTCTCCAACAACTCGGGGTGCGGCGGCGCGAAGCTGAACCGCATGGACTTGCCGAAGTCGGAGCATATCGCGCAGATCACGAAAAACTTCAGCTACTGGTTCTGCGACAACTTCATGAAATACGCGGACAACGAGGACGCGCTGCCCGTGGATATGCACCAACTGCTCGCGCTGATGGCGCCGCGCCTGGTGTATGTGTCCTCTGCGGAGGACGACCTGTGGGCGGGGCCCGAGGGCGAGTTCGAGTCGTGCAAGCTCGCGTCGCCCGCGTGGGCGCTGTACGGCAAGAAGGGTCTCGTGGGCGATGCCTTCCCTGCGACCGGGAAGCCGCTGCACGAGGGCTGCATCGGCTACCACATCCGCTCCGGCAAGCACGACATGACGCCCTACGACTGGGAGCGCTTCATGGACTTCGCGGATAAGCATGGCTGGAAGCAGTGAAAGGGATACGACTGAATCGACTAAATTCGACTGAGCCGACTCAATCCGATTTCAGTTGATTTCAGTCGATGCCAGCCGGCATCAGTCGAACATGGTTCGCTTTACCAACTTTGCCATCCGGGGCGAATGCGTGTCGTGCGGGCGGCGGCCGCCGTGGCCGCATTACAGGGATTGCCCGTACTGCGGCGAGCTTGTGCGGATGCCTGTGTGGTGGCGTGTTGCGCGTGTCGGGCTTGTCGTTGCGCTTATCCTTCTGATGGGCGTGCTGTTCAGGTTGTCGAGCCCTGACTTCGAGGAGGCGCGGGAGGTGTTGCGCGCGTTGCCGACCGTAAAACGGTTTCTGCTGGTGTCGGGTGTCGCCGTGCTTCTGATGCCACACGAGGGCAGTGACGTGATTGTCACCTCGCGCGTGGCATTGCACATGTGGCAGCTGAGGTCGCTTGCAGGGGACGTGTTCATCGGGGCGTCGCTGTTCTTCGGGAGCCTGTGCTTTGCGTTCGCAAGCACCTTCGGGGTAGGGTTGTATTTGCTCTTCGCGCTGGTTGCCGTCGGTTTGCTGGCCCTGCCGTGTTTTTACCGTCTGCACCCATGGCGCGTCGGTTTTGCGCTGCTATTGTTTTTGGGCGTGTTTGTCCCGTTGCACCGGCAATGCGCGGCGCTGGGGCTTTAGCGGGCTTTTCCGGCGCGCAAACTTTTTTCGTTTGGGCGATAGATTTAGATTGCACTTTTCGCGTAGGTTTGGCATTTTGCGGGGTGTCTTTTTCGCGTGGTAGGCATGTGAACGGAAACAGGCCGGGAGCGCGGCGTGGAATCGGAAGAAAGTGCGGGGTCAACAGGTAAAAATGGCACACCTTTTATTAGATGCGTTGGACGGTTGGAACAGCGTCAAGAGCGCGGAGCTGTATGGCGTGGACTCGTGGAGCCAGGGGTATTTCAAGGTGACCGACGACGGGCATGTCGCGGTGAACCTGCGCAACGGGCGCGGCATGGTGAGTGTGAAGTTGTCGGAGATTGTCAGCGGTCTGGATGACCGCGGGATGGGCCTGCCGCTGCTGCTGCGTTTCAGCGACCTGCTGGGCGACCGCATCCGGCTCATCAACGAGGCGTTCGCCAAGGCCATCGCGGACTACAGTTATCAGAACGTCTATCGCGGCGTGTTCCCCATCAAGGTGAACCAGCAGCAGCAGGCGGTGCATGACGTGGTGACCTTCGGTGCGCCGTATCACCACGGGCTGGAGGCCGGCTCGAAGGCCGAGCTCATCGCGGCGCTGGCGTATATGCGTGACCCGCAGGCCTTCCTCATCTGCAACGGCTACAAGGACGCGGAGTTCATCGAGCTGGCGCTCTCGTCGAGCAAGATGGGCTTGCAGACGATTCTCGTGCTGGAGACTGCGGACGAGCTGGATTTGATCCTGGAGATCGCGGCGCGGCTGGGGGTGCGGCCGCGCATGGGGGTGCGCGTGAAGCTCTCGAGCCGCGTGGGCGGCAAGTGGTCGGAGTCCGGCGGGGAGCGCAGCGTGTTCGGCCTCACGCCCTCGCAGGTCATTGATGTTGTGGACCGCCTGCGCGAGGCGAACATGCTCGACTGCCTGGAGATGCTGCATTACCACCTGGGCTCGCAGGTGCCGAACATCCGCGAGATCCGCGACACCGTGAAGGAGGCCGTGCGCTTCTACGTCGGGCTGGTGCGTGAGGGTGCGCGCATGGGCATCTTCGACATCGGCGGCGGACTGGCCATCGACTACGATGGCTCGCACACGAGCTTCGCGAGCAGCGCGAACTACGCGGTCTCCGAATACTGCGCCGACGTCATCGAAGGCATCATGACCGCCTGTAACGAGGACAACATCCCGCACCCGCTGGTCATCAGCGAATCCGGCCGCGCACTCATCGGCTACTATTCCGTGCTGCTCATCAATGTCCTGGACACGGCCGTCTATGAGGAGCGGGAGAAGCCCGAGAACATCCCCGAGCCGCACCCCGAGGCGCTTGCGAACATGATTTACGTCTCGCGCACGCTGAGCCAGAAGAACATCCAGGAGTCCTTCAACGACGCGCTCTACTACCGCGAGGAAATCCAGAAGGCCTTCAAGCATGGCGACATCACCCTGCGCCAGCACGCCGCCGCGGACCGCCTGTTCTGGCACATCCTCACGCGCATCCGCGATCTGACCGCAACGCTCAAGGTCGTGCCGAAGGGCCTGACCGGGCTGGACGCGCTGCTGGCGGATGTTTACTACTGTAACTTCAGCGTCTTTCAGTCGCTGCCCGACGCATGGGCCATCGAGCAGCTCTTCCCCATCATGCCCATCCACCGCCTCTGCGAGAAGCCCACCCGCAACGCCTACCTCTCCGACATCACCTGCGACTGCGACGGCCGCATCGACAAGTTCATCGACCCGCACGGCGTGAACCCCGTCCTGCCCGTGCACGAGTTCAACACGGCGAACCCCTATATGCTCGCGGCCTTCCTCGTCGGCGCGTATCAGGAGACCCTCGGCGACCTGCACAACCTCTTCGGCGACACCAACGTCGTGAGCGTGCGCGTGGACGAGGACGGCGATGTCGAGTACGTGCAGGAGCTCAGCGGCGACTCGGTCGGCGACGTGCTGAGCTATGTGGAGTACCGACCCGAGCGGCTGATGGAGCAGTTCCGCACGCTCGCCGAGGAGGCCGTCAAGGCCAAGCGCATCACCCCGGCCGAGCGCCGCGGCATCGTCGCCGCCTACGAGAGCGGCCTGCGCGGCTACACGTATTTCGAGCAGTAAGGGGGTATCCGACCGCGGCCGCCCCAGGAGGGATTTGACATTACGCACACGCACATAGAAGACTATTTGTCTGAGCGCAAGGCGTTCATCGAGGCGCGGCTTTCCGCTTGCCTGCCGCCGCCGGGGGCGCGCCCCGAACGCCTCACGGACGCGATGCGCTATGCGGTGATGCCGGGGGGCAAGCGCCTCCGCGCCATCCTGTGCCTTGCCGCCGCTGAGGCGGCCGGGGGCCGCGCGGAGGACGCGGCGCACGCAGCTTGCGCGGTGGAGCTCCTGCACGCCTATACGCTCGTGCACGATGACCTGCCGTGCATGGACGACGACGTCTTGCGCCGCGGGCTGCCGACCGTCCACGTCAAGTACGGCGAGGCCGTCGCGGTGCTGGCCGGGGATGCGCTCCTGACGCTCGCGTTCGAGGTGCTGGCGCGGACGCACGAAGCGCGGCCGGGCATGATTGCAAGGTTGGTTTCGGAGCTCGCGGTTGCGGCCGGCGCGGCGGGCGTCATCGGCGGGCAGGTGGAGGACATCGCCTCCGCCGCCGCGCCGACGCGGGCCGCGATTGATTACGTGTTCCAGCACAAGACCGCTGACCTCTTCCGCGCCGCTGTGCGCCTCGGGGCAATCGCCGTGCAAGCGTCGGACGAGACGCTTGAAAACCTATCCCTGTTCGCAAACGGCCTCGGGCTTGCGTTTCAGGTCACGGACGACATTCTCGACGCGTCCGAATCGAAATCCGGCGAGAAGCCCGAGCTCTCCTGCCTCGACGTCATGTCCGAGGCCGAGGCCCGCGCATGGGCGCGGCAGCTCACCTGCGCCGCCCGCGCCGCCATCGCCGACCTCCCTGGCGACGCCTCCCCGCTCGCCACAATCGCGGACAGGCTTTTGTCAAGGGTTGAGTAAGGAGGGATGATGAAGGCATACGTGTTTCCGGTGCTCATCCTGCAGCTTGCCACGGCAGGGGTTGCCCAGGATGATGCACCGCTCGTGAAGGAAGACGCGGGCGAAAACCTGTTCTACGCGGAGCTTGCGCTCGATGCCTATTCGGCATACGTCTGGCGCGGGCTGGTGCTGACGGATGAGCCGGTTTGGCAGCCGGGCGCGACGCTGGGCATGAGCCTGTTCGGATACGGCAAGGGCTATGGGAGCGTCTGGTCCAGCTTCGACGCGACCAGACGCAACCGCCAGACCGCGTTCGGCGGCCTTGGCGAGATGGATTACACGGCCGGTTACGAGGTTGACCTTGACGGCCTCACGCTCGGCGCCGGGCACATCTGGTACACGTACCCCAAGGCCAACGGGCCCGATTATGCGCATAGCACGCGAGAGGCCTTTGTGGCCCTCGCGTACAACAACGCCTACGCCGTGCCGTTTGCTGAAGTGTATTACGACTACGCCATCGCGGAGGGCATCTATGCGACCGTCGGGCTATGCAAAGAGGTGGAGGTGGCGGACGGGTTCACGGTCGGCGCGGAAATGAGCGTCGGCGGTGGCAGCGACGGGTACATGGAGTGCCAGTTTGACGGCGCGAACGGCAAGATGTGGCTCATTGACGGGAACGCCGCGCTCCGCGCGAGCTACGCCCTGACCGACAGCATCACCATCGGCGCGCGCATCGCATGGATGTCGCTCTTCGACGACCGTCTCAAAGGCGCTTCCCGCAGGGACGCCATCCTGTGGGGCGGGATCAACCTGAGCGTTATGTTTTAGACGGTTGCTCGCCCCGCCCCGCGTATCCCGACGGGTTGCGGGACTGCCAGCGCCAGGCGTCTTCGCACATCGTGAGCAGGTCGCGCTGCGCGGTCCAGCCTAGCTCGCGCCGGGCTTTGGCGGGGTCTGCCCAGCACTCGGCGACGTCACCGGGGCGGCGCGGCTGGATGGAATAGGGAACGCTCCGGCCGCTGGCCTGCTCGAACGCCTTCACGATGTCCAGCACGCTGTAGCCTTGCCCCGTGCCGAGGTTGTAAGCCGCGAAGCCGGGGTTTGAGGCCAGTTTCTCGATGGCCCTGATGTGCCCCTGCGCGAGGTCCACGACATGGATGTAGTCGCGCACGCCCGTGCCGTCGCGGGTGGGGTAGTCGCCCCCGAACACGGACAGGCTCGGGCGGCGGCCCACTGCGACCTGCGCCACGAAGGGCAGCAGGTTGTTGGGGACACCGGCCGGGGCTTCGCCGATGAGCCCGCTGGCGTGCGCACCGATGGGATTGAAATAACGCAGCGCGATGACGTTCCAGCGGGGGTCGGCGGACTGGATGTCGCGGAAAACCTGCTCCATCATCAGCTTCGTCCAGGCGTAAGGGTTCGTCGCGCCTTGGAGCGGGAAGTCCTCGCGCACCGGCACAGACGGCGGGTCGCCGTAAACGACTGCGGAGGAGCTGAACACCATGTTGCGGCACCCGTGGGACGCCATCGTCTCGCAGAGCGTGACGGTGCCCGAGACATTGTTCCCGTAGTACGCCAACGGGATCGCGGAGGACTCGCCGACGGCCTTCAGCGCCGCAAAGTGGATGACCGCATCGAACGGGCCGTCATCCGCGAAGACCGCATCCAGTGCGGCGCGGTCGCGCACGTCGGTCTGCCGGAACAGGAGGTCGCGTCCTGTGATTTCCCTCACGCGCACCAAGCTCTGCGCAGAACTGTTACAAAGGTTGTCCGCCACGACAACCTCATGCCCTGCGCTCAGCAGCTCGACGCAGGTATGGCTCCCGATATAGCCCGCGCCACCCGTCACCAGAATCTTCATCCCTCTGCTCCCTCCATACGGGGTTTCGTTTTGAGCGCCACAGTATCCACGAAAAAGCGTTGGTTTGCAAGCACAATCAGCGGCACGGTCTTCATTGACAAACGTATGCCCGACACACCTGGATATGATCTAACCGCAGATGGCGCCGATTCCGCAGATTAAGCAGAGGCGCGGAGGGGACGGAGAAGACCTAGTGTCCCGCAAAACACAGATTTCACGATGGAGGGCGAGCGTCCCCGCGAGCCGTTA
>WRJS01000043.1 GCA_009778475.1 Kiritimatiellota bacterium | reverse complement strand
CTGTTGCCACGTTTAGCGTAGAGATGGATGATTATCCGTCTCTACGTTTTTTCGCCATCCAGCCAGTCGATTCGAGTCGACCGACAAAAGGGATGTGCAATTTTAGTCGGTGACAATGAAGCGGTATGACCCGGCGCCGACGTGGATGGTGACGCGGCCGTTGCCGGAGCCGAGGAGGGTGATGCCGGGGGCTTTGGTGAGGGGGCGACCGCGCTCGGTGACGTCGCTCTGCCCGAGGGCGGGGATGTGCAGGGTGGCGGTGGCGTTGGGGGGGATGGTGACGCGCCAGTCGAGGCGGCCGCCGTCGCGCTTCCATTCGCTGGCGATGGGGCCGTAGGGGGAGTTGTGGGTGGCCTTGACCCAGGTGAGCTCGCCGACGGGGGTGGGGCGCATGATGATGTGCTTGAAGCCGGGGGCGGCGGGGTCGGGGGCGATGCCGGCGAGGGTCTCGTAGAGCCAGATGAGCAGGTCGCCGACGAGCATGACGTGGTTGCCGGAGTTCATGGCGGGGTCGGCGGTGTCGCCGTTCCAGAGCTCCCAGATGGTGGTGGCGCCTTTCTCGGTCATGTAGCCCCAGCTGGGGTAGTCGGTGTGGGTGGCGAAGCCGTAGGGGAGGTCGGGGCGGCCGCCGTCGGTGAGGACGCGGTTGAGCCATTGGCCGCCGATGAGGCCGGTGCCGACGTGGCCGCGGGTCTCGTTCTCGATCTTATTGACGAGGTGGTTGAACACGCGGGGGCGTTCGGCGTCGGGGGTGATGCCGAAGGCGAGGGGGAGGACGCAGGAGGTCTGGCTGCCGTTGTCGTAGTGGCCGCGGTCTTTGTTGTAGTGGTTGCGGTTGAGGGCGTCGCGGAGGGCGTGGGCCTGGGTGAGGTAGCGCTGGGCGTCGGCGGGCTTGCCGAGGGCGTGGGCGTAGCGGGCCATGAGGGTGAGGCAGTGGTGGAGGTAGCAGGTGGCGAGGATGGCGGGGGCGGTCTTGCGGGCGGGGTCTTTGGAGTGGATGAAGGTGGGGTCCTCGGGGGGGACGCACCAGTCGCCGTAGGTGTCGCGGGTGATGATGCCGTCTTGGATGAAGCCGCTCATGTGGTTGAGCCATTTGGCCATGGTGGGGTAGTGGCGCTCGAGGATGCGGCGGTCGCCGTATTGGTCGTAGAGGTTGCCGGGGATGATGACGACGCTGGAGGGCCAGGTGACGCCGTCGTTGTAGAGGGGCCAGTAGGGGGGGCAGACGTCGGGGACGCTGCCGGTGTCGCGCTGGGCGTCGGTCATGTCGTGGAGCCATTTGGTGTAGAGGGTGGCGGTGTTGTAGAGGTAGGTCTCGCCTTTGGATTCGGAGGAGCGGTCGCCGAGCCAGCCTTGGCGCTCGTCGCGCTGGGGGCAGTCGGTGGGGATGGAGCGGTAGTTGCCGCGCACGCCCCAGAGGATGTTGCGGTAGGTGGCGTTGATGGTGGGGTGGGAGCAGGCGAAGGCGCCGGCGCTGGGCAGGTCGTCGTTGACGACGCGGCCTTCGATGGCGCTGAGCGGGGGGCGGCCGGGGTAGCCGGTGACCTCGACGTAACGGAAGCCGTGGTAGGTGAAGCGCGGCTCGTACACCTCGCGGCCTTTGCCTTTGAGGGTGTAGGTGTCGGTGACTTTCGCGTCGCGGATGTTGGCCATGTAGAGCGTGCCGTCGGCGTTCAGCGTCTCGGCGTGGCGGAGGGAGACGGCCGTGCCGGCCGGGCCCTTGACCGTGAGGCGGCACCACCCGACCATGTTCTGCCCCATGTCGTAGATGAACACGCCGGGCGCGGCCTCGGTGACGGAGCGCGGCTTGATGTCCTCGACCACGCGGATGGGCTCGGCCATCTGCGCGCGCAGCGCTTTGCCGGGGGCGGCGACGGTCTGGGGGGCGGACCATGCGGGGGCGTCGAAGGCGGCCTCGGCCCAGCCGGGCATCTCGAGGTTCGCGTCATAGGCCTCGCCGTCGTACTCGCAGTTGGCGGTGATGGGGCCGCTGTCGGTCATGCGCCACGCGCCGTCGGTGAGGATGGTGTCGCGCGTGCCGTCGGTGTAGTCGATCTCGAGTTGGAGGAGGGCCTTGGGGTAGCCGTAGGTGAGCGTGGCGGTGGGGATGTCGAGGCGCGGGGCGTAGTAGCGGCCGCTGCCGAGCCAGATGCCTACGGCGTTGGGCTTGCCGGGCTTGATCATCCCGGTCACGTCGTGCGTGACGTAGAGGGTGCGCTCGGGGTAGTGCGTGAGGCCGGGTGACAGCACGTGATCGCCGACCTTCCTGCCGTTGATGTAGAGTTCGGAGATGCCCAGCCCGCTGAAATACGCCGTGGCGCGGGCGATGCCGCGCTTGGCGGCGAAGTCGCGGCGGAGCATCCGCGCAGGAATCGCGCGCTCGTCGCCGTAGGTCACCGCCCCCCACGGGGCCATCCCCGCCTCGCCCAAGTCCTTGACGCCGCCCCATGCGGAATCATCGAAGGAGAGCGTCGTCCAGCCCGTCTCGCTGAACGTCTGCGTATTCCAGCTCTCGGGCTTCGCGAGGACGCCCTTCCACTTGCCGTCCGTCGCCACGGCCAGCACCGCGCCGTCGCCGAGCGTGACGTCCAGCCTGCCCAGCAGCCCCGCAGGGTTCGGCGCGTCGCCGAGGTTCTCCACCTCCACGGCGATGACGTTCCGGCCCGGCCGCAGGTGACGCGCCACGTGCGCGACCTTGGCCTTGTGGAAGTCCGCCCCGTACAGCACGACCGCTCCGTTGATGTAGCACTTGAAGCCGTTGTCACCCGTCATGGCCAGCACCGCATCGGTGACGCTTGCGCCTTCGGGGATGTCGAACACACGGCGGTAGAAACGCGACTCGCACAAATCATTGACCCCCTCCTGCCCCGCCGCCGGGAAGCCGACCCAGCGGCAACCCGACAAGGCGGTCACGGTCTTTTCCTCCCCGTCCTTGCCGAGCCACACGCCCTGCCAGTCACCGGGTTCAAGCAACCCCATCGTCCACAACGCCGGCCTGCTCCACGACGACGCCTTGCCGTCCGCGCCCGCCACGCGCACCTTCCAGAAACACTGCTGCCGCGACACGAGCGGGCGGCCGCCATAGACCACGTTCACGCTCTGCCCCGACATCACCATGCCCGAATCCCACAAATCGCCCCTGTCCTTTTTCAGCAACGCCTCCGAGCTCGCCACAAGCACATGGTACGCCGTCTGCCGCGCCCCCCTGTCCGACGACTCCAGCTTCCACGTCAACCGCGGCTCCGCCTCATCGATACCCAGCGGGTTCACGCGATACTCGCACGTCAAGCTCCCGACGCGGATTGCGGCGGATGCCGCGACGCTCGATAGGATCAACAGGATTGACAGGATGGACTTACTTGCAGTGTTCATGGTGTTCTCCTTTTGTGACAATTCAGACAGCGTGTTTCTCTAACCGCCGATGACGCAAATCTCGCCGATGATGTTCATCTGCGTCATGCGTCATCTCTGGTTTCCTAATAGCCTGCGATTTCATGGCGGGTTACACTTTTCCGTCAAGTGATTCCATCAGTGTAGCACAGCCGCCCCTCCCTGACCAGCACAGATTTGCGCTAAGGTGGTGCGGTCTGTATGCACCCCTTCAAGGGAATTCCTGCCCGCACACAAAACCAATCCTGCAAATCCTGTCTAGAAACCAATCCCGTAAAATCCCGTCCAAAAACCAACCCTGCAAATCCTGTCTAAACCAACCCTGTAAATCCTGTCTAAACCAACCCTGTAAATCCTGTCTAAAAACCAATCCTGCAAATCCTGTCTAAAACCAATCCTGTAAATCCTGTCTAAAAACCAACCCCGTAAATCCTGTCTAAACCAATCCTGTAAATCCTGTCTAAAAACCAACCCTGCAAATCCTGTCTAAACCAATCCTGCAAATCCTGTCTAAACCAATCCTGTAAATCCTGTCTAAACCAATCCTGTAAATCCTGTCTAAACCAATCCTGTAAATCCTGTCTAACCCAATCCTGTAAATCCTGTCTAAACCAATCCTGTAAATCCTGTCTAAAAACCAACCCTGTAAATCCTGTCTAAACCAATCCTGTAAATCCTGTCTAAACCAATCCTGTAAATCCTGTCTAAACCAACCCTGCAAATCCTGTCTAGAAACCAATCCTGCAAATCCTGTCTAAAAACCAACCCTGTAAATTCTGTCTAAACCAACCCTGTAAATCCTGCCTAAACCAATCCTGCAAATCCTGTCTAGAAACCAATCCTGCAAATCCTGTCTAAAAATCTTCTGCCTCATTTACGCAGGTGCGGCTTGCGGGCCTTGACGATCGCGCTCGCGCAACCCTCCAGCAGATCCTCCCACGAGCAGCCGAGCGCGTCCTTCAGGCGCACGAGGCTGGCGACGGTCATGCCGCACTCCCCCGCCTCAAACCGCCTGATTGAACTGTGGTGCAGCGTCGTCACGCTGGACACGATACCATTTCCGCTGCTCGTCCTTCTCCTGCCTTGACATGTGGGGGTCGCGCTCAATCTCGCGTTCCTCGGGATCGAGACCGATGGAGGAAATAATCCTGCCCAATGAAAAAGGCTTGCGGGCGCTGGCTCTCGCCGCGTCAGGTGGAATGTCCCCTGTCTCAATTTTTCTCCCGTCACCCCCACGCGGAATCAAAAACAATATGCCGCAGAAAACTGCGACCGTAATAATCAGATAATGCTTCCTCTTCATTTTGTTTCTCCTTTAATCAGTTCGACAAGCTGGTAAAACAAGTTGTGCGTAAAACGGTATGCCACGCTGTGCGCGTCATTGTGAAGCCATCTGTTCGTATAATTACTATTCTTTTTCCCTCACACAAAGGCACAAAGGACACGAAGGTGAACAAATCACGGCGATAAATACACACCTCCCCTTTTACGCTCTTCAAAGAGGTTTTTGTCAGGGTCGAATTCGAGGTTACGGTCATTGGGTGTGGGGTTGAGGTAGTAGGTTAAACTAATTGCCGCACCTTCACGGTCATTGGCGGAAATATCAAACCACATACTATAAATTTTACCGTAATGCGCTTTTTCAATTTCACCGTCTTTGCCCGGCTCAACCTGTGTCCGAAAAATGAGATATTCACTTTTTGGGAGTTCGCCCTCTTCGAGTACCTTATCATTTGTCCGTCTATAGCAGAAACTGATTGCCTGCTCATACCCATTCTCTGGGGCTTCATGTAATGAATAGAATGCGCTTTGCAAATCTTTGCCCCCACGTATAAATCCTTCGCCCTCGTTGTCCAATGAAAGCGTTAAATACCGTGAAACGGCGAGAGTGAGGGGAATCGGTTTGTCACCCCAGCACTTCAACATGATGTGCGCATATTCACCTTTTCCGTGAGGGGAAACTAAATCGCCAACCTTTAAGTCAACCCCAACCGCTTCACCTTTTTTAGGAACTCGAATCCCTATTTGTTTCACATACATCGGTATCGGGTTGCGCCTCTCTTTCAGCGTGACCTCGATTGTCCGGTGCCACGGCACCCACTTGCCGTTTTTGACATCATCATCTTCCGAATCGAAATGGCAAACAACGCGCGTGTCGTAATGGCCGTCTTTCTTCACAAAGCAGGTCAGCACGCCCCACGTCTTCCCTTCCGCAGTGAAGAGGCCGTTTTCGTCTGTCTCCCCCTTCCGGTCGTCGTTCTTGAAAAAGCCCGCTTCGACGGTAGCGTCAGGGACATCCTGCCCCATCGAGTCCGTGACGTGGAAGGTCAATTTTATGTCCGCGCCGTCGCGGTGGACGCGGTACCATTTCCGCTGCTCGTCTTTTTCCTGCCGTGACATGTGGGGGTCGCGCTCAATCTCGCGCTCCTCGGGATCGAGACCGATGGAGGAAATAACCGCACTCAAAGAAAAAGGTTTACGGGTACTGCCTTTTGTCTCAACGGGAAGATTGTCCCCTGTCATGGCCTTCTTTCCGTGACCTCCTCGCAGAAACAAACACAATATGCCTCCAAGTAGTATGGCTACTCCAATCAGATAATACTTCTTCTTCATTCCACCTCTCCTTTGATTTCTTTAACCAGTTTGTTAAACAAGTTGTGCGTAAAACGGTATGCCACGCTGTGCGCGTCATTGTGAAGCCATCTGTTCGCATAGTTACTATTCTTTTTCCCTCACACAAAGGCACAAAGGACACGAAGTTTTTTTTTGCGCCTGTCACGGCTGGCATTCGATGAGCAGGGAAGCGCGGCCGAAGAGGTTCTTGTCGGGGTCGGACTCGATGCGGCGGTCGCCGGGGACGGGGTTGAAGAAATACAGGAAGTAAGATGTGCTCCCTCCTTCTGGATGTTTGAATGATTTGTTCGTAAACAAAGCCCCGCAAATTTTTCCCACGCAAGGTTGCTCGCCTCGGCTGTAGGTTTCAAACACGAGATATTCACTTTTTTTCAAGCAGGAGTCTTCGGAAATGACATCCGGTATTGAACGTGCTCTAAGGACTATCTCTGGGACATAGCCCGACTCTAGAGCGATGTAGGGACCTTTCAGTTCGCTCCACATATCCCGTGTGCCGCGTATGAAGCCGCCCCCGTTGACGGTCTCTATGCGTAACTCGCGGTTGAAGCCTTGCGCAGTCCGCTCTTCGGCGTTGTAGGTGAAAATCAAGTCAGCGGCTTTCCCTTTGCCGTCCGGCTCGACTAGATCCCCTACAGTGCAATCAAACCCATAAGAAGCGCCCTTTTGCGGAAGGTGGATTTCGAGGTGCTTGACATAAAGCGCGGCCGGGTTACGCTTCTCTTTCAAAACAAGTTCCAACGTCGCGTCCCATGGCTGCCACCTGCCATTCTTGACGCAGTTCCAAGGCGCATTATGCACGAAAAGATAGTGTTCATGCTCCGTCGTGTAATAACCCTCCTTGCTGGCCTTAAGTGTCACAACCGATGTCGATAATCCTTCAAAGGCGCAGAAGCCATTTTCATCACTTTCCTTTTTCTGAACGTCAACGGGGATGTCATACCGCGTGATGAATCTGGCCTCGACGTTTACGCCGGGGACGGGTGTCCGTTCTGAGTCCACAGCAAGGATTTTGAACTTGGCCTTTGCCCCCCTGTGCTTGCCCATCCTTTCTTCCGGTGTGTCATTTCTCGCCGGGCCCCGCACAGGGTTCAGCTGCTGCTCCCAAGTCAGGAAAAGCGGCGGTGTCCCAGTGGGAACAACACCACCCGTATTATACGGATCCCTGTATTGTGACAGATCGTCTTCCCCTGTTACAACAGGCGGCGATTCCATTGCCCAGCCTTTCGGCTCGCGGGGACGCTCACCTTCCATTACGTCGCGTGACCCCTTGAACAACCAGACGGCGAGCAAAACCAACGCCAATATGCTTCCATACAGCGCAACCCTTTTCATTTCAACCCTCCCCTGTCAACCATGTCTTTAAAGACCTTGTGCGTGTAACGGTATGTCACGGCTGGCATTCGACTGTCGCAGGTATTCCGCCGAAAAGGTTTTTGCGGGGGTCGGACTCGACGCGGCGGTCGCCGGGGACAGGGTTGAAGAAGTAGAGGAGGCGGAGCCATCCGCCTTCAGGATTTTTGCTGTCTTCACAAAACGGCATAGAGCCGTAGATTTTCCCGACGCAGGGTTCTTCGCCCCGGCTATACGTTTCAAACAGG
Source organism: Kiritimatiellota bacterium (assembly GCA_009778475.1). GTDB lineage: Bacteria > Verrucomicrobiota > Kiritimatiellia > RFP12 > UBA1067 > WRJS01. The sequence continues at coordinate 18,739 of WRJS01000043.1, read as the reverse complement.
AGGTATTCGTTGTTTGTCAGCTTGGAGTCTTCCAAAATTTTATCGGGCGTGTGATGTACTCGGAAAACTACCTCTTGGGCATATTCTACCTCGGGTGCGACATGGGGGCTTTTCAGTTCGCTCCACTTGTCTAGTGCGCCGCGTATAAGGCCGCCGCCGTTGACGGTCTGGACGCGAAGCTCGTAATCGAAATCAAGATTACTCCGTCTCTCGCCGATGAACGTGAATATCAGGTCTGCGGTTTTCCCTTTGCCGTCTGGCTCGACCAAATCCCCGGCGGCGCAGTCAAATCCGTAGGGAGTCCTTTTTTGGGGCAGGTGGATGTCCCAGAGATGTTTGACATAAAGCGCGGTCGGGGTGCGCTTCTCCTTCAAGACGAGTTCCAGTGTCGCGTCCCACGGTTGCCACCTGCCATCCTTGACGCAGTTCCAGGGCGCATTATGCACGAAAAGATAGTGTTCATGCTCCGTCGTGTAATAACCCTCCTTGCTGGCCTTAAGTGTAACAACCGATGTCGATAATCCTTCAAAGGCACAGAACCCATTTTCATCGCTTTCCTTTTTCTGAACGTCAACGGGGATGTCATACCGCGTGATGAATCTGGCCTCGACGTTCGCGCCGGGGACGGGTGTCCGTTCTGAATCCACGGTAAGGATTTTAAACTTGGCCTTTGCCCCCCTGTGTTTGCCCATCCTTTCTTCCGGTGTGTCATTTCTCGCCGGGCCCCGCACAGGGTTCAGCTGCTGCTCCCAAGTCAGGAAAAGCGGCGGTGTCCCAGAAGGGACAACGCCGCCGGGGATATATGTATCCATGTATTGAGACAGATCGTCACCCCCTTCTGCAACAGGCGGCGGTTCCGTTGCCCTGCCTTCCGGCTCACGGGGACGCTCGCCCTCCACAGTATTATCTGACCCCTTGAACAGCCAGAAGGCAAGCATAACCAACGCCAATACGCTTCCATACATCGCAACCCTTTTCATTTCAGTCCTCCCTTGTCAACCATGTCCTTAAATGCCTTGTGCGTATAGCGGTATGCCACGTTATGTGCGTCATTGTGAAGCCATCTGCCCGCATAATTACTATTCTTTTTCCCTCACACAAAGGCACAAAGGACACGAAGGTGAACAAATCACGGCGATAAATACACGCCTCCCCTTTTACGCTCTTCAAAGAGGTTTTTGTCGGGGTCGAATTCGAGGTTACGGTCATTGGGGGTGGGGTTGAAGTAGTACACAAGAGTGACGCTGACATTCCCCGAAGTTGCGTCTCTTCGACCATAACTGATCCTGTAAACCTTGCCGAAATTTGCGGAAATAATGTTGCCGTCGTTATCCCGTGTAACCCGTGAGCGGAACGTCAAATATTCGTTTTCCTCCAATTCGATGTTTTGCAGTACCTTTGACTGCACCCTGTCTCTCACCAAATAAAACTGTGGCTCATAACCGTCCTCTTGCGCCTCATGCTTACTGACGAATTGGCTGGCCTTATCTTTGGCATTGAGAATTATTCCCCCTTCCTGAGCCGCAGTGATAAAAAGTTCGGACTTATAATCCAAGAGGTCTCCGCGTTCCTCAAAGAGGCACATAAAGGACAAATCGGCTTGTTCCCCTTTCCCGTAGGGTGCAACCAAATCCCCTTTTTCAAAGTCATAGCCGAAAGCCTCGCCTTTTCTCGGCAGGAATATTCTCGCCTCCTTCACATACATCGGTATCGGGTTGCGCTTCTCTTTCAGCGTGACCTCGACCGTCCGGTGCCAAGGCACCCACTTGCCGTTCTTGACGTCTTCTTGTCCCTCTGGGTCAAGAGAATAAACAACACGCGTGTCATAGTGACCTTCTTTTTTCACAAAGCCAATCATCTCATGGTCGGTCTTCCCTTCCGTAGTGAAGAGGCCGTTTTCGTCGGTCTCCCCTTTCCTGTCGTCATTTTTAAGAAAACACGCGCGAACAAGCGCATTGGGGACATCTTGGCCTTTAGAGTCCATGACATGGAAAGTCAGCTTTACATTTGCACCGTCGCGGGCAAGAAGGTATGACTTCCGAAGCTCCTCGCGCTCTTGTTTAGAGGAAGGGCGGTAACCGTGCCCTTCTATTTCAATGTCCACATCATCATGACCTTTTAGAGGAAAGACATTACCCTTGGGCGGTAATCGTCTGATCTTTTCTACTTTATTAGGAGTGTCATCCGATATGAGGCTCTTCCTTTTATCGCTCCATAGAAACCACACGCACACAGCACAAAATAATACGGTAACAATAATCAGATAACGTTTCCTCGTCATTTTGTTTCTCCTTTAATCTCGTCAACCAGTTTGTCAAACAATTTGTACGCATAACGGTATGCCACACTATGCGCATCATTGTGAAGCCATCGGTCTGACCACCTATTGTTATCGCTTGAATTCGGCCAGTTGGGTGTACGAAACGTATCCATGTCGAAATTTCGCGCCTCAATTTCCGTATTCACATTCCTCACCCCCGTGGCCTGCGAGAGTGCGGGGATGCCGTGCGCGAGCATGATGTCAACGGTCGTTTGCGGGGGGCGGGTCGGGGAGAGGACCGCGCTCGGGGTGCACATGAAGACGGGCGTGCCACGGAGCTGGGCGGGGGAGAGCTTGTTCGCCTGCTGCGGCGTGAACGGCGCGAATCCCCCACCGTGGTCGTACAACTCAAAATCCCACCCCATGTAGTAGGAGCCGTGGGGGCCCCCGCGCCCCTTGAAGTGCTCCTGCTTGTGCCAGGCGTAGCGCCGTATCCCGCCCGTCGTGCCCCAGAGCCTCCCGCGCTCCGTGTACTCCTCCAGCACCTCGTCGCCCGTGGAGTAGAAGTTGTAGAGCTTCGGGCGCACGGCGGGGAAGCGGTTCTTCCATGTCAGGTTCCGGCGCCAGTCGGACGAGCCGGTGAAGAGCGCGTGGAACTCGGACGCCCATGTCTGCGACTCGTAGGCCCGCCAGGTGTAGTGGCGCATGCTCCGCCTGTCAACGCTGTACAGGGAGTCGTCGAACGCCTCGGAGGCGATGGCCGCGTTGAGCGCGAGGAGCTTGTCCGTCTGGAGGCCGTGGCGCTGGATCGCCCGCGCGGCGGCCATGTTGCCGAGGCTGTGCGCGATGACGGTCTTCTTCGCCCCGGGACCGGGGATGGCGTTGACGCGCACGGCGAGGTTCGACGCCATGTTGAAGGCGTTGATGACGTTGCCGAAGTAGTTCAGCCCGCCGCTGAAAATGCCTTGGTCGCCCTGCCACGTGGTGCCCCAGAAGCGTGCGTTTGAGCCGGACTGGTGGAGCTTCTTGAACATCTTGGCATTCCAGCCGCGCGCCTCCTGCGCTGGGACGTGGAAGCCGTGGAGGAACACTACGTGTTTGTCGCTTTCGGGGAAGGGGCAGTTGGGAGGCATGTTGGTGTATGTGCTGAGCCCGGCGTTGTCCGGGCGGAAGTTGAAGTGGTTGTACATGCTCTCGACAGAGGAGGTGCGGAACGTGATGTTGGTCGTCCATTTCGTCACGTTGCCGAGGCAGACGTTCAGGTGGAGGTCGTTGACCCCGGTCCCCCGCGCCTCCAGCAGGACGACGCCTTTGTTGGGGTCGTTGCGGATGAGGTTGAGGAAGGCATCGGGAATGACGATGCCCGCGTTCAGCACGTTGGTGGTCGCGGCCTCCCAAGCGTTCTGGTTGAGCAACGGGCCGCAGCCGCCGATGTCCTCGGTCAGGAATTTCCCGGCCTCGTTGCGCGAGAGGGATGTCCAGACGGCGTTGAAGTTGCCGTAGCTCGAGCGGAGCTTGTAGGTGAAGCCGGAGTCCTCGGGGACGCTGGCGAGGATCTGCGCCATGTCGAGCCAGACGGGGAAGAAGTCAACGAGGTCGTCGCGGCCGTTCACCACGGCGTCGGCGCAGTTGCGGTTGTTGCCGGACTGGCCGGGGATGGAGGAGCCGTCGGTGCTGAAGTCGCCGTTGTCCTTGTCGTCGTTGATCCACCAGCGGTGTTCCTTCCCGGCGGCGGCGGCCTCGATGTCGGCGTCGTCGATTGCGCGGTTGCGGTCGTAGTCGGGGACGATTGCGCCGTCGATGACGCACACGTCGCAGGAGAGGGCGATCTCCTCCTCGGAGAGCTCGCCGTCGAAGTTGAAGTCGATGCCGATGTCGATGCGCGTGCGGCCGGGCGGGACGGGGATGCCGTGGCGTGCATTGTAGGCGCTGTCCCAGCGTTTCCAGTTGAGCGTCCATGTGCCGTTGGTCGCGCCGGAGGCGCGCACCAGCAGGAAGTCCGTATCCACGAAGAGCGGGCCGCCATAGGGCGAATCATTCTGAATGCTGGGGCTTATGGTGACACGCGGCAAGCCGAAGCGCAGGTCTGTTGACCGTGCGCAGATGACGCCCTTCACGCCGGGGACGAGGTTCGTCCTTGCGTAGCTGTTCGGGTTTTGGGACACGACGAGCTCGGCCTTCGTGATTTTCGGGACGGTCACTTTTAACGGAAGGGTGTTCGTCTTGCCCGTGTCGTCGCCGAGCCAGAACGAAGCGACCTGCCCCACCGCGTCCGGCGTGGCGGTCACCTCATACTCCTTGTTGCCCGAACTGTCCGAGATGACGATGGGCTCGGGCAGGGAGTCGAGCGGTGCGCCGTCCAGATAGATTCCCGGCACGGGCGTGAAGTAGAGGCGCTTGGCGACGTTCGTGTGGTTCAGCGGCGTGCTGGTGGGTATGCGCATCCGCGCGGAGAGCGTCGGGTGGCTCCCCAGCGCGATGATGCGGGAGCTGGCGCCGCCCTCGCCCGACAGCGTGGAAGAGCGGTAAGGGTATTGCCCCGTAGAGACAAAGAGAATCTTATAGCTCGCAAGGACGTTCGTCGAGGCCGGCGTGATGTGGCTCCACCGCCATGTGTACTTGAAAAGGTTAGACAGTCCGTCCCCGCTGTAATCATCTGCTGCATCCGACGGGCTGAGGAGGTCAAGCCCGTAATTCCGGTAAAGGTATTCCGTGTAATCATCAATCCCATCGCCATCCGTGTCAACGGACAGCGGATTTGAGCCAAGCTCTTTCACCTCCCGGTAATCACTGAGGCCATCCCCGTCCGTGTCATCCCAGAACGGACTGAGCCCGAGCGCGATTTTTTCACCATCGGATAGTCCATCCCCATTCGTATCCCAGCGGAGCGGGTTTGTCATGTAGATCACATGTTCCTCGTAGTCAGTAAGGCCATCGCCATCCGAATCTGGGTTCGTCGGACTCGTGCCAATCATCAGCTCATACCAATCCGGCAGGCCGTCGCCATCCGTATCATCCGTGTTCGGATCGCATCCGTAAAGGTATTTTTCCAGAATGGTCATGCCGAAACGTTTTTGGGTCGCAAGCGTGGGGTCGAATGCATCCAGCCCGTATTTTACTTTCCAGCCATCAGGTATGGCATCGCCAACCGTGCTCCAGGCATTTGGATTTGTCCCCGCCACCCAAGCCTCATACGCATCAGATAATCCATCGCCATCCGAATCCAGCTTGTTCGCCACCCTGAAAAACCCAGACTGCGTCCATCCTAAATCAGAGAGGTCAATCGTGATTTCACACCGCCTCAATGCAAGCTCCGTCCCCGACAACGGGCGTTCCAATATCCGTTGCCACCCGCCAGTCAGGTCGTCGGTCCCGAACACATCCACCGCGTCCCCCGGCATCGGGTAATCCTCTGCCCACTCCACCTCAAGCGTGACGGACTGGTTGCCGGGGCGGATCCGCGAGGACATGATGGACCCGGCGGGAACGCCCCCGCCGCGCATGACACCGCCCTCCTCTGGCATCGTCCTCGCGCCGGCCGGCGCGGTGATGAGCGCCCACAAATCCAAATGGGAGACTGCCCAAAACGGGCAATAAATCGCAAACTCCAGCGCCTGCTCCGGGCTGGCCACCCTGACCATCGCGTCGAAGCTCTCCTGCGAGGTAATGTCCCTCAGGGAGAACTGCGCCCCCGTCTGCGGGAACGGCACGACAAGAAACACCGCAACCGCGATGGCCACGATGCCGCCGAACCCTCTTCTGTCTCTCGTCCTACATTTCGTCATACACGTCTTCATCATCTTTCGTCCTTCCGTTTTCATCCTTCACCGCACCGCCAACCTGGCGACTGGAAGTTGATCCCCATAGTGAAATGGCGTGAAGTATTCGGCTGGAAGGCCTTATTTCCCCACCTTCCAGTCCGATGACCCGAAAGGTGTGAACTTTCGTTTTCACTCACCCGTTCACTAAGAGGGGATCAACCCTCGTACCACTGCCGAATGCACAATGACGCGACCAGTGTCGCAGATTCTTTCGCGCTTGTAAAGCTGTATTTTACGCCGGCAAACGCCAATGTGAATGCGCTATCGTAAATGCAATCAACATTAAATTACAATATAGTGCCTATCAACAACATTGACACCGCTGAGCGCCTCAATGGCAAGCGTCGTAGAGACGGATGATTATCCGTCTCCTGAAGGCAATGACACGGGGAGACGGATAATCATCCGTCTCTACCAAAACCTGTCGTGATATGGAGGGCGAGACATGGAGGGCGAGACAGGGGATCCCATTGGCGCGGCGTGCGGCCAATGGGGCAGGAAGCCGTCGCAATGTGCCTAACGGCTCGCGAGGACGCTCGCCCTCCATCGTGAAATCTGTATTCTATCCCCTCCAATAAAAAAGCGCTCAGTTGATGTTCGCGCGGCGGAACTCGACTTTGCGGAGGATGCGGATTTGCAAATAGGTGAAGCTGATGAGCGCGACGCCGAGGAACCACGCCATGGTCGTGGCGGTGCTGAAACGCAGGTTGTTGTAGGCCTCTTTCCAGATGGTGAGGCTCAGCACGTTGGTGGTGTCGCCGGGACCGCCGAACGTGAGCAGGAATATCCCGCCCATGCCTTGGAACGCGGCGATGAACGCGCCCACGAAGTTGATGACCATCAGCGGCAGCAGCTGCGGGAACGTGATGTGCCGGAAGCGGCTGAGGATGCCCGCGCCGTCGATGGCGGCGGCCTCGTAGTAGTCGGGCGGGAGCGATTGCAGCGCGGCCACATAAATGAGGCTCGCCATGCCCGCGCCCGCCCACACGCCGGGCAGGATGCAGCACACCATCGCCAGCGCGGGGTCTTGCAGCCACGACTGCCGCGCAACGCCGAAGAAGCCTAAAATCTGGTTGAACATCCCGTTCTCGGTCGAGTCGTACATCATCTTCCACAGCAGCGTGATGACCAGTGCGCTCGTGAGGTGCGGGAGGAAGTAGAGGGTGCGGAAAAAGATTTTCCCGCGCGGGATTTCCGACAGCATCAGCGCGAGCAGGATGGGCGTGACGAACCCCAGCAGCAACGTCAACCCCACGAATTTCAATGTCCGCGCACACGCCGCCCAGAAGCCCGCGTCGGTCGCCACGAGGATGAAGTTGTCGAGCCCCGCCCAGTGCGTCTCGCCGACGATTTTGTAATCCTGAAACGCCATCACCGCGCCACGGAAGAGTGGGTAGTAACTCCACAGCGCAATGGAGATGATGGCAGGGGCGAGCATCAGCCACGGTGATATATTTTTTTTGACAGGATTGTTTTTTGGTGGCTGGTCTTTTTTGACAGGATTTACAGGATTGATAGGATTAACAGGATTGTTTTGTTGGGGGTGATTTTTTTTGACAGGATTTACAGGATGAGTAGGATTGACAGGATTGTTTTGTTGGGGCTGATTCCTAATTCCTAATTTCTCATTCCTAATTATCATCCATCCGCATATCAGCGCGACAATCAGCGCGATGCCGAACACCACGCGCGCGAGGGGGCGCTGGCGTTCCAGCACCTCCTCGGGGGCGCGGAACATCAGGCCGCGGTTAGCGTCGTCGTTGATGCTCCGCAGCGCGGCGGCGTAGTCGAGATGCTCGCCCGTGTCCGCCAGCACCAGCCCAAGGAAGCGGCGGTCAACCAAATCCGACACCGCTTGCCAGAACCCCGCGAACGGCTCCGTCCGCGCCAGTATCTCGCCGCTGGCGATGCGCTCGTAGTTGCGCCGTATGCCCACCGGAACCTCGTCAAGGTACTCGCCCAAACCGAGGCGCACGAGGTCGGACGGCACGCACCACCGCGCATGACCCTCCAGCACTTTCTGGCGCACGGCCTCGTCGTTGACCTCCTCGCTCGCAAGCTGCTCGATGCACTTCCAGATGAGCTCGCGCTCCTCCTTCGGCCGCCGCGCCGCGCCCTCGGTCATGCTGTAGAAATGCTTGTGCGCCTGAAACACGGGCTTCATGCCCGGCCGCGCCGCAGGGAAGGGCATGATGCCGATCACGTCGGGCGGCAGGTTCGCGTCGCGTGTCAGCAGCTCCACGAGGTCAAGCCCTGCAAAGAGCGCCACGACCTCTCCTTGCGCGAACAGTTGCGGCAGATCCGTGGTCAGGCGCGGCAACGCCCGCGACACGCCCTTGATCACGTCCCCCTGCGCGAACGCCAGCACACGCCCGTCCGCGAGCGTCACACGCCCCGCCGCAATGTCCGCCTCCGACACATCGACCGGCTCGCGCGTCACGGGGTCGCGCACCCACGGCGACCAGATCATGCGGTGGAAAAACGCCGCGGCCTCGACGGCCTCGGGCGAGTCGAAGTTCGCCCGCCACACGCCCTCCACGCCCGACAAATCCTCGCCCGTGTCGGGCGCGATGAAGCGCGTCTCCTCCATCGCGAAGCAGTGCGCCCTGCCCGTCGTCGGCGAGACGCGCACGTTCACGATCGGCGAACCGCCCGCGGCCTGCATCCACGGCAGCCAGCCCCACGGGCGGTTCTCCGCGCCGAACGCCCGTTGCCCGCGCTGCACACGCGCGCCCGCCACCTGCCGGCCCGGGAACGTCAGACGCTGGCACCATTTGAAAAACGCATCCCACGTCTCCGGCATAACCTCGGGGTCAAGCCCCGCCTGACGCACGAGATCCTTGCGGTAGACGATGCCGTAGTATTTCGTCCCCGCCTCCGGCACGCCGTAGATTTTGCCGTCCTGCGTGGCGACCTGCCGCCAGAGCGGCGGCACATCTTTCCAGCCCGGCCAACGCGCCTCGCCGTCGCTGATGTGACCGTCACCGTCGAGGTCGTCGCCGATCCACTCGTTGAGCGGATACGCGAAGCCCTGCCCGATGTCGTGGCGCATGATGTGGAACCAGCAGTAATAAATGTCCGGCGCGGTGCCGCCCGCGAGCGACAGCATGAACGGCGCGCGCCCCCCCGCGCCCGGCAGCGTCAGCCCGCCCCACTTCTGCGGATTCAGGCGCGGCTCCTCCCGCGCCAGTTTCAGGATCTGCCGCGTGACGGGCCCCTCCGGCGTATCGGGGTCATACCCCTGCAGGAACGTCACCGTCACGGGGACCTGCGCACGTGCGGCGCACGCCAGCAGGATTCCGCACAGTGCCACGCGCATCAACACGTTTCGTATGAGATGAAACCACCCCGTCGGCCTGCGGCCGCCACCCCTCCAAAGGAGGGGAATTGGGTGCTGGGGGAACCACCCCGTCGGCCTATGGCCGCCACCCCTCCACGGGAGGGGAATTGGGTACTGGGGGAACCACCCCGTCGGCCTGCGGCCGCCACCCCTCCAAAGGAGGGGAATTGAGTGCTGGGGGAACCACCCCGTCGGCCTATGGTCGCCACCCCTCCACGGGAGGGGAATTTCTGAGCAGGATTCCCCTCCTTTGGAGGGGTGGCGGCCGCAGGCCGACGGGGTGGTTCTTACGGGGTGGTCTCTTTGCAACTGCACCAACATCACGTTTCCCCTCTACACTACCCCTTACGCCATCCTCCTCATTCCTTACCCCTTTCCACGGCACCCCGCATTTTCGCCAGCCCGGTCTTGGCGGTCTCCTCCGCAGGGGCCTTCCAGTATTCCTGATTGAACACCTCCACCGAGAGCCACACGTCCGCATGGTTGGCGCGGAAGTGACCGAGGATGTCACTGAGCGGCGCGATGCCGTCGCCGGGCCAGACGCGGTCCGAATCGCGGATGGTCTCGCGCGGCGGGTCGGCCGGGTAGTCGTTGATGTGGAAACAGTGCAGCGCACTGCGCCCGAGGAGACGCAACGCGCCGAAACTGCTCCCGCCCTTGTAGGCGTGGAACGCGTCCGCCAGCACGCACGCGTCCGGGTGGTCCGCGTGCGCGGCCACATAGACGCACTGCTCCAGGCGGCTCAGGTTTTTCGACGCCCCCCAGAACTCGATCTGCGGGATCACGCCCATGCTGCGCCCGAGATCCAGCACGGCGCGGTAACGCTCCGCCAGCACGTCGAGGCTGACGGCCGGCGCGTCACCGCCGTTGATGCCGGCCGGGGGCGCGGCGATGTGCGTGCCGCCCAGATCGGCGATCAGGGCCATGTCGCGCTTCATCTGCTCCAGTCCCTTGGCGCGCGCGCCGTCGTCATCCACCGCCCACGGCGCGAACCCGATGGCGCTGACGACCGCCAGCCCCGCGCCCTTACAACGCGCCGCGAGCCGCTTGAGCGCGCCCTCGGCTTTCGCCGCCTCGGCGACGTCGGACACCCACGGCTCGATGCCTTGGTACCCGCTGGCGATGGCCAAATCAATCTGCCCCTCCAGCGGCAGTTTGTAGCCCCGTATCGTCCCCGTGTTCAGGCAGAAGCGGAACCGCGCATCCTGCCCTTGCGCCGTCCTCTCTTGCCCCCTTGCTGTCAGCGCCAGCCCAACCGGCGCGGCCATCGCCGCCGCGCAAAATCTCCGTCGTGTAAGCATCTTCATTCTCCGTTCATATCCTCATTTCTAACGTTCTCTTCCAGAAACACCCGCCGTGTGCTCGGGCTTCACATCACGCGACATGAGCTGCGCGAGGGCAGCCGTGGCGGCGCGGTTCTCGTAGCACAGTCCATGGACAATCTCGGTGATGGGCATGGCGATGCCGTGCTTGCACGCGAGCGCGTGGATGACCTTCGCGTTCCACACGCCCTCGGCCACCATGTCCATGGTATTCAGGATGCCCCCGATGGCCTCGCCTTGCCCGAGGCGTACACCGACCGTGTGGTTGCGGCTGTGGGCGCTGGTGCAGGTGACGATCAGATCGCCCACGCCGCTCAGCCCCGCAAGCGTCTCGGGGCGCGCGCCGAGCGCGATGCCGAAGCGCGTGACCTCCGCCAGCCCGCGCGTGATGAGCGCGGCGCGGGTGTTGTCGCCGAACCCCAGCCCGTCCGACACGCCGACCGCGATCGCGATCACGTTCTTCACCGCGCCGCCGACCTCCACGCCGAGGGGGTCGGCGGAGGTATAGACGCGGAAGAATGGCCCGCTGAAAACCTGTTGGATGTGCCGTGCAAGTTCATCGTCCGTGGAGGCGGCGACGACGGCGGTGGGCATCTTGCGGGCGACTTCTTCGGCGTGGCTGGGGCCGGACAAAACGGCGATGCGCTCGAGGCCGAGGATGTCTTGCGCGAGTTCGCTCATGCGGCAGTGGGTGGCTTCGCAGAGCCCTTTGGTGAGGCTGACGACGGGCGTGGCGGGAGGAATCAGCGCGGTGAACCTGCGGCACACGTCCGCAAAGAATTTCGACGGCATGGCCAGCACGACCATCTCCGCGTTGGCAACAGCCTCGGCGGGGTCGGGCGTCCAGCGCAGGGTGTCGGGGAGCGCGATGCTCGGCAGGTAGCGCGTGTTCTCGCGCGCGGCGCGGATGTCGTCGAGGTAGCCGGGGAAGGGCCCCCAGAGCGTGACCGTGTGACCGTAGCCGTCGAGCAGCAGGCCGATGGCGGTGCCCCAGCCGCCGTCGCCGATGATGGTGATGTTCATTTCGTTTTCCTGAAGTTGAAGCGCGATTCCGTCCCGGCGCGGAGGCGCGCGATGTTGGTGCGGTGCTTCCAGATGGCGACCAGCGCAAGGAGCGTCAGCACGGCCGGGAACCACGCGCCCTGCGCCCTCATGTGCAACGGCCACACCGCGACGCCCAACGCGACGGCAGCGATGATGGACGCGACCGACACATAGCGCGTCGTCACGAACGCGGCGACCCACGCGCCCAGCGCAATCGCCACGCCGAGCGGCGACAGCCCGAGGAGCATCCCCGCGCTCGTGGCGATGCCCTTGCCGCCCTTGAAGCCGAGGAAGCACGTCCAGTTATGCCCCGCCACCGTCATTGCGCCGCAGAACACCGCCAGCCCCATCCCCGCGTCGGGCAGCACGAGCGGGATGGCCTTCGCGCCGCAGAAGCCCTTGAGCATATCGAGCGCGAACGTGAGGATGCCCAGCGGCTTGCTGACCGAGCGGAACACGTTCGTCGCGCCGATGTTGCCGCTGCCGACCGTGCGGATGTCCACGCCCTTCGCCTTCGCGATGAGGAAACCGAACGGCACCGCGCCCAGCAGGTAGGCGCAGATGCCGCAGAGTGCCCAATGTAATGTGGTGGTTATCATTTTTTTGCCCGACTGAACCCGACTGAAATCGACTGAACCCGACTGAAATCGATTTGAGTCGAATCTTTCGACTTCAGTCGATTTCAGTCGAAAAAAATGTCCTCAGACCAATGCCAGCGACAACGCCGCGCCGACGATCTGTGCGTTCTCGCCGAGGTGCGATGGCCTGACCGTCACGCCGCCCGCGCCGTGCGCTGGCAGCGCCGCCTCGAACGCAGGGACGAACAAATCCCAGTCGCGCGCGATGTTGCCGCCGATGACGAAACGGTCCACGCCGAATTTCGTGAGCCATGGCGCAAGGAACGCCGCCAGCTCCTCGCCGAACGCGTTGAACATTGCGATGCCACGCGCATCGCCCTTCAGCGCGGCCTGCGCGATCTCCTTCACGCCGGACGCATCCTCGCCGGACGCGGCCTTCCACGCCTTGACGATGCCGCGCGTGGAGAAGTTGTCGTCCGCGATGCCGCCCTTGAACGGCTGGTCCCACAGCTCGCCGCCCTCGGGCACGAGCCCGCCCGTCACGACCGGCCGACCCTCCGCGAGGAACGACGCGCCGAAGCCCGTGCCGAGCGTGATGACGAGCGACCGCGCCGAGCCCTTCGCGCCGCCCGCGAAATACTCGCCGATGGCGAACGCCGCCGCGTCGTTCAGGAATTTGATCGGCTTGGCGAAGCTCAGGCGCGTTGCCAGCTCCTGCTTCACGTTCACGCCGTAGAAGTTCGTGAACTTGTTCTGCTCCGGCGTGATGAGGCAGATGCCGTTCGGGTAGTCGAACGGCGCGGGGAACGCCACCCCGATGCCCTCCACGTTGTCCCACTGCTCGCCCGCGCTCGCGCGGATGGCCTCCACGAACGCCGACAAGACCGCGTCAACCTCGCCGCAGGAGTCGATGTGCCGCCGCGCCTCACTCCCCGGCAGCATCTCGAACGTCTCCGCGTCAATCATCGCGGCGGTCACATGCGAGCCGCCCACGTCAATCCCCATCAGGTATTTCTTTGAGTTCATAGTGCGCACATTATACACCCATCCGCAACGGAAACGGAAGCGGAAAATTGGAAATTAGGAATGCGCCGGCCGCGCAGGCCGCGCATAGAACGGGAACGCGGAGGGGGTGGTGCCGGGGGGGATGTCGCACCAGCGCTTGTAGGCGAAGAGCCATTGCGTGGGGAAGCGGCGGATGAGCCTCGACGAGGCGTCGGTGATGCGCTGGGTCAGGGCCTCCATCGTCTCGCCCTCGACCAGCGGGACGATGATCGGCGGGGCGCAGCGATAGGAGCCGTCGGGGCGCGCCTGCAGATAGGCCACGCCGACAATCGCGCCTTTCACCCGCTGGGCGAAGAAGGCCGGCGTGGGCGCGGTCATCGCGGGGATGCCGAGGAAATCCGCCCAGACGCCGCCCTCGCTGGGGCCGAGGTGCTGATCCGCCAGCACGGCGATGTTCTTCCCCTTCTTGAGCGTTCGGAGCAAGGGCAGCACGGCGCCCTCCGCGAGGACGATCTCCTGCCCCAGGCGGCGGCGGAACGCGTTCAGCTTGCGCGTGGTCGCGGGCGTCCCCAGCGGCTTGCCCACGCTCATCAGCGGGTAGCCGTTGGAGACGACCACATGGCCGGCCATCTCCCAGTTGCCGTGGTGCGCGGTGACGATGACCTTTGCGCCGGGCAGGTCGAGGTAGTGTTTCCAGACGGGCGTCAGGGAGGTCCAGCGTTTGACCCGCGCCGCGCTGTCGCGCCCGAACCAGAACATGTCCAGCAGCACGCGCGCGATGTTGCGGTAGCACCCCAGCAGGATGAGCCGCTTGCGCCGCTCGGAGAGCTTCGGGAACACGAGGGCGATGTTCGCGACGGCGTAGCTCCGCCCGCGCCTGTCGCACGCGCACGCCACGCGCCCCATCACCCGCGCCAGCCACAGCACCCCGCCGCGCGGCAGGCACGGCACAATCAGGAAGCCCAGCGCGATCGGCACGCACTCCAGCCGCGCGAAGATCCGCCTCCGCAGTTTTTTCAGTTTGCTCGCCATCCGCTTCTTCTCTATTCGCCCCCTGTTTCCAGCCTCAGCTCGAACGGCATTCGGAACGCCTCCTCGAACGAGAAGACCTCCCGGAAATCCTCGATCGAGTCCGTGTCCGTCTTGCCGAGGCGGCCGGCGTCGATGAGGTTGAAGACGATCGCGCCGAAGTCGATCGTCGCGCGCACGCCCCATTCGGCAAAGACCATGTGGGCCAGCGGGCCGAACTCCGTCAGCGCATGGGCGCGGATGCCCTCCAGCAGCTCTTTTCCCGTGACGTGCTTGCTGTGCTCGGGGTTGTCCTTCAGGACCGACTTGACGGTCGCGTCGAGCGCCTCGACGAGGAACGAGTACGCCTCGGGCTGGTAGCGGCTGTCCTTCTGGCAGATGACGTTGACGGTTTCGCGGAATGAGGGGTTCATGGGTCGGTTCTCAGTTTGGCCTGCATCGCGCCGACCTCCTCGGGCGAGGCGTATTGCCCTGGCGTCCAATGGAACGGCTGGCCGTTGCGGCGCGGGATTACATGGAAATGGACGTGCGGGACGGTCTGCGACGCGCACACCCCGTTGTTCTGTAGCACGTTGAAGCCGTCGCACGGCAGCCGCGCCAAGAGGCGCGCGCCGATCTCCCGCGTGACGCGCATGGCCGCCTGCGCGTCCTCCTCCGGGAGGTCGGTCAGCATCGGCGCGTGGCGCTTCGGCACGACCAGCACATGGCCCTTCTCGAACGGCGCGATGTCGAGGAACGCCAGCGTCTGCCCGTCCTCATAGACTTTCGCGGCAGGGATGACCCCCGCGATGATTTTGCAAAAAACACACTTCCCTGTGTCGCTCATAAGACCTCCTGAAATGAGATGCGCAAGGCATTTAGTAAAGCATAGTCGCGGAGGGGGGCGCAATATTATTTTGCGCAAATCTCAAACGCCATGCGAATCCCGTCCCGCCCCGCTCAACCTTTGAAAATCACGAACTTGCGCATGGCGTAGTTGATGAGCAGGGCGGTGAAGATGTTCGCGCCGAAGGCCAGCGAGGTCTGAACCCCCCACGCGGCGATAAGCTGCGTCTGGATGGCCGTGCCGATGCCCCAGCTCACCCCGGACACCGCGAAGAACAGGGCGCACTCCTTCACCACCCCGTGCCGCCCCGGCTTGAAGACGAACAGGCGGTTGAGGATGTAGCACACCGTGTTGGACACCACGAAGCCGACCCCGCTGCAGAAACCCGCGTTCCATTTGCGCACCGCCTCCGTGACGGGCTCGACCGCCAGCCCCAGCAGCTTCACCATGATGTCGTCCTCCGTCAGGCACGGCAGCAGCGTCCAGCCCAGCACAAAGAAGACGGCAATGTTGATGCCCGTCGCCAGCCCGCCGACAAACCCGTACTTGATGAACTGCGCCACCGGATGCGCATCATGCCCTAACTGTTGCTTTAAAAATTTAATCATGTGTGGTATGATAGCACATTCGTTTTCAGAGGTGAACAGGATTTTACATGAAAAGAAAGGAAGAGCGATGAGACCGACACTCGTGGTTTTGGCGGCAGGGATGGGCAGCAGGTACGGCGGGCTGAAGCAGGTTGACCCGGTTGGGCCTTCGGGCGAGACCATCATGGACTATTCCGTTTTCGATGCGGCGCGCGCGGGCTTCGGCCGCGTGGTGTTCGTCATCCGCCGTGACTTTGAGGATGCGTTCCGCGAGCGCGTCGGCGCGAAGTACGCGGGCCTGCTGGAGGTCGGCTACGCCTTCCAGTCGCTGGACGACCTCCCGGTCGGCTACCGCGTGCCGGACGGCCGCGCCAAGCCGTGGGGCACCGCCCACGCGGTGTTCGCCGCGCGCCACGCGGCGGACACGCCGTTCGCCGCCATCAACGCGGACGACTTCTACGGGCAGGACACGTTCCGCTCGCTCGCCGCGTTCCTCGGGCGCGCGCAGGATTCGGGCGTGCGCCCGCGCTTCGCGCTCGTGGGCTACCGCCTCGGCCGCACGCTGTCGGAGAACGGCACGGTGGCGCGGGGCGTGTGCAAGGTGACGGCAGGGGGGCTGCTCGAAAGCGTCGTCGAGCTCACGCGCCTCGTGCGGGTCGGGGACGGCGTGGAGAACCGCGAGGATCCCGCCGCGCCGTTGCGCCTCACGGGTGCAGAGCGTGTGTCGCTCAACACATGGGGCTTCACGCCACGCCTGTTCGGGATGCTGGAGGAGCGTTTCCCGGCATGGCTCGACGCGACCGCGGGCAACCTTGCGGCGGAGTGGTACATCCCGTTCGTCATCGACGAGCTGATTCGGGAGCGCCGTATCGACGTCGAAGTGTTGCCGACGGAAAGCTCATGGTTCGGCGTGACCTACCGCGAGGACAAGCCGGCCGTCATCGACGCGATTCAGGCACTGGTCGAGACAGGGGAATACCCGAGGAATTTGTTTTGATACGGCGGACATTCTTCTGTTGACGACTGCCTTGGGATGAGCTATCCTTGTTGCATGAAATTGGCGTATTGGAAATTGCTTTTGGCTTTCGTGCCCGCGGCCGCTTGCGTGTGTCTCGCGCAAGAGCAGGGCGCTGGCACGAACGATGTCCCGTCGCAGGCGGAGATCGACGCGTTCGTCACGCACTACGCCGAAGCGTCCGCGCGCGCGGGAAGCAGCGGCGACTATGCGTTCCGCGCGGCATTCGGCCTGCCGCCGTTCCCTGCGACGGTGTGGCCGCTGTACCGGCAGGTCGGGAAGGTCCCGTACCAGCTGCAGGCCGTGCTGACGCATGACGGGGGGATCGTTCAGGACGTGGACGCGGATGTGTTCATCGTGGACGCGGAGGGGAAGGTCGTTGACCGCGTGCGGGAATCGCTCGGCAAGCTGTGCCCGTCCTGAGGGGGCGGGGGCGGCCGCCTCGGTGAGGTGGCCAAAGAAGGAAAGTACAAGGCGATTTTCAGGGTGAAGACGGACAAGGCGGTTTTCGGGACGGTCATCGAGGCGGGACTGACGCTGCCGGGGGAGAAGACGGAATAAGTTTTGACCATAAGACAGGTAACCCTTTCGAGGAAGCGGACAATGAAGGAAATCGTTTTTGATATTACGCAAGAAACAGGTGGCGGATTCTCCGCCGAAGCCCTCGGCTATGACATCTTCACGCAGGCAGAGTCATGGGAAGAGCTTCGTGATAACATTCGGGAGGCGACGATGGGATATTTTTATGACAATCCCGTAAACGCCATGATCCGCCTGCATTTTTCCCGTAACGAGGTTTTTGCTCTAACATGAAAATGCCGCGGGATATGTCCGGGAATGACATGGTCAAACGCCTGTGTAAGAGTTGGGGATACTCTGTTGTTCACTGTGTGGGCAGTCATGTTGTCCTGCAAACAGAGACCCCTAGCCGCCAGCGCATTGTCGTGCCGAATCATCCTGTGTTAAAAATCGGGACGCTCAACAACATCTTGCGTTCCGTCGCAACGCATAAACAAACTGTGCGGGAATTAATCCTCGCCGAAAAAGAGGTGTAGTATGAAACGGTGTTTGCCATATCTGTTGCTGCTGCTCTGCGCCGCGTGCTCGCGGGTGCAGACCAAGCAGACAAAAGCGCCGCCGCCGCAACAGGCCGCGGACATCCCGTCGGAGGCGGAGATCGCGGCGTTCATCCCGCTTTGGCAGGACCCGGAGGACGGGAACAAGTCGATCCGGTTCGATGTCACGTTCGGCGTCGCGCGTCTCAGGCCGCAGGTCATGGACGGGTTCCGTGCGCGCGGGAAAATCCCCTTCGCCGTCTCCGTCAATTTCGCGCGGCACGAGGATGAGCCTTGGGATGACCCTTGGGGGCGCAAGCCCGTTGAGGACGCTCGCGCCCGCGACCTCGGCTGGCCGGGCGCGGCGGAGATGCGCCCGCAGCTGGTGCGGGTGTTGCGGATGGTGAACGTGTACAGCATCATGGACGGCGAGGCGGAGATCGCCGTGCTGGACGCGGATGGGAACGTCGTTGACCGAACACGGCAGGCGCTCGGCCTGCTGTGCCCGTCCTGAAGCGGCGAAGGCGGCTACCTCGGTGAGGTGGCCAAAGAAGGAAAGTACAAGGCGATCGTGTGGACGGAGTACGAAGGGCGCGTCTATGGGCAAGTGCTCGTCGCGAACCTCTCTTTCGCAGAGGAAGATGAGGATTGATTGGGCAAGGCTGTTTTCGCGCAGGGGCAGGGGTCCCCGCTCGCGCGACGTGTGACGAGTGGTGCACACAAAGGCGCGGAGATTTTTTAGACAGGATTCACAAGATTTTGAATATTGAATGTTTCAGCCTTGTGCCAATTCATAATGCATAATTAACAACTCCTGCGCGGCGGGAGGGATACCCGCCCTCCAGAGCGCATTTCAC